>CBFIDX010000053.1:0-1497 GCA_965661505.1 Flavobacteriales bacterium | reverse complement strand
AATTCCATTTGGAGGTGCCTTTCCAAATCCCTATATTTTGAACTGGGACCCCAGCACAGCCGCAGATCCAGGGATTTTTAACTTACAAAATTTATCACCAGGGGTTTATACCTTAAGTGTGGGTGACGCAAACGGATGTGTGTATCCAATAGAGTTTGAGATAGATCCTGCTGTCCCTCTTGCGGTAACCATTACAAACCCCAATGAAAACAACTATAATGGTTATTGGGTTGATTGTAATGGTGCAAATACAGGAAGTGCTGAAGCAATTCCAACAGGAGGTAATCCCGGCTATGGCTTCAATTGGAGTAACATGGTTTTAGGCCCTCTCAACACCAATCTTACTGCAGGAGTCTACACAGTGACGGTTACTGATGCTAATGGCTGTTCAGAAACAGCGAGTGTAGAGTTAACCGAGCCACAGGCTGTTGAGTTAATAAATACCAGCACAGTCAATATTTCATGTAAAGATGCAAATGACGGAGTTGCAACACTTAGCCCTTTCGGAGGTGTTCCAAATTATAGCATAGAGTCGGTTACAAATGTGCTTCCAGAAGCATTGGTTGATTTCACTAATCTAGCGCCAGGTAGTAGCTCATACACCCTAACAGATGCCAATGGATGTCAGACCAGTATAAACGTTAATATTACAGAACCAACAGAGTTGCTTTTAAACGTTTTTACCTCAATGTATGGTTCTTTTGAAATTAGTTGTTTCGGAGAAAATGATGGAGTTATTACAGCATCGGCCCAAGGGGGAACAACTGACGCTAATGGAAATTATGATTTTACCCTGAGTGGCAACAGTAATAATTTTCTACAAGGATCTTCGTCTGTTGATTTCTCTTCATTGACAATTGGAACCTACGATGTTCTTGTTACAGATGCTAACGGGTGTTCAGAAACCATTACAGGCACCCTGCTAAGCCAGCCAGATGAAATAAGTGTAGCGTTTACAACAAACTATAGTGTGGCTCAGCCTACACCATTTACACTCGATTTTCAAGATTTATCTCAGCCAACCCTTTCGAATGCTACAACACCTGCTAGTGCAGTAGTTACATCTTGGTTTGTAGATGGAGTCAACGAACAGTTTGGTTTTGGGAATTTTGATAACACACAAGCCTATACTTTCTACTCCATGGGAGAGCATGAGGTGACGCTCGTTGCAACCAATAATAACAATCTCTGTTCCGATGAGTTAACGCAATATTTCTTAGCCCAAGGCTTATCAGAAAACAATGTTTTTTCTCCAAATGGAGATAATTTAAATGATGAATTTTCTTTTGAAAATTACGGCATGTCTGAAATGAATGTTACCATCTATAACCGATGGGGAGAAAAAGTGTACGAAATGTTTTCTCCTGATTCATCTTGGGATGGCGTTTCATTAAGTGGAAAAGAAGTGCCAGAGGGTGTTTACTTCTACGTGCTTAACGCAATGGGAGTTGATGGCTCTAATTATGAAGAAAAAGGATCGGTAACCATTTACAGGTA
>CBFIDX010000052.1:781-2004 GCA_965661505.1 Flavobacteriales bacterium | reverse complement strand
CTAACGGCTTGTTGCTGTTGTTTTATCGATTTTCGCTTGCTTTCCTTTGCTTTCGATACACCCACATATCCTCCGCTTCTTTCCCCTTCTTTTGTTCAGGCCTATGTAACTGATTTGGGGCAGCATCAAACGGTTTCCGAATCTTGGCGTTTGTTGTTCTCTAAGCTTGCCATGCCCTTCACAAAAAGTTATTCTCAAAAGCTATCCCTTTTCCAAGTTTTTCGCATTTGATGTTTGGTTAAAGCCTCAACCACTTTACACCAGAGAATAAATACCAACATCAATAATTAGAATTATGAAACACCTATTTTTATTGGCCTTTCAATTGAGCGCTTTCTTTCTGTACGCTCAAGGCCCCATAGAAGGAAAAATAAATGACGAAAAAGGCAGTCCACTAATGGGCGCTAACCTGCTTATAAAGGACACCGATAAGGGGACGACTACCGACGCACAAGGCAACTTTTATTTGAACGCAGGAATTTCTTTTCCTTTTACACTGCAAATTTCATTCATTGGCTTTCAGACAAAAACAATAGTAGTTGAAAACGATGATTTTTTAAGTATATCTCTTAGCGAGTCGCTAGAAGTAGAGGAAGTAACCATTGACGCAAGAATAAGCACAACCGAATTGTCTATGGTGAGCCCTTTGCAGGTTCAAAAAATTTCGAGTCAAGAACTGCAAAAGGCAGCCTGTTGTAATTTATCCGAAAGTTTTGAAACCAATGCTACGGTAGATGTTACATTTTCAGATGCCGTTTCTGGGGCTAAACAAATAAAAATGTTAGGCCTCGATGGTGTATATACTCAGATAACGCAAGAAAATCTCCCTCTCATAAGAGGGCTTTCCTCATCCTACGGTTTGGCCTATGTCCCAGGAACGTGGATTGAGTCCATTCAAGTCATCAAAGGAGCAGGTTCCGTGATCAATGGCTTTGAATCTTTTACGGGGCAGATCAATTTGGAGTATTTTAAGCCAGAAGAATCCGATAAATTGTATTGGAATTTTTATGCCAACTCTGAGCGTAAGTTTGAAAACAACCTGCAGTACGCTAAGAAAACCGGCAAATGGCAGAGTAATTTGTTTACAAGCATCAATTACCACGATCAAGAGATAGACCAAGATAAAAACGGCTTTTTAGATATGCCTCATATTAAGTATTTCAACCTACTTAATCGGTGGATAAGAGAGGATGAAAGATACCATTTTAACTTTATTGCACGCT
>CBFIDX010000052.1:0-771 GCA_965661505.1 Flavobacteriales bacterium | reverse complement strand
ACCCCTACAAGATTGTGATCGATAATACAATAATGGAGTTTAGTGCTAAGACAGGCTTTAAGATGCCTAACAGCCCTGACAAAAGTTTTGGCATTCAAACAGCTTTTAGAAGGCATCAGCAAGACATAGCGTTTGGGCCAACAGATTACCAAGGGCTTCAAGAGAGTGCTTACCTCAATTTGATTCGTCAAACCTATTTACGACACAATTACCACGCCTTAACTTACGGTATGAGCTACTATGCCGATAGGTATGCAGAAAGTTACCAAGGTCAAAACTTTGATCGAACAGATTTGACAACAGGCCTTTTTTCGGAGTATAGCTATACTTCTGACAATCAAACGGTTTTAATTGCTGGTTTTCGTGCAGACTATCACAATGAACACGGACTAAATTATACCCCTCGGGTTAACCTAAAAATGAACCCTACAGAACAAACCGTATTTAGGCTTTCAGCAGGACGAGCTATGCGAATAGCCAATCCAATTGCCGAAAACACCAATTATTTTGCCTCTTCAAGAACGTTTGAGATAGAAGATGATTTAGAAATGGAGTTGGCCCTGAATTACGGAATTAATGTAACCCATTGCTTTAAATTATTTGATAGAGAAGCTACTTTTAATGCCGATGCTTACAGAACCCAATTTGACAATCAAGTGGTGGTAGATGTAGAAGACCCTTCTAAATTGCGTTTTTATAACCTAGAGGGCGAATCGTATGCTAACAGCTTTCAGTTTGATTTAAACTATGAGTTATTTCAGCGTTTTGATG
>CBFIDX010000051.1:0-2701 GCA_965661505.1 Flavobacteriales bacterium | reverse complement strand
TTTTACTTTAAGATATATTAGCAAAGTCAAAAAAGAACAACTATTTATTATATAAAAACCGATGCTCTATATTTTTGAAATGGCAAATAACCACATGGGCAGTGTGGATCATGCAAAAAGGATTGTTGATGAGTTTGCCGACCTGGCTCAAAAGAAAGGAATAAATGCAGGAATCAAAATGCAATTTCGTAACCTTTCAACTTTTATTCATCCAGATTTTCAGCAAAGGAATGATTTGAAATATGTAAAAAGATTTAATGAAACACGTCTATCTAAAGAACAATTTAAAGAGATAGTAAACTACATTAAACAAAAAGGTTTACTAGCTATAACCACCCCTTTTGATAACGAATCCATTCCCTTATCTGACGACTTAAATATTGACGTTTTAAAGGTTGCCAGCTGTTCTGTTGATGATTGGCCTTTACTGGAAGATGTATCAAAGATTAATAAAAAAATAATTATTTCTACGGCGGGCGTTGAATTACCCACCTTAAGGAAGGTTTACAAATTGTTTAAGCAAAGAGCGAGAGATTTTTCCTTTATGCATTGTGTGGGTGAGTATCCAACACCCAATAATGTGGCAAATTTAGATCGAATTAAGCGTCTAAAACAGGAGTTTCCCGATATTGAAATAGGATTTTCTACACACGAATCGCCATTGTCACCCTCGGTTACACCTTATGCCGTAGCTATGGGATGTACTATTGTTGAGAAACACATTGGTGTACCCACCACTAATTGGCCCTTAAACGCCTATTCGTTAACTAAGGATCAGATGGAAACAGTGATTACAGAAATAGACGCTTTGATAGAAGCATCAACAGGAAAATCTACGGCACAAGTAAATGCGCTAAAGTCATTAAAAAGGGGGGTGTATCTAAAAGGCGATCTTTCTAAAGGCCATGCCATTACTAAGGATGATCTTTATTTTGCAATGCCTGTTCAAGAAAATATGTTCGATGCTTCAGCTTATCATCAGATTATTGGTGCATGTTTAACAAACGACAAAAAGAAAAATGAAGGTTTACTAGAGAAAGACATTATTGACGTTGACCGTAAAGAGATTTTAGATCGAATAAAAAAACAAGTCATCCAGCAATTACAAAGCGCTAAGGTAACGGTAACTGAGAATGATGATGTGGAGATATCAGCACATTTTGGTTTAGATAACTTTTTTGAAACAGGCTGTGTCATAGTTTCTAAGATTAACCGACAATACTGTAAAAAAATATTGGTGATGCTTCCCAATCAGGCTCATCCCACACACAGGCACATGATAAAAGAGGAATCATTTGAGTTATTATCAGGTGATTGTGAGTTGGTCTTGAATGGAAAAAAGATCGATTTACAACTAGGAGATCCTAAACTAATAAATACAAAGGTTGATCATTCTTTTAGTAGCAAAAACGGTTGCGTCATTGAAGAAGTATCAACTACTCATTTTCCGGGAGACTCCATCTATCAAAATCCTAAAATCAATAAGTTAACACTTGAAGAAAGAAAAATTAAGTTTAGCTTATGAAAATATTTGTTGATATAGATGAAACCATTTGTTATTACGAAGGGGAGAGGAACTATCCGGATGCTCTTCCTTACGAGGAAAACATAGCAAAGATAAATAAGCTTTATGATGAAGGTAATGAGATAACTTATTGGACAGCAAGAGGTACAGTGACGGGGCTAGACTGGAGAAAAACCACCCTTGAGCAATTGGCTAAATGGGGTTGTAAATACCACCACTTAAGTGTGGGGGAGAAGCCTGCTTACGATTTGTTAATTTGCGATAAAACAAAAAGAATAGAAGAAATATGAGTACGTATTTTATCATACCTGCCCGAAAAAACTCAAAAGGATTTAAATTTAAAAACAGATTTTTATTCGAAAAACTACCCCAAGAGCTTAAAAATGAATCAGTTATTGTTACTTCTGATGATGAGGTTATAAGAGAAATAAACAATCAAAGCTATCAGTTTGATTTTATAAAGCGTCCAGATCATCTTTCGTTAGACACAACGAGTATTAAGCCCGTATTGCAGCATGTAGTGGAAGAAAAAAAGTTGTCGGAAGAGGATACACTGGTTGTTTTATATTTAACTTATCCAGAGCGTACCTTTTTGGATATACAGCAAATATTAAAATTTTATCATGCCCATAATGCAAAATCTTTGTTGTGTAGGGAGCCACTAAAGCAACACCCTTATCTGTGTTTTTTTGAAGAAGGAGTGAATGGACGTAGGATTGTGGATCATAACTTATATCGCAGACAAGATTATCCTAAATGTTTTTATGGATCGCATTTTGTTGCCATTGTTAAAGCTGGATTCCTGCCATCAGTAGATCTTAACCTACATAGTAAAGAAACTATTTTTTACGATTTGGGTGAGCGCAAAATTGATGTTGACAATAAAGAGGATTTGATGTGAAGTCTTTCCTTTTTTATTGCCATTAGAAAGCTCTACCCACTCCAAAAACAAATCGATTTAACTGAAAAGAGCTTTCGTCAACATAAGGGTATTTGTTTAAAGCCATAGGAAAATCTAGGCGTAGCGTCAGCGGACGAGCCATTTCTAAAGCTCCCCAACGGTCAATCGTCAACGCTACTCCAACGCCGGCGTCAGCACGAATCTCCGTAAATGAATTTTCAAAATTTTGAGCGCTGAATTCATTGGTGTTTATTAAACCTGCATCAGCAAAAAGG
>CBFIDX010000050.1:0-2850 GCA_965661505.1 Flavobacteriales bacterium | reverse complement strand
TTAAAGGTAGCTCTAGTATGTACCACATCATATGTGTTCAAGCCTGTTGGAGCATTACAAACGGCAGTATAGGTACAACTACCATCATCTTGCGTGGCTGAAGCATCGTAGTTGTCAGCTGTAGGATCGGTGCAGCCAAGAATTGTATAAACACAAGAACCGTCATCTATCGTAGCTGTAGCATCATAGTTATCTGCATTTACGTCAGTACAGCCCTCGGTAGAAGGTCCGCTAATTAGCAAATCAACAGCTGCAACACATCCTTCTGCATCAGTAGCAGAAACAGTGTAAGTACCTTCACATAAAGCAAATGGATTGGCTGGCCAAGAAATACTGTAGGGGGAAGTACCTCCAACACCTGTAACAATAGCAATACCATCACATGTTCCAATTGATGAAACATTGCTTTGAGAAGAAACGATAAGATCAAATGTTGAACAATAAACACATGAGCCGTCGTCATCTGTAGCTGTTGCGTTATAATTATCAGCAGAAGGATCGGTACATCCAAAGACCTCAACTGAAGTGATACAATCGTTACACGTATCGTAAGTATCATCTGTTACTGTTGCTCCAGCAACTGTTACAGAGCGATTAGCAAAAGACCAGTAATCGGTAATTGGAGCACAAGAACCACCATTGACCATATCGTCAACTAAGTCTTCTTGATGACTCCACATGTCTAATTGGTATTTATATTCCAAGTCACCAGTCGGAAAATTCATTATTCTTTCCCAGATTCCATCGCCATCAGCATCAGATAGTGGGAAACAATCTCCACACCATCCAGCAAATGGGCCTGTTACATAAACAGTCGTAAAGGCATCTGGATAACAATTCATGTCTACTGTAAAGGTTACAGGGAATAAACAAGAACCATCATCTGTTGTAGCTAAGTCATTATAATTAGAGGCTGTTGCATCAGTACAGCCCAAAACCCCGGTATAAGTACAAGAGCCGTCATCTACTGTAGCTATAGGGTCGTAATTGCTAGCGTTGGCATCCGTACAACCTAAAACAGATGGCAAACAGTCATCACATGACCCGTAATTGTCGTCTGTTACTGTTGGCGACGATACATTTACGACTCGATTAGCATAGGCAAAATAATCTGTTATGGGAGCACATGTTCCTCCATTGACCATATCGTCAACTAGGTCTTCTTGGTTTGCCCAGTTATCTAGGGCGTATTTATATTCTAAATCACCAATAGGAAAATCATCTGTTCCTTCCCATACACCGTCTCCATCGGCATCCGATAATGGATTACAGTCGCCACACCACCCATTAAAAGGGCCAGTAACATAAACAGTTGTAAAAGGATTAGAGTAACAATTCATATCAACCGAAAAATTGACTGAATACAGACATGAACCGTCGTCGGTAGTTGCATTTATATTGTAATTTTCTGCATTAGGGTCGATACAACCTGGAATAGTAGAAAGGCAATTTTGACAAGACCCCCAACTATCATTGGTTGTATTGTTTATAGTAGGATCTACCACTCTATTAGCATAGCTCCAATAGTCGGTTACAGGGGCGCACGCAGCACCATTTTGCATTTCGCTAACCAAATCTTCTTGGTCTGCCCAGTTATCTACTGAATATTTATACTCTACATTGGAGGTTGAAAAAGATTTTGTCAAACTCCATATTCCATCACCATTTGTGTCAGACATAGCATCACAATCTCCACACCACCCGTTGAAGGGCCCCGTTACGTAAACAGTGTTGTAGTTAGCGTTATAACAATTCATATTTACATTAAACGTAAGCTCGTATTCGCATGGACCACTGATGCTTGCAATTGGATTGTAATTTGATGCATCTGAATCCAAACATCCTATTACATCCGTTGTTTGATAGACTCTAACGTAATCTACCTGAATATTGTTAGGAAATATGGTGTTTCCATTTGGACCATTACTATCAATTGCAAAGTTGATCATAACGTAGCGCTCTAGATCATTAAAAGGCCAGTTGTATTGCTGTGGATAACTTGCTGGAGTAACATAATGTATTAATTGACCATCTAAGTACCATCCGATATAGTTTTCTGCCCATATAACTCCATATACATGGAAATCATCAGCAAATGACCCTTGATCTAGCGTATGATTCCATGAATTATAGTGACTACCACTCCCACAGAAACCTACATGAGCGGCTCCTGTTGTTACATTGGTAGGGCCATCATTTCCCCATTGCTCCATGATGTCAATTTCTCCATTTTCAGGCCAGCAACCTGATGAGGGCATCATCCAAAAGGCAGGCCAAAATCCTTCTCCATCAACAGTTTTAATTCTAGCTTCTACTTTTCCATATTTAAACTCAAATTTATTTCGCGTAACAATTTTAGAAGAAGAATAATTGTAGGGAACATTCCAGGAGTCGTAAATAGGAGTACTTTCTTCTCTTGCCTCTATCGTTAGTATTCCGTTAGCAATACTTGTATTTTGTGGTTGATAGTATTGTAGTTCACTATTTCCCCAGCCGTAAAGATTAAATTGACTTCCACTACCAATGTCATGTGACCAATAATTGCTGTCTAATGAGTTAGTAGTAAACTCATCTTCCCAGAGTAGTGTCCAGTTTTGTGCATTGCTTGTAGAGCATAATACCAATATCGTAGAGATCCAAAGAAGATGTTTCATAAATTTAGTTTTTATAGTTAAGTCCATACCCTAGAGGGAACAAGGGGTCACAATCATTGTCATAATTACAAGGAATATCTTCCATACTCTTGGGCCATGAGAAAGATAGCTTGCCTTGAAAATCTGACTTCCCGAACAAGACATCGGCAACACCACCACCTTCTGTTCCTGGTAGCCAAGCAACAAGAAAAGCATT
>CBFIDX010000049.1:0-2954 GCA_965661505.1 Flavobacteriales bacterium | reverse complement strand
AGCCATGAATAAAGAGCGAGAACAAGCCGGCTTAGAGCCCTTTGCCAACCCAAGAAACACTGCTTCTGGAAGTTTGAAAATGCTGGATAGTAAAGAGGTGGCAGAGCGCCCTTTAGATTGCTTCTTGTACCACATGCTTGGAAGCCAAATTCCATGCGATTTACATTACGATAACCTACAGCAAGCCAAAAGCTGGGGCTTTAAGGTTCCTGCTGAAACCGTATGCTGCAAAGATATAGAGGCTGTTATCCGCTTTGTGCAAAAGTGGGATAAGCTACGCCACGATTTACCTTACGATATTGATGGGATTGTTATTAAAGTAAACAGCTTGCAACAGCAGGAGCAAATGGGCTTTACGGCTAAATCGCCAAGGTGGGCAATTGCCTATAAGTTTCAGGCAGAACAAGCTTTAACCACGCTCAACGAAATCACTTATCAAGTAGGGAGGACAGGCGCCATAACACCTGTGGCAAATCTGGAGCCGGTCTTGTTAGCAGGAACCATTGTAAAGCGTGCTTCTTTGCACAATGCCGATCAAATAGCCAAGCTAGATATTAGAGAGGGCGATAAGGTATATGTAGAAAAAGGTGGGGAGATCATCCCCAAGATTGTAGGGGTAGAGAAGCAAGATAGAGATTTGTTTTCTGAGCCAACCGAATTTATTACAAAATGTCCAGAATGTGCCAGTGATTTGATAAGAACAAAAGGAGATGCAAAACACTATTGTCCGAACAGTGAGCATTGTCCTCCGCAGATAAAAGGAAAGTTTGAGCATTTTATTAGCCGAAAGGCCATGAATATTGATGGATTAGGACCTGAAACAATTGAATTACTTTTTAATGAAGGTTTGATCTGTTCGCTACCAGATTTATATACTTTAAACTTAGAACACTTACTGCCTTTGGAGCGTATGGCTCAAAAGTCTGCTGAAAATTTATTAAAAGGATTACAAGAGTCAAAAAAAATCCCATTTGAAAGATTATTATTTGCGTTAGGCATTCGTTATGTTGGAGAAACAGTAGCTAAAAAATTAGCTCTTCATTTTCAACACATTGACGCTTTAATGCAGGCTAAGCGTGAAGACCTTGAGGGTGTAGGAGAGATTGGAGAAAAAATTGCTGAAAGTGTTTTGTCTTATTTTGCCCAAGAAAAAAATACGGAAATTATCGACGGTTTTCGTTATCATAACTTGCAAATGGAAGTAAGAGCAGAGGATAAATCTATTTCAAAGGTTTTAGAAGGATGTTCCATAGTAGTGTCAGGAGTTTTTACTAATTACAGTCGAGATGAGCTCAAAAAACTCATTGAGCAACACGCTGGAAAAAATGTGGGTTCCATTTCTAAAAAAACTACTTTTGTGTTAGCTGGTGAGAATATGGGGCCAAGCAAACGACAAAAAGCTGAAGACTTGGGAATACCCATTATCACTGAAGAAGAATTTATACAGAAAGTTAGTTAATGCAATTTGTTGAAAATATTAAACAAAAGGTAGGAGATTTCTTTTTTAAGAGAGAGTTGAAATCTAACCCAAGACAACGACAGGTACATAATTTACATACAGCTGAGTCAATTGGCATTCTATATGATGCTACAAAGCTAGAGGATATGATGCTGGTAAGTGAATTTGTGAATACTCTTTTTAAGACTAAAAAAGATGTAAAGGCTTTGGGTTTTGTTAATTTAAAAGAGCTCACACATCATCATATGCCCATGCTGCAATTTGATTTCTTCTTCCTGAAAGATTTGAATTGGTATTACAAACCACAGAACTATATCATTAAGAATTTTGTCGAAAAAGATTATGACATCCTCATTAATTTTTGTGATGATAGTTGCATACCTATCAAATATTTAGCCGGTAGTTCTAAAGCAAAGTTTAAAGTAGGAAAGTATCAAGAAAATGTTGATTTATATGATATGATGCTCGACGTTAAAGAGAATACATTGGCAGCATTAATTAAGGAAATTCATCATTACTTAAACATTATAAACAAGAAAAATGTCTCATAATCTTAGTGGAACAGGAATTGCAATCGTTACTCCATTTCTTGATAATGGAGAAATTGATTTACAAGGTTTAGAAAAATTATTGAATCATAACATTAAAGGTGGTGTTGATTACCTAGTAGTATTGGGTACTACTGGAGAAAGTGCAGTATTAAACAAAAAAGAAAAAGCCATCATAACCTCTTTTGTCAAAGAGTATGTCAATGAAAGAATTCCTTTAGTTTTAGGAATAGGGGGTAGCAATACCTCTCTGCTAATAGATGAAATACAATCTATTGATTTAAAGGGCTATGATGCAATTCTATCTGTTTCACCTTATTACAATAAGCCAACCCAAGAAGGAATTTATCAGCATTACAAAGCATTATCTTCAGCATCTACTTTGCCGATTATATTATACAATGTGCCAGGAAGAACGAGTAGTAACATTACCGCTGAAACAACCTTAAGATTAGCATACGACTTTGATAACATTATCGCTATAAAAGAGGCTAGTGGAGATATGGATCAAATCATGAAAATCATAAAAGATAAACCAAAAGACTTTTTGGTAATTTCTGGTGATGATGGTTTAACACTCCCGATGATTTATATGGGTGCAGACGGAGTGATTTCGGTTTTTGGACAAGCTTATCCAAACGAATTTTCAAAGATGGTTCGTTATGGATTGGAGGGTAAACAGAAAGTAGCAAACGCAATTCATTATCAACTTTACCGTTTTTTAGATCCTTTGTACTGTGATGGCAATCCTGCTGGCATCAAGGCCGCCTTAAAAATACTTGGAATTTGTGGCGATAAGCTACGACTTCCTTTGGTAAATGTGCAAAAGGAAACATATCAAAGAATTGAACATTTGATTAAACAATAAAAAAAGCCATAATTGATGGCTTTTTTTTATGATTACTAACATATTATTCCACGTTGGCAAGAGTTTCCGAAATGTATTT
>CBFIDX010000048.1:0-3089 GCA_965661505.1 Flavobacteriales bacterium | reverse complement strand
TTTAATGATGGAAAGGTGACGTATGGCTTCGTACAGCTCATAATCCCTGGCTGAAGAAATGGCCTTGCTGCCTATCTCCCCGAAGAGGCGCAGGTATTCGGCATATTCTGGATCCGCGATGATGGGAGCATGACCGGCTGCTTCGTGAATAATGTCGGGCGCAGGGGTGTATTCAATGTGTTCGAGTTGGCGTATATCGGCTGCAATGACCAATACTTTATAGGCCTGAAACTCCATAAAAGCAGAAGGCGGAATAAAGCCATCTACACAAACGCCCCCCCATCCAATCTCTCCCAAAATATCGTTCATGTCTTGAATGTTGGGAATCTTCTCTAGGGTAATGCCCGTTTTGCGCAAACCATCCACATAAGAATCGTCGGCAACCTTCGAAAGGTAATCCACATTTTTTCGCATCACATAACGCCATACAGCATGATCTACGGAAGTATAACTTTCGTAATCTTGATTAACTACAAATTGACGTAGATGGGCGGGCAGGGCCGCTACTTGTATGTTTCCAAAATCGTTAAACATCGGCTTTATTTGTTTAATGCCTCAAATGTAGAAAATCTTGAGCAAAAAAAAGCCCCTCTTTGTGAGGAGCTCTGTTTATGAATTAGTTCTGCAGCTTTTGGGCCAGCGAATTATCAAAAATTGTTTTGTATTGGTCCACACTACCAAAAGAATGTTCGTCAATGCGGATATCCCCTTTGGTTACGTGTCCTAAAAGACTAAAAGACACCTGGCTTTCTTTCATAAGGTCAATAAAAGCATCCTCTTCTGTTTCACGAACAGAAACCACTACCCTGGAAGGAGCCTCTCCAAACAAAAAGGCATCCTCACGGTATTCGGCCGCCGTCGTTATGTCAAAGCCCAAGTTTCGGTGCATGGCACTTTCTAATAAGGTGATGAACAAACCTCCATCGGCTACATCGTGTGCCGACTCAATCAGTTGTTTTCTAATGAGCTGCTTTACGATTGCTTGCACCGCATATTCTTTGTCCAAAGAAAAAGGAGGAGTAGAACTCTCCCTTACTCCGTGGTAGGAAGCTAAGTACTCAGAAGAAGAAATATTGTTTTGCGATTCTCCAATGAGGAAAATCAGATCGCTTTTGCCTTTAAAATCCAAGGACATGATGTGTGATTTATCTTCTACTACGCCCAACATCCCGATGGTGGGTGTGGGAAAAACAGGCACCTCTTTGCCTTCCATGGCACTTTGGTTATAGAAACTTACGTTTCCTCCCGTTACGGGTGTTTCAAATTTTCTACAGGCTTTTGACATGCCTTTGATGGCTCCTACAAACTGCCAATATACTTCCGGATTGTATGGGTTTCCAAAATTCAAGCAGTTGGTAATGGCGGAAGGAACTCCTCCCGAGCAAACAATGTTACGGGCCGCTTCTGCTACCGCCATGGCACAGCCCTCTTCGGGGTTGGCGTTCACCATGCGGGCATTGCAATCTACCGTGATGGCAAGTGCGCGGTTGCTCCCTTTGATGTTTATCACCCCTGCATCTTTGGGTGCATTGGTGCCCATGTTAATGGTGCCCACCATGGAGTCGTATTGTTCATAAACCCATTTTTTAGAAGCAATATTGGGGTGAGCGGTTAAGAATTTAGCCACCTCCACTAGGTCTTTGGGTTGCGATACCTGTTCTATTTGGAATTTTTTAAACTCTTCAAAATAAGCCGGCTCTTTGTATTCTCTTTCATACACTGGAGCGCCGCCTCCCAGCACTAAATCGGTAGCTGGCACATCCGCTACCAAGGTCTGGCCTACGTAATATTGCAAACGATCGCCTTCGATCACCTCTCCTATTTGCTCGCAACTGAGGTCCCATTTATCGTAAATTTCATGCACGATGGCCTCTTTGCCTTTCTCTACCACAATTAGCATGCGCTCTTGCGATTCCGACAAAAGGATTTCCCAATCCTTCATATTGGCTTGTCGGGTAGGCACTTTATCAAGCTGAATGCGCATGCCGCATCCGCCGGCAGCGCTCATCTCGGAGGTAGAACAGGTAATCCCTGCTGCCCCCATGTCTTGCATCCCTACAATGGCATCGGTTTTGCCGAGCTCGAGGGTGGCTTCCAGCAATAATTTTTCTTGAAAAGGATCGCCAACCTGTACGGCAGGCAAATCGTTGGCCGATTCTTCCGTAATGTCTTTGGAGGCAAATGCCGCCCCATGAATCCCGTCTTTTCCTGTTCTTGATCCCACAATAAATACCGGGTTTCCTACCCCAGAAGCTGTGGCAGAGATCAACGCATCCGTTTCCATGATGCCAGCAGAAAAAGCGTTGACCAACGGATTGGTGTTGTAGCATTCATCAAAAAACACTTCGCCACCAACAATGGGGATTCCGAAGGCGTTGCCGTAATCGCCAATCCCTTTCACCACTCCTTTTACGAGCCATTTGGTACGGTCTAACTCTATTTGCCCAAAACGCAAGGAGTTGAGCTGAGCTACGGGACGCGCTCCCATGGTAAAAATATCTCTATTGATTCCTCCCACTCCGGTAGCAGCTCCTTGGTAGGGCTCTAGCGCAGAGGGGTGGTTATGACTTTCTATTTTAAAAGCACAAGCTACCCCATCGCCTACATCTACCAATCCGGCGTTCTCCTCTCCTGCCTTTACCAGCATATGGGGGCCGTCTTTGGGCAAGGTTTTTAACCACTTGATGGAATTTTTATAGGAACAATGCTCCGACCACATCACCGAGAAGATGCTCATCTCCGTAAAGTTGGGGGTACGCCCTAAAATTTCTTTGATCTTATCAAACTCTTCTGGAAGAAGACCGAGCTCCTGCGCTTGCTCTAAAGTAGCCAGTGCGAGTGTTGCTTGTGCAGACATAAGTTGTGTTTTTATTTGCTCTGCAAAAATAAATATATCCCCCGAACATCTCCTTTTTCAAAGAGAGTTTTTAAACAACTAGTTAACAGTCAACAAAGCCTTGCTATTCCCACACTACTTGCTGCCCTTTTTCGTACCAAGAGTGGTAGTTGTCTTGGTGTATTTTCTCTAGGGCATTGCGCTTCACCTTCATGGTAGGTGTCAGCAATTTATTTTCGATGGTCCAGGCTTG
>CBFIDX010000047.1:0-4382 GCA_965661505.1 Flavobacteriales bacterium | reverse complement strand
ATAAATTAGGGAAAGAAATGCTACCATTATTGGCATTAACACAACTTTCTGGTGTAATCGTTACTGCAGGATCTATTGCTATTTGTGGTGGATCTTGAAGTGTGACCGGTAATGAAACGGTTTCACATAACCAATTACCATAATAAGCTGCTACCGTAACATTCCCATCAGAAAGGGATTGGGTGCTTGCTCCTGTATCAATAGGGTTGGTGTTTAGAGACCAAACGTAAGATAAATTTTGATCGGGAGATAATACTTGAGCCTCGCCATTATCAATGTTGTAACAGTCTATGATTAAATCTAAGACCGAAGGATCGGTATCTATTTCAACTTGCACTTGGTATCCTTGCTCTATTTCAACTGGATTAGTCTCTTGACTACTAAAATCAACTACACCAACACAACCATTGGCATCGTACACTTCTACGTTATATTCGCCTGAAGCTAGGTTGTCAATAGTATAGTTATCATTGACTAATTGTGTACCTAGTGAAGTACCAGGGAAGATACCGACATATTCATACCACTCTAGAGTGTATGAGGGTTGCAAACCACCTTGTATATCAACAAAAATACTTCCATCATTTGAGGCAACATCTCCGTAACAAGATTGATCTGTCGCAATCATTGAAAAGACGATTTCATCTGGTTCATCAATGTAAACAGACTCTGTAATTGAACATCCGTTTGTATCGGTTACTGTTACGGCGTAGGTTCCTTCAGCTAAATCTGTTATGGCTGCATCTTCACCGTAAAAAGTTAGGACACTGCTAGGTGTTGTCCACTCAAAAACGTAATCACAATCAAATGGGTCAAATTGACCGCAGCCTCCAAAACCGAATGCTGTAGCTACACCATCCGAACCCTGAAAACAATTGTTATCTTCTGATGTAATGATTACATCCATTGTTTCAACTAAGGGGATAGATACTTTTGTTGTATCTACGCATCCTTTATAGTCTGTTGACACAACAGTATAGTAGCCAGGATTAACACCTGAAATTACAGACTGGTTATCTAAAAAACTATCCCATAAACCAGGAAAAGATAAGTTCGATTCTGCTGCCCAAACAAAATTATAGTTTCCATTAATATCTGGATTTCCTCCTGTTGCCTGAACGGTAGCAAAACCTGTGTTTGAACCATAATCCAAGCCAACACAATAAGCTGGTAGTGTATTTTGGGTCTCAGAAACAACTAATGGGTCAGGCTCATAAATCCAAGCTGAATCAGTAGCTGTACAGCCATTTGAATCGGTAACCATTACCGAATAATTGGAATGAGTACTCGGCTGCATAGCTGACAGCGTTTGAGTGGTTCCTACTACTCCATATCCTGGATAAGTCCATTCATAAGTGTAGGGTGGCGTTCCGTTTAATGGAACCGCAGTCAATTCTCCGTCATCGTAGTTATGACAAGTAACGTCGTTTGCTATTGCGTTGACCTCTAGCAAAAATGGTTCTTCAACAAATGCTGTATCTAATAAATCACATCCGTAAACATCTTGCACCAGAACCCAGACAGTACCTGCTGTAAGGTTAGAGGCTGTTTGCGTATCATCCCCATTACTCCATTGATAGGTATAAGGAGGGACACCCCCCGAAACATATACCGTAGCCGTTCCATCATCAAATCCAAAACAGGAAACGCTATCCGAAATTATAAAACTTTCTAAGAGATCGTTTTCTAAGATGGTAACATCATCAATGGAAGTACAACCATTATTGTCTGTAACTTGCACAAAATAAGTGCCTGCGCCTACATTAAAAACAGTATCCTCATCAGTAGCATTTATTGAATTCATACTTGAATCGAACCAATCGTATGAGTAGGGTCCAGTACCTCCTATTGCTAGTACATATAAGATTCCTGTGCTATCTCCTGAACAACTAATACCTACACCATTGAGCCCTCCTAAAACATATGCTTCGCTGTCTAATGAACCTGGCTGACTTATTACCACAGAATCTGTATCTTGACACACGCCATCGTCTGCAATAACGGTATAGCTATCTGCATTTAAACCGGAGAAAGTGTTTGTTGGACTAAATGAGGTTCCTCCATCCACTGAAAAATTATAAACACCAATATTGCCACCGCTGGCATATACTTCAATTTGACCTGTATTTCCGGTGTTACATTCAACATCTGTGGTGACGATAGAGTCTATTGTAATTTTAGGGTTTGTAAATGTGTATGTTCCTCCAGATGTTACACACAACCCTTCCGTGACTTCTATCGTATAAGTACCTTCTCCTAAATTATTAAAAACATTATTTGCAGAGTATGTTTGTCCTCCATCGATAGAGTATGATAGAGGAGAACCACTACCAGTGGCAAGAATTTCAATATCACCATTGGCTATGCAATCCATATTATTAACTAATTCATTATTAATAACTACCGCACTTGGATCGCTCAAGCTTACAACTCCATAATCAAATTGACAGCCTAATGCGTCTTCGACAATTACATAATAACTACCTGCAAATCCACTTATATTATTCACTGGTATAAAATTTTGACCCTGATCGAATGAATAGTTGTAGGGCGGGGTACCACCTGTCACATTAACTTCAAAAGATCCGTCATTTGCTCCACAAGAGCTAGGTTGAGAAAGGTTTACAATACTTACGTTTATTTGTGGATTCTCAGAAATGACAACTGTATCAGCAGCAGCACAACCAAAAATGGTATCTGAAACTTGAAGCCAATAAGTGCCTGCCTGAGTAAAAGTATTTTGTGCGGTTGTTGAACCATCACTCCAAAGAAAGTTTGAATTTGTTATGGAAGAAAAATCATAGGTTACTGACTCTCCTGAACACAAAGTAGTATCAGAACCAAAATCAACAAAACAAGGTCCAGCTGGTGTCGTTATCCTAAAATCGTCAACTGCAAAACCTACAGGATCCACAGCCCCTAGATCATTCGTAAACGTAAACATAAATCTTAAATCAGCAACATTATCAAAAGCTGGATTGGTTAAACTTTCAAAAGTCCATGTTGATGTAGTTAGGTTTGTTGGGAATACAGGATTCCATGCTAAACCACCATTATCTGAGTAAAATAGCTGTCCTCCTCCAAATCCAAAAGTAAAAGGACCCTCTGTTCCACACAACCACCAAAACTCAACTGTAACATCAGTCAATCCTAAAGTGGATACTCCAAAAGACATTTCTGATGAAATCGTTTCAAAACTATTTGTTAAGAGAAAGTCTGTGTAATGAGTGTTTTGTACTCCAGGAGATTGAAACAAAGAATCTGAAACAGTGTGTAAATATGAACTATTTGGATTGTTGACAATTGGTGGGAATTGGGAATCTGTATCTGGAATTATACCAATTCCTGGAATATTAATTCCAAGGTATACATCGTTAACAACCCAAATATTATCGCCTATTGTATCGGAACCAACCCAAAAATTTACAGTATTTAAATTCCAGTTTGTATTCACTGAATTGGGATCTTCAAAGGTTTCTTCAAACAACACAACTTGAGAAAACAAGTTCATGGATGAAAACCCAAGAAACAACATTAAAATATATTTCGTAAAAGATAAATTCATATCAAAAAGTTAGTTCAACCCTTCGTAGAAGGTTATTTATTTCTTTTTGCTTAGCATATAGCATAACTTGGCAAATATAACATTTCTTAAAAGATAGTTTTTGGGCATATTTTCCTACTATCCACAGAGTTTTCAACACGATTATTCATAAATCATGAGCTTCATTTTATTAGAGTTCATTTCGCTATTAACCTTTAACAAATACAGTCCAGCTGCTAGATCTGCAACCTTCACTAAGGCCTCACCTCGAACCTCTCCTCTCAATACAACGTCCCCTTTATAACTCATTAACTCATAAGTGAAAGTGTCTTCCGTATCTATTTCTATCTTAAATTCTGTCTGTGCAGGGTTCGGATATACCGATACTGAAGGTAAATCTTGTTCCGTCCCTATGCCTACGCTTACATCCACATAGTTGGTTTCTGTCTCTTGACAGCCGTTGGCGTCTGTAATCGTTAATACATAATATCCCGTTTGACTAGCTGTAAAATTAGCCGATGTTGATACCGTCTGATTATTGAGTTGCCAATCATAGCTATATCCCTGAACACCCCCGCTTACTACAGCACTCAACTGAGCACCAATTACGTTCACTGACAATACCAAAGCCGATGGCTCGCTTAATACAAAAGACGAAGACCACTCACAGTTGTTGGCATCCGTAACCATTAGCGTATAGGTATCTGCCATTAAAGCACTTAAATCAGAAGTGGATGATCCCGTTGACCAATCGTAAGTAAGTAAACCTGTACCTCCTTGAGCATTGGTACTAATGGATCCCGTGGATGCTCCGTTACAAGCAATGTCTATGGATTGG
>CBFIDX010000046.1:0-4629 GCA_965661505.1 Flavobacteriales bacterium | reverse complement strand
GATGGCAGTTGTGTTTATGCAGCTGTATGTTCAGCTCCAACAGGCTTGAACACATATGATGTGGTACATACTAGAGCTACCTTTAACTTCACTTCCACGGGTGCTGATTACTACAAGATCCGTGTGAAGGAGAATGGTGGTGCTTGGCAGGTAATTACCCAGTTGGGTACTGCTACTGGTACTCCAGGAGGTTCTACTAAGACCAAGTACTTCTTAACAGCTGACGTATCTTATGAGTGGCAGGTGAGAGCATGGTGTATTGATGGTCAGGTCTCTGGCTGGTCAACATCAGCGTTCTTTAACACACTTCCAGCGTGTCCTAACGCAACCAACCAGTTTGCTTCTGATATTGAAGCAGAATGGGCGGTATTGAACTGGGATGCACCAACGAATACTGTTGCTGGTGTGAACTACTACTTAGCAAGAATTCAGGAGGACGGTGCTTCATCTTGGAACATTGTAACGCCAGCCAATGGTGGTACAGATAACTTCAAGTTGAAAGGACAGTTAATTCCTGGTGCTACGTACAACTTCGAGACTAGAACATGGTGTAACACGGGAGATGCTAACAACCCAACCGATCCTTACTATAAGTCGGACTGGGGTGGAATGGTACACTTCCAGACAATACCTTGTCCTGTTCAGACCTCCAACTTGTATACTTCTAACGTAAATGCAACGACTCAGTTCTTTGGAGCGGACTTCATTGCAGATGCAAATGTTCCTTACGATCACTTTACATTACGATTCCGTGAGGTAGGCGCTACTGCTTGGCAGTTCCGTTCAATTACTGCGGCACACATTGCAGCAGGAGGACGTAACGTAGGTGGTTTAACTACTGGAGTGGAGTATGAGTGGGGTATCCGTACCTTCTGTGGTACAGGTTCTACTTGGAAGTCGCCATGGGAGTCAGGTCCAAACTTTGTTGCGGGAGGTTCTTCTGCGAGATTGGTTGCACCGGTTACTGCCTTGGAGGTATATCCGAACCCATCAAGAGACATCTTTAACGTATCGTTTACTTCTGAGGAAGCACAGACGATCAATGTGAAGGTAGTTAACTTGATTGGTGAAGTAGTATACACTGAGAACTTAGAAGAGTTCACAGGTCAGTACACTAACATTGTTGACATGAATACTCAACCTAAAGGAGTTTACTTCTTAGAGATTACGACCAATACTGGTGGTATCAACAAGAAGATTGTACTTCAATAAGTTGACACTTGTTATGGTAAAAAGACCCGGTACATTGTACCGGGTCTTTTTTTAATTTAATAAGTTCGAAATAAGAACGCTTAGATCCACCAAAAGCGGAATCCATCTCATTTTGAGATAGTTTTCCGCTTTTTTTATACTTTAGAGCTAGAATTTAAATCCATCGAATGATTAAAAAAATCAACCTATTAGCAAGCTTATTTTTGATAATGTTCGCTTCCTGCGGTAAAGAAAGGGATGATATACTTCCAAAACCTCAAAGTAACTCAATAAATAAAATACTAAACCTTGGAGCATCAAGAGTAGAAGGAGGCAGACCCGAATATGAAAGCTATAGGTATGAACTTTGGAAAAAATTAAAAGAAAATAATTTGATTTTTGATTACGTAGGCACTCAAACAGACGAATCTACTTATCCTCAGTTTAATAATATAATTTTTGATTGCGATCATGAAGGTAGAGGAGGTTGGACATCGGCTGACATATTAGAAGAACTACACAATTCCTTAAGCCTAACTGGACCACCAGATTTTGTTTTGTTCAGTTCTCCCGGTGGAAATGACGCATTAGAGGGGTTATCTTATGCACAAGCTGTCTCTAATATAAATGGCATTATTGATATTATTCAAGATTTTAATCCAAATACAACAATTATTATTGAGCAAATGGCACCAGCACGAAGTGATATAATGACCTCGGAATTGACTGAATTTCTCGAACAAATGAAAGAAGAAGTTTTAAATATTGCTGAAAGTCAAACAACTTCAACATCAGAAGTGATAGCTATTGATATGTTTTCAGGATTTAATGATAGCTTATTGGCTGATGATGTACACTATAATGAAGATGGAGCTGAATTTATAGCAGGTCGATATTTTGATTTATTAGTGAGTGTTTTAGAATAGATTTAATCACCAAAAGTTCGAAATAAGGACCTTGGCCCACCAAAGCGAAAACCTCTCATTTTGAGACCTCATTCCGCGAAACAGGAATCATCGCCTAATATTAGAGGCAATTTTTTGTATATTTATATGCTAAGTATATCACTATGAAAAAACTACTAATCTTATTTTTTATTTTCTCAACTTTATGGGCAAGTGCTCAAGTCAGTTATGGAGGAAAACCCCAATCTCAATCCCATCATTTACCGAAAATTGAAAAATGTTTCGAATTTGCTACCATTGACGCTGATCTCTTTTATGAAGAAGATTTGTGGAGAGATCTAAAAGGATTGCCTCCGCGTTATGCACATTTAACGTCCGTAAATTTGGATGTTTTAGCAGACGGCCAACAAACAGTTTTGCCTAATAAAGACAAAGTTTATAGACTACACCTAAGAGTAAATGGAGCTCAAGCCATAGGACTTTACTTTGAGCAGTTTCAGTTAGCGCCAGGGGCGTCCATGTTTGTGTACAGCCCAGATTATTCTCAAGTATTAGGAAAGTTTACTCACCAAAACCAAAGCAATGATAAACGCTTTGCTACGGAATTAATACATCAAGAAGAAGTAGTTATAGAGTTTTATGAACCAAGCCATCTTGAAGGTCAATCTAAAATTCTATTAGGAGAGGTGGCAAATGCCTATCGCTTAACAAGTAGCGCTTCCTCCATGAATAGTTCCGATCCATGTCAAGTAGATGTTAATTGCTCACCAGAAGGAAACAATTGGCAAGATGAAAAAAGAGGGGTTGTCAGGCTGAGTATTAGAATAGGAAACTCGCTGTATTGGTGTTCAGGATCTGTAATGAATAATACTGATTTAGACTGTAAGCCTTACGTACTGACTGCTCTGCACTGTGGTTTAGGCGCAAGTACCGCTGATTATAATCAATGGATTTTCTATTTCAATTATGAGAGCAGCGCCTGCGGAAGTGGTTCTGCCCCCCAAAATCAAACCGTTACAGGTGCTTCTATAGTTGCAAATAGCAATGATGGAGGAGGAGATAGTGGCTCAGACTTTCTTCTGGTAGAGCTAAATAGCACTATTCCTTTAGCATATAACACTTATTACAATGGATGGAATCGACTCAATTCCTCTTCTTCCTCAGGTGTTTCTATCCATCACCCCGCTGGGGATAGAAAAAAAATATCTACTTATACTTCTGCTCTCAGTACTACACAATGGGGCAGTGGTAGTGGTAGTCATTGGCGGGTTTATTGGACTTCAACGAGCAACGGTCATGGCGTTACCGAAGGAGGCTCTTCAGGGTCTCCTATATTTGACGCAAGCGGAAGAGTGAACGGTACCCTGACGGGAGGTTCATCTTATTGTACTTCACCAAATAGCCCAGATTATTATGGCAAGATGTCCTATCATTGGGACAATAACGGCTCCGCTAACAACGAAAGACTTAAGCCTTGGTTAGACCCAGCAAACAGCAACCTTACCACTTTAGACGGAGTGTATTATCCTTGTCTTTCTGTTGTTTATGGTTGTACGGATACTGAGGCTGATAATTTTGATCCTTTTGCAACGGACGATGATGGTTCTTGCATCTACTTGGGTTGCACGGACCCAATAGCTGTAAATTATAATTTACAGGCAAATATAGATAATGGAAGTTGCCTTTATCCTGAGTTAATAATCAACTCCCCTGAGGCAGGATTGCTTATTTATAGCACTGACGTAACTGTAAATTTTACGGTCAATAATTTTGATGTGGGTTTTCCTTCTCAGGCTTTAGATGGACACATTCATTATAGTTTGGACGGAGCTAATTCGGTAATGCTGTACAACACCAATGCTCTTAACCTCAGTTCTTTAACGGACGGTCAACACAGCCTTGAAATGTGGTTGGTAGATAACAACCACATTGCGATTAGTCCAAGCGTGTTAGCTTCGGTAACTTTTACGATTGTAAGCCCAATTTATGGATGTACAGATGTAAATGCAAGTAATTATAATTTGACAGCCAATACCGACGATGGTAGTTGTGTGTATCCCGATGCACAAATTAGTTTAGGAATCCCAACCGATTTAGGAAATGGCACCTATTTAGTTGATGTGATTTTGAGTCATCCTTTGGAAATCACTTTTTTCCAATTTTCTATTTCTGGGGCATCAATTGTTAGTCAACAGGGCGGTGAGGCAAATGCTAATAACCTAACTATTAATACAACACCTAATAGTGTCTCTGGTGCTAATGGTCAAATTTCTTCAGGAAGCTTTACGCTATTACAATTAGTGGTTTTGCCATATGCTGATACCACTTGCTTGTTAAACCCCATTGCTTATTCTGGTGGCGTTACTACTCCGATTACAACAGGCTCTTGTATAGGTTTTGTTTTAGGCTGCACCGATCCTACTGCTGATAACTACGATGCTTCAGCCACGCAAGATGATGGCAGTTGTGTTTATGCAGCTGTATGTTCAGCTCCAACAGGCTTGAACACATATGATGTGGTACATACTAGAGC
>CBFIDX010000045.1:0-4729 GCA_965661505.1 Flavobacteriales bacterium | reverse complement strand
TGTGGCATCTAATTCACAAGTGTCAATTGCTAATTGAAGCGTAGTGTGGTCTGAAGAATTGCTTACTATATCATAAACTGTATTCGTTGCCAAGACCTCAATTGAACCTATCATTCCTGCTACAGCATGTTGTCCAGCTCCTACAGAACAATCATAGTTATATGTTCCTGGTATAGTAAAAACATGAGTATAAAGAGTGTCATTTCCAGTTGCTACAGACTGAAAACTCTCTGGATTAGCAAAAGAGATTCCTGTTTGTGAATCAATATCAAAATTCACATCATGCCATCCAGCATCGTTTAACCAGACAACGGTATCGTTAACATTAATGGTTAAGGAACTGGGGGTGTAATAATAATTACCAGAGTTGATAGTGTGAGTTGTTGCTAAAGCAACAAAACCAACAATTGTTAAAATAGTTGTAAATAGGTGTTTCATAATGTATAATTTATTTTGTGCAAAGCTATACAAAATATTTGTGCCAAAAAAATTTAGTTTAAAATTATACTGTTTTTGTGCCGAACACTTGTTTATAAAACAGGCTTGAATTAGAAGAGAAATTAACGCTTAAGAGTCTAAAAATACATAGAAACACCAAGGGTAGCATAGGAGCTATTGTATTTAAGTTTGGCTTTTGCTTTACCATCTATCTGATCAAAATCATCCGTATCAATATTATTTGATAAATAATCGTTGTCGTCTATTGCATCCTCTAACTGTTCTAAATATTTTTCTGCATCGGAAACTTTCAGTGTAAGGCTAAAATAACTGAAATTAATACCTCCATGAACACTGATAAACTCATTAACAGAATACTCTCCTCCAAAGCCTAAAATGATATTATCCACCCAAAAGATCTTATCAAAAAGTTTATCAAAGTCCTTTGAATCCCAAGTAAAATCATCGTTATCGATGTCCAAATCTCCGTCAGTTGATAGTAAAGGGATATAAAAAGAATAGTTTACGTTTACAAAAGGTTTGGCTCTTTTAGATCCCAGAAAATATTTTAGCCCCAGGGAAGGATTAGCAAAACCGACAGAGGCTTTTAGATCCCCCTCATCATTTATGTTGTCAGTATCGAGTTCAAAATTTCCTTTGACTTTAAATTTAGTGAAGGAGTAACCTAGAGTAAACTGAACGTTCTTAAACAATTCTTGAGCTGGTGTAAACGTAATTGAAGGATTTATTCCCCTTAAAGGATTGTCATTCAGCAATGGGACATAGCTTAGAATACTTGGTTTAAAGTCTTTGGTAATGGATATCCCGAACCGATTTTCTGGTTCGATTTGTTGCGAAAATACATTTAAAGAGATGAGGCTTAAAAATAAAACGCGGATTGCTTTTTTCATTTTTTTCAAAAATAAAAACTTCTAGGAAAAATGATTGTTTTTTCTTAAATTTAAAGAATGAAAAAAAAGAATAAAAACCAAAGAAGGCAGTTTCTTAAAAACACTTCTTTATCCTTACTCTCCCTAGGTGCTTTACCAACACTACTTTCTGCCGCTCCAGTTAGAACTACTAAGCATTCTTCGTTAGCTAACTGCAATCCTTCCACTGAAGACGCATATGGTCAAGGGCCATTTTACACACAAAATGCACCCACTATACAAAATAGTCAACTTGCAGATACTAACGAGGTTGGTCAGCGATTAATAATCAGTGGTCGCGTATTTAATCTAGATTGCTCCGAAATAATACCAGATACTGAAATTGATGTTTGGCATGCTGACGATTCAGGAGCATACGATAATGTAGGTTTTAAGCTGCGTGGTAAAACAACTACTAATAATCAAGGGTTTTATATTTTTGAAACCATAAAACCTGGCTTTTACCTTAATGGGGCTTCTTATCGGCCTTCACATATTCATTTTAAAATAACTGCTCCAGGAACAAGCACCCTTACAACACAGTTATACTTTGAGAACGATCCATATATCCCAGGCGATGCTGCTGCATCTATTACAAATGGAAGTTTTGATGCAAGTGCCCGTATCATCCCGCTGGTGCCCAATAGCAGCGGCACATTTGAAGGAAACTGGGACATTGTGATAGATGGAAGTGGAGTTCCTCTTCATACACCATCTATACACTTGGACAAAGGAGTATTATACCGAGCAGACCCTAATCCATTTCAAAATCGGTTGGAGCTAGAGTATGGTGTCTTTCAAGAAGCATTTGTTAGCATTGCTGTGTACGACATCAATGGACAAGAAGTAGCTTGTTTAGAAAAGCAAAAACAGTCTCCAGAAAAATATACAATGATATGGGAACCTTCCTCTGATTTACCCAAAGGACATTATTTTATTTGCTTACAGGTAAACGATTTACAAGTGCATTACCTGAAAGTTATTCGTCAATAATGAGCCTATCGTTATTAATCGTTATGAAATAAATTTCTTTTTTCGCAAGCATTGTAAATCATCTGTATTAATAGGCCAAAGAGCAAAGAGCTAACAATTAAAATAATGTTGGATAAGCCTTCGGCCATGAACGAGATTCGAATGAGTATGGTAGAAATTATAAATCCTGAATTTCGTATAATAATATGAAATGAATCAGAGTTGAAAAAAGAAAAAATTAGCAATAGCACATCGACCAATATGAGGATCTGGAACAGCTCGTCAAAAAAGATGGCATTGAGCGCAGAAAGATCTGGCGAATAATTGGCAATGGCGTACATCCAAGAAGAAAAATGATACAGCGCTAGTATCGTTAGCGCTGGTATTAACAAGGCTGAAATCCACTTTTTTATTCGAATGAAGGTACTTAAGCGCTCCTCATCATTCGTAGTAACGGATTTAATGGCATTCCGTCGAAATAAATAAATGAGAAAAAATAATAGGACAGCTGCTCCTAGATCGATAAATATTTGTGCGTTGTAAGTGCTTGTAAACAAATCATCCTGAAGGCTAATGTTAGAGATGTCCTTAAAAATTCGCCGGATTACAATCAAGGTAATAATTTCATACTGCTTCGAAATATAGGTTGTAATGGAGCGTGGCAAATAATAAATAAGTAAATAAATTTCATAAATAAGTATGAAAGAAAATGGGGTGTAAATGGCCGCAATAGGATTGCTCAATAACTGATAGGGATCATTTAATTGAATCAACTCAAATCGGTTTAAATAAATCAGAGTCAAGTGTACAAAGAAGCTAACGATCGAAAAAATCAAAATATATTTTTCAATCAGAGATTTTGCCTTATCCCCAATAAAAAACTGAAATAGTTTATGCTCCTTAACTGTAATCATAATAAGGCACAAAGATAAATATTAAATTACTGATATTCAGAATCTTTTAACTCAGTAAAGAATTTGAACTACTTGATAAGGGGTAATCAGTTGGTTTATTATTAAGCAATCCTCTACATTTGAAAAAAAATTGATGATGAATTTAAAAGGCAAAAACATAATTGTAACTGGAGGCAGTTTAGGTATTGGAAAAGAAACGGCTAAGCAGCTAAAAGCCAAAGGAGCTAACGTATTAATTACAGGCCGGTCAGAAACCAGGTTGCAAGCCGCTCTGAGGGGGATGGATGTGCAAAGCCTAGCATTTGACATCGGAGATTTAGATGAGGTTGAAGCCAATGCTCAAAGGTGTTTGGCGCTATTAGACAATAAGGTAGATGCCTTAATTAACAATGCAGGCATAGGCATCAGCAGGCCAATCGAAAAACTAACAAAAGGTGACTTTCTATCTGTTTTTAAGGTGAATGTTTTTGGATTATCTTTATTTACTAAAGCCATTATTCCTCAAATGAAAGCACAAAAGAAAGGAAGTATAGTAAACATCGGTTCTTCCGCTAGCTTAAAAGGATATAAAAACGGGAGTGTGTATGCCTCCTCTAAGTTTGCGGTACGCTGCCTTACACAATGTTGGCAGGCTGAACTACGCCCCTACAACATTAGAGTATCTCAGGTAAACCCTAGCGAGGTTACAACTGCTTTTGGAAATATAGAGCGCATAGAACGTGATGAGGTAGAAAATAAACTACGTTCTAAAGAAATTGCTCATGCTATAATAGCTGCGTTGGAAATGGACGATCGAGGCTTTATACATGAATTAAATATTTGGGCTACCAATCCTTTTTAATGAACATTGAGTATAATTTAAAAAAATTGTTTTCTTTACATAATTATTAACCAAATCAAATAAATATGAAATTAAAAACAATTTTTTGGGTTGCGGCTATCCTAATGGTTTTACAGCTAGTGCCGTTAATAGGCGCAATGTTTTCAGCAGACTTTAAAAGTATGCTGATAGCTGATGCATTTGGCTCGGCTGATTTAAGCGAAAATGGATTACTAATCTTTGACACTTTTGCACTGGTAATAAGCTGCGTTGGTTTAGGTATTTTTTTCCTTTTTATAGGAGCTACAACCATCAAAGATGAAGTTGTGCTTAGAAGACTTTCTTTTTTGTTTTTTGTAGTGATGGGCTTTTTTGCTTTGCCCGATCTGATAAATTTTTTAGACTCTAAGCCGACCGCTCCACTTCCTGTTGTAATTCTTAATTTGTTGGCGGTAGGTTTACTTTATTACGGCTCAAAAAAAGGCAAGATTTAAAAAAATAGTTCTGTAAAATCAAAAAGCCTACTCAAATGAGTGGGCTTTTTAATAAACTATTATTGAAGAATCACTTTTTTGTTTACAACACCTTTCTCAGCAGTAATCTCTAAGAAGTAAACGCCTTTGGCTTTTTCACTCAAATCAACGCCATTTTCATAA
>CBFIDX010000044.1:0-5805 GCA_965661505.1 Flavobacteriales bacterium | reverse complement strand
TTAACGCCACATTACCTCCCAATGTCAATTTAAATAGTTTTTCAGATTATATTACAGTCCCTTCATACGCTACTAAGGACACTGTTTTGATGCGAGTAGTTACAATGTGGTCAATAATATATGATCCAACAAATATTTCTTGTGGAGTTTATGGCTGGGGTGAGACAGAGGATTATTCAATTATTATCAAAGGTATAATTGATAGCGTCACATCAACTCCATTGATTTGTTATGGTGACTCTAGTGGATCGCTTGCTATTAATAGTAATAATAACCATCTAAGATATTCTATAGACAATGGAATAAGCTGGCAGTTTAATTCACTATTTACCAACTTAACTGCGGGACTATATAACGTACTTGTTGAAGATACAACAAACCAACAACAAGAGTCATATGAATACAATCCTGTTCAAATTACAAGTCCTAACCCATTTAACACTTCAATATCTACAATTGATCCAGCATGTTTTAATGAACAAAGTGGAGAAATTTTTACTAATGTAGTAGGGGGTACACCGCCCTATTCCTTTACATACGAAAAGTTTGATGGAGGCACGTTTAACAACAATCCACTCAACAATGCCTATGCAGGCTTATATTCATTAGAAATATACGACGCTAACAGTTGCTTATTTTTTATAGATAGTATCTTATTGAACGACCCAGCTGAGTTAATTTTCGACTCAGTTAACATAAGTCAATTTAATGGATATAATATTAGTTGTAATGGAGGCAGTGACGGACAGATCTCAGTGTTTGTTAGTGGAGGAACTGGTTCGTATTTATATAACTGGTCCAATACCTCCATTTCATTGCCTTTCAATGAAAACCTTTTTGCTAGTACTTATTCACTTTCCGTTATTGATGATAACCTATGCATGAGAGATACAATACTTGAGTTAGTTGAACCAGAACCGTTAACTGTAGATCAAATGATTACTCCTTTAGGGTGCGAAAACATAAACGATGGATCTGTTTCTTTAACTATAAATGGAGGAACACAAAGTTATACATGTAATTTATTTCATTTAGATAAAGACACTTTACTCAATCAAAATTCTGCCTCTGGATTCGTACAATTTCTAGATTTGTCAGTGGGTAACTATGAACTAGAAATTTTAGATGACAATCAATGTGTGTTTCTTGATTCTTTAAGTATAGAAAATCCACTTTTAGAATTGACCGTTGTAAATTTAAGCTGTTACGAATCAGATGATGGAAAAATTATGTATGATGTTTCAAACAGTAATGAGATTTTTAACTTAGTTTCTCCAACTTCTACAAATAATCTAAGTGCCGGAGATTATTATTTCAATATAGAAAGTGCTAGTGGATGTTACTTTGACACACTAATCACACTAACTCAGCCATCAATACTTAACGTTTCTAAAGAGGTAGAAATTGTTTGTGATGACAACGAATTATCTACCGTGCAAATAGAGCCAAATGGTGGCATCCCACCCTATATTATTTCTTGGGATAACTCAGATACAAGCTTTGTAAATAAACTATTACCCGGTTCTTATTCTTGTACAATTAGAGATTTTAATAACTGTGTACACGTAGAAAATGTTATTGTCGAAGAACCATCTTTTATATTTTTAAATTATGATTACGATACACCTTCTTGTGAGTACAATTGGGATGGCGAATTGACTATATCTCCTGATGGCGGCTATCAACCATATCAATATCACTGGAAGAATATTGATTCTCTGCATATGGATAGTCAAATAACAGGGATAAACTCTCGCAGATTCGAAATCATTGTGAGCGATAGTGCGGGTTGCGAATCAGAATTATATCGGATTGACATACCTAATGTATATAATGATTGTTTTTTCATTCCCAATGCATTTAGTCCAAACGGCGATGGCATAAATGATATTTTCATAATTGATGGAATATACTCAAAAACCGAAGTAAGTTTAACTATTTTTAACTCTCAAGGAGCTAAAATGATTGAAAACAATCTAACGCTTGAATGGGACGGCAAGTTCAGAGGCAATCCAGCTCCAATCGGATTATACACCTACATAATTCGATTTGATAATCAATACTTAACAGGACAAATTAGTCTGTTAAGTTAATATTAATTTCTTTTTTAAAAACTTAAAAGAAATTAAATCAAAGCATAATCATCTTGTAACCACTTAGCTATACATATTTTTCATTTTTGGCTTGTCTTAACCAAAATTTCTCAACAAATGAAACGTATTTTATTTTTGTTAGTGTGTTTTTTAACGCTAAACACTAACGCACAGATACCAATCATTACACAAGGATTTGAGGCTGCTGACCCATGGAGCTATTCTCCATACCCAGCATTCTTTGATTTTTCTGCTAATGGTGATATCTGGACAACGACCACAGCTCAGCAAACAATGACTGCTGCTAGTGGAACTAATTTTTTAGGTTTTCAAGATTTAGAAAACCCAAACGGTAATCCCCCTTATAATGGGAATTATTGGCATTATATAACAATGATGACAATGCCAATACCCCAGCCGTCACCAGGTGATTTAAAACTATCATTTAAGTACTTCTCTCATGAGTTAGACGGCTCAGATTATATGGCATATGAGGTGCAATTAAATAACGACACCACATGGAACAGTAATTGGATTTCTTTTATTGATACTACTTATGCTTTTTCAGAGTTTTTAGATAAAAACACTGGTGCATGGGTTACCCATGTCGTTGACCTTCCTGATACGGTAAATTTTGTTCGTCTACGGCTAGGAGCAAAACAAAATGGTGGCAATGATTGGGGTGGATTTGATGATATCCAACTATTCTTTTCTACTGGAGACCTTACGCCTCCATCTATAACATCTGTTGATATCATTAACGAACTAACTATTGATGTTAATTTTGACGAGTCAGTAACGGGTGCTAACATAGATGTTCCTGGATATTCTATTGCAAGCTCTTTACTAAACCAGTCAGCCAATGCAATTACTGTTAATTTATCAACACCTTTAGTTGATGGTGACTACTTTGATCTGATTGTTTCTAATTTTTCAGATTCTCTTGGTAACTTATCACAGGTTGACACTTTTCAAAACCTAGTCCATAATGATCATATCGGTAATCTTGTAATTTCAGAAATCAATTATAATGATCCTGGTAATTATGATAACCTTGAATATTTTGAGATATATAATAATGGCTCAACCTCATATCCTTTAGGAGGTCTTGAATTTAATGAGGGTATTTCGATTACATTCCCTGAATTTACGTTAGAGCCAGATAGCTTTGCGATTATTGCGAAGGCAGCCTTTTTTATGAATGCAGATTGCGGTGCTTTGCCTTATGGCTGCGGATTCCAAACATATTTTGGATTTGCACCGGATTTTGAGATGGGATCAGGATCCTTATCAAATGGAGGTGAAGATTTAGTGTGTATAAATACGGTTGGAGATACTATAATGTATGTAGATTATGATGATGCAAACGATTGGCCAACAAGTGCAGATGGATATGGATATTCAATTACACTTTGCGATCCTAATGCAGATGCAAATGATCCAGCAAACTGGAGTTTGGCTGGCTCTGTTGTGAATGCAGCAGACCCATCATTATCAACCCTTACAGCTCTAGGGCTTGCTTCATACCCAGCGTATTATGCAAACCCTGGATCACCTTGTCCTATTGGAGATATTGTGCCACCTGCGATTGCTAATGCCTATGTTTACAACGCTGACACAATTATTGTTGTATTTAATGAGTTAATTGCAGGTGCTGGTACAATTAGTGGTATAAATGTCAACACAACTAGTATTCAAAACGATACCCTTGTTGTTGCTTTATCTTCATCTTTATCAGTAGGTCAATTAAATACCATAACGATTAGTGGGACAGAAGACTTTTCATCTAATCAAATGGCTGCTTCGGAAGTTGAATTATTTTTCAATAATACCACAGCCAACCTATTAATTACCGAAATCATGTATGATGATCCAGGTTACTATGACAACCTTGAGTTTATCGAAGTTTTAAATAATGACGTTTTTGATATTGAGTTAGGTGGTTTAGTTTTTACTGATGGTTTTGATTACACATTCCCTCAAGCAACTCTTTTAGCAGGGGAAAGAATAATAGTTTCTCGAACTCCATACACCGGTACTTCGGGGGGTTGTGACACATTACCTTTTGGCTGCGGATTTCAAACATTTTTTGGTTTTGCGCCAGATTATGAATGGAACCACTTAACATCTAGTCTTTCAGGTGCCGAGGACATTACAATTGAAAACACAGAAGGCACTGTTCTAGCATATGTTAATTATAACAATATTTCACCCTGGCCAAATGCTTTTGGAACAGGTCACTCAATACAATTTTGTGATTTATCTTCAAACAACAATGACGCTACTAATTGGACTTTAAGTTCTACAAGTCAAGGTATTTATACAGGTACAGCAGGAAGCGATGTGCCAACTGAAATTTTTGCTAATCCAGGCACAAATGGTTGTATTTTAGGTTGTATAGACCCGATCGCAACAAATTATGATTCTGCTGCACAAACTGACGATGGGTCATGTGTTTACCCTGCAATTGTTGATGGATGTACAGACTCTACTGCATATAATTACAATCCTATTGCAACTAATGACGATGGGTCCTGTATTTTTGTACAAGGCTGTGTGTTAGGGACTGTCTATGTTTCTGAAGCACACGGTTCAGGAACTCCTGAGGACTACATTGAAATCCATAATCAGGGAACAACAGATTGTTCATTGGTAGGGTTTAAATTAGATGATGCTCAGCCTGCTACAGACTATACATTTGGTCTTGATGCTATTATCCCAGCTGGCGGATATTGGTTAGGTTATGAAGATATGGCTACTTCATCTATTTACGATGCATCAGGCTCCTTGATAAATTCTTCTGTTGTTGGCTCTTTCTCTTCAGGACTGAGCTCTGGAGGAGATATTGTTAATTTTGAAGACCCAAATGCTAATTCAATTGTTGCTAACTTAGGCAGTTCAACACCTGGCGGATTGGCACATGCTTTTGATTCAACAGGTTCGTTTGTATGTATGACTAATCCAACACCAGGTTCTGCTAATGATCCTTGCGCAGTGTTAGGTTGTACAGATATTACAGCAGATAATTATGATCCATCCGCTACTTATGATAACGGTACTTGTGCTTATAGTGTTGCACCTATGGTTAACCTATTTTTCTCTGAAGCTGCTGAGGGTGGGGGTAATAATAAATATTTAGAGATTTACAACCCTACTTCAGATACTGTTTCGTTATCTGCGTATGCATTCCCTAATGTTTCTAACTCACCATCAACACCAGGTGTTTATGAGTATTGGAATTCATTCCCTTCAGGAGCTTTTATTCTTCCTGGCGATGTATATGTAGTTGCTCATGGTTCATCTGATGCTGCTATACTTTCTGAAGCTGATCATACATTTACTTACTTAAGTAATGGTGATGATGGTTTCTGTTTAGTTTATGGAAATAACCCTGGTACGCCGGTTGATGCGGCCACGGGTGGTTATACTATTTTAGATTGTGTAGGTGATTGGAATGGTGATCCAGGTTCAGGTTGGACATTGGGTGATGGTTCATCCACACAAAATAACACGATAATAAGAGATTGTTCAGTCACTGAAGGTACTGCTGACTGGCCTACTGCTTCATCAACGGAGTGGACAGGAGTTGGGTATGAAAACTGGGATGATTTAGGTCAGCACTGTGTTCAACAAATTGTTGCTGGATGTACTTCTTCTGACATTATTATTTCAGAGGGTCACACTTCAGGTGTTCCTGAGGACTTTATTGAGA
>CBFIDX010000043.1:6889-7208 GCA_965661505.1 Flavobacteriales bacterium | reverse complement strand
AGTTTACAAACGGTGCCTTTTCCTCTTATTTTAAGCCTGTCTTCTTTGTGTATGATCCACATAATCTTTTTTTTATGCGCTTAGAACCAAATCGCTACGCCTAAATTTATTTGTTCCTTGTCTTCTTGCATGGCTTCGTTACCCAAGAGTTGGTAATCGGCTTTAAAAGCAGCTCCTTGCGCCATTTTATACATTAAACCCAAAGTGCGCTCCGTTCGATTGTAAGCAAGATTGGCCGTAGTACCTTGGGCTACCTCATGCTGTGTATTGTAATTTTCGTAACGAACAAAAGCGATTAATTCATGATCGGTATCCCGCT
>CBFIDX010000043.1:0-6879 GCA_965661505.1 Flavobacteriales bacterium | reverse complement strand
CAAGAGGTTGTAGCCCCCCTCAACATAATACCCCATCATAACCGACCCTACTTCTTTATTGGTAAAAGCATTGTAGGCTGCGGTATTTTCTAAATTCGCGAGGATGTATTGGGCACGGGCCTGTATGGGCCCGTTGGTATAGCGTGCATCTACCCCAAACATCTGAATGCCTATTTTGGAGGAATCGGCACTAGCCACCGCTGGCTGATCGTCTAAATCAAGACCATTATACAGGCTGGTTTCAGATTCTCCACTGTATAAAGAAGCACCTAGGTTCCAGCCGGGCATGCCGTAATAAGAAAGACGGGCAGCAAAGTCTGGCTGGGTCATGTAAGACTCAGCTCCTTTCTGACGACCGCTTCTTAAGCCACTCTTTCCACTGAAAACACCACCCTCGTTGTATCCATTAAAGCCATTTACCACCATGGCCTGGTAGTTGATGCTGTACTCCTCTAAGTTACCACTTAGCCCGACTCCCATTTCTCTCCAAGTAGTGGGTACAATGTATTTATCCACATTGGGTCTTTCAACCCCATTGTAAGTAGGTGGTTCGTGGTATAAGTTTTGGATGCCCATAGGGATTAACATCAAACCCGCCTGTAAACTCATGTTGTCTTTTAGCTTGTAATTTAAAAAGGCCTGCTCCACATATACCTCAACAACGTGCTCGTATTCAATTTCAGAAATAAACGATACCTTATCGTTAAAATTATAGCCCAAAAAAGTGACCAAACGATGAATGTCTAGTTTGGCGTTGTGGTGGATGTTATCCTCTGATTGCAGGTTCATGTCAATTTGACCGTAGCCTCCAATGTGTAATCCTTCGTTATTAGCAATGATTCGTTGACTTGTATTTTGTGCGGATACCGCTAAAACAAACAAGCTCAATAAGGTCGCAAAACAAAAGCTGCGCATCATAATTATTTTTCTATTTGCATTAAATCTTGGGCAAAGATACGTTCTTATTCTTATTCTGTCTAAATAAACATAGCTTATTTTTAACAATTCTAAATAAGTGCTTTTTAATCTGGTAAATAAAGAAAATGAAGACCTCCTTAATCACAAAATATATTCAATTTTAAGTGGGCATATGCATCAGTGAATGCAAAAAAAGAACACAAAGAACTTTGTGTCCAAAGCCCTAAAAAGTTTGTCTAACTTATTGCACTAAAAGTTCATGATATTGATGGAATTAGGTTAAATTTGCACCCTATTTTTGGCACACTCATGTTTAAAGTAATCCTATTCACTTTTCTTTGGAGCATCTCCCCTTTTGGAGAAGCGCGTGTAGGCATTCCTTATGGTGAGCTAAATGGGTTGCCTGTATTATTGGCATTAGCGGTGGGCTTAGCGGCCAACTTATTGGTGTTTCCTTTGTTCTACCCCCTCATCAATTTTTTCAATAAGCACCTTTTAAAAAATAAATGGTACAAAAAAGGAGCCATTAAACTATCCTTGAGAGCCCGTACCAAAACCCAAAGCTTTATTAAAAAATACGGCGTTTGGGGGCTGATGGTTTTTGTGATGATACCCCTTCCGGTTACTGGAGCCTACATTGGCACCATTGCCGCTTATATTTTTGGCATAGAATACAAAAAGTCACTCATAGCCATTAGTAGCGGCATTACCATCTCCTCCATATTAGTGGCTACTTTCATGTTTATTATTTAAGGACATCTCAATACCAAGGAATTCTTTTTTCTGGGCTACTCAAAAAGATGAATGCGTAAGGATACTCCATTCTGAATTGACTGGCAGTGATTTATAAAGTATATTCGTTTACTCATAACTATTCTTTAAGGCTTTATGAAATGTATTTTTTCCTTTTTACTACTCCTTTTTAGCACCTTTCTTTTCTCCACAGAAAAACCCTTAGAATACATTGAAAACAAGGGCCAATGGGGTGGAACGGCACTTATAAAAACAAAGCCTGTCAAATAGGGGTTTATGGCTGGAAGATAAAATACCATGGTGGCAGCTCAAATCAAATACTGACTGGCAATGTAACCCTGCTTAGGTAGTACCAAAAATCAAGCTAAATCCGTTATCTTTGCCAGCCTATGCTAGCAAAGAAAACCATCTTACTTATTTTGGATGGCTGGGGGCATGGCGATCAAAGTAAATCAGATGCCATCCATCATGCCAAGACTCCTTTCATCGACAGCCTTTATGTCAATTACCCACATGCAGAACTGGTTACCTATGGCCAAGAGGTGGGGCTTCCGGATGGACAAATGGGCAATTCTGAAGTTGGGCATCTAAACATTGGAGCTGGAAGGATTGTTTATCAAGACTTAGCCAAAATCAATTTAGCATGTCAAGACGGCTCCATTGCGGAAATGGAAAGCCTAAAGAAGGCTTTTGCATATGCCAAAGCAAACAACAAAGCCCTTCACTTAATGGGCTTAGTTTCTGATGGAGGGATCCATTCTCATCAAAAGCATCTGTACAAACTGTGTGAGTTAGCACAAAAAGAAGGGCTTGACAAAGTGTTTGTGCATGCCTTTACAGATGGCAGAGATTGTGATCCACAAAGTGGTAAAGGGTTTATTCAAGCCTTAGAGAAGAATCTTTATGGGGCTAAAATAGCTTCGGTATGTGGCCGGTACTATGCCATGGATCGGGATTTACGCTGGGAGCGCATCCAGAAAGCTTACGACCTACTGACCAAAGGCATTGGCCAACCCTCAAAAAACCTCGCTGATAGCATACAAGAATCCTACCAAAAAGGGATAAGTGATGAGTTCATTGAACCCATCGTACAGCTCAATGAAGAAGGCAAACCACTTGCAGTGATACAGGAAGGGGAAGCCCTCATCTGTTTTAACTTTCGCACCGATAGGTGTAGGGAGATAACGCGTGCCTTGACTCAAGAAGACCTAAGAGAGTATGGGATGCAGCGCTTGAAATTACACTACACTACCTTAACCAATTATGACCAAACTTTTACTGACATAAATGTCATTTTTAATAAAGAAAACATCCAAAACACCCTGGGTGAGGTCCTAGCCAGCAACAACAAGACACAAATACGCATTGCTGAAACCGAAAAATATCCCCATGTAACCTTCTTCTTTTCGGGCGGAAGAGAAGCTGTCTTTGAAGGAGAACAACGACTGATGGTTCCTTCGCCTAAAGTACCTACTTACGACCTACAGCCTGAAATGAGCGCAGTACAAGTGACGGAAACCATTGTTGCCGAAATAAAAAAAGCGCAAACAGACTTTATATGCCTAAACTTTGCCAACCCAGATATGGTAGGTCATACTGGAGATTACAATGCTATTTTAAAAGCCTTAGCAACGGTTGATCGTTGTAGTCAAGAGGTAGTACAAGCTGGCCTTGAAAAGGACTATGCTATATTGATTATTGCCGATCATGGCAACGCCGACTTTGCTCTAAATAAAGATGGAAGCCCCAATACTGCCCACAGCACAAATATGGTGCCCTTTTTTGCACTAAATACTGGCTGCAAACAACTTAATAATGGTAAATTGGCAGACATCGCCCCAACTATTTTACAACTTATGGGAATTGAAATACCCCAAGAAATGACTGGAAAAATATTGACCTCTTAATTATGGAACACATCAAAAATTACATCAAAGAAAACAAGGAACGCTTCATTAACGAACTCCTAGAACTCTTAAAAATACCTTCAATCTCGGCAGACCCTGCTTACCAAAAAGACGTGCTTGAATGTGCGGAGGTAGTAGCAAAATCCCTAGAAGATGCAGGAGCTGATAAAGTCGAAATCTGTCAAACGGCCGGTTACCCCATTGTTTATGGCGAAAAAATCATGGACAAAACCCTGCCAACAGTGCTGGTCTATGGCCATTACGACGTTCAGCCCGCTGACCCCTTAGACCTTTGGACTAGCGGTCCTTTTGAGCCCGTCATAAAAAAAACCGAAACTCACCCACAGGGGGCTATTTTTGCCAGAGGCGCTTGTGATGACAAGGGGCAGTTTTACATGCATGTTAAAGCCTTTGAGCTAATGATGAAAACAAAGGCACTTCCCTGTAACGTAAAATTCATGATTGAAGGGGAAGAGGAAGTAGGTTCAGATAACCTAGGCACTTTTGTAAAAGAAAATAAAGAACGCCTAAAATGTGACAGTATATTGATATCGGACACAGGGATTATAGCTAACGACACCCCTTCCATTACAACAGGATTAAAGGGCTTAAGCTATCTTGAGGTAGAGGTGACTGGCCCCAACAGGGACTTGCATTCTGGCTTATACGGAGGTGCAGTAGCCAATCCAATCACAATTTTGTGTGAGATGATTGCCAAAATGAAAGACGAAAAAAACCACATTACCATCCCTGGCTTTTATGACAATGTGGTAGAACTTAGCACCGATGAAAGAGCCGATATTGCAAGGGCCCCGTTTTCTTTAGAAAAATATAAAAAGGCCCTTGATTTAAGTGATATTCATGGGGAAGAAGGCTATACAACCATGGAACGAACAGGCATTAGACCTACCCTAGATGTGAATGGTATTTGGGGCGGCTATATTGGTGAAGGAGCTAAAACCGTTATCCCCTCCAAAGCCTATGCTAAAATATCCATGCGCTTAGTGCCCAACCAAAGTGATGCGGAGATTACCGAAAAATTTACACGTTATTTTAATAGCATCGCTCCTGCCTCCGTAAAGGTTAGTGTAAAACCTCATCATGGCGGAGAGCCCTATGTATCTCCTACGGATATACCAGCCTATGTGGCAGCTAGTAAAGCCATGGAAAATACCTACGGCAAAAAGCCCGTTCCAGTAAGAAGCGGAGGCAGCATTCCCATCGTTGCTCTTTTCGAGGCCGAGCTAAATGTAAAATCAATTTTATTAGGTTTTGGTTTGGATTCTGATGCAATCCACTCACCTAACGAGCATTATGGCATTTTTAATTACCTAAAAGGGATTGAAACCATCCCACACTTCTTTGAAAACTATGTTCAACTTATGAAGGGGTAAAGACATTGAAAAGTTGTTCCAAAAATTCGTATTGACAATCATGCATTAATTGGCTAACTTTATTGGCTATGTTTTTATTAAGAAAGAACAGTTGGATTTTATTATTCTTATTACTTACTGCTTGTACTAAGGATCCTGTACTTATTGAAGGAAACCTAGCTCCACCCGATCCTACCATCGAAACTGCTGTTTTAGAAAATTACATTAACAAACTGTACATTTCCATGTTAGGAAGAGAACCTAGCAGCTCCGAATTCGATAGTGCCAAAAACATTCTTGGCGACCAAGCCACTTCCCAAAGTAGAAATCAGCTTATTGACATAGTACACAATAACGAAGAATATTACAATAACCTTTTCGACATCTATAGAAACGATTACCTGAACGGAAGTGACACTACTGATCTTAGGGAGCAATACATTGAGGTTTATGCTGCTTTAATTGAAAATGAGACCAGCTCTTTCTTAGTAGACATATATGAACAAGAATATGAACGACTCCTCAATTTATACAAAGTTGGCGAGGAACTGAAAAACGGAACAATCAACACCATACAAGCCCAACACAGATGTGTTGACAACCTTGTTTATGACGACATAAATATGGGTACCGAAAATTATGTGGTATCGGTCTTTCAACACTTTTTACACCGTTACCCTACACAAGATGAATTAGCGCGCGCATCTAAAATGGTTGATGGAGATCAGGCAAACTGTTTTGGAGAAAACGGTGATAGCAAGTCCGATTTCAATACATTGTTCTTTCATCATTATGGCTATTACGAAGGCGTAGTGGTGGATGCTTACCTAAAATTACTTTTTAGAGAACCAACCTCAGCAGAAGCCAGTGCGCTTACCATACAATTCAGAAACAATCAAGATTATAAAAGTTTACAAAAAGAACTTTTATCTTCTGATGAATTTTTAGGCATACAATGAAAAGGGTTTTTCACATAGCATTAATGGCAATTGCTCTAACAGCCTGTAAGCAAGACCCTTCCTCCATTTTTGAAGTGGAGGATGTTACTGTTAGCTTAAATGAGGGTGAAAAAAATAGGCTTAAAACCGATATTGAATTTGTATCCATAGCTTATACCGATATTTTTAGCACTAACATTTCTCAAAATAATCTAGAAGAAATCATTACCACTTACAAATCTTTGGGTGATAAATCTCTTGTAATTGAAATGATTGTTCGCAAATTTATTTCTGATGGGGGCAGTAATATTCAGAATATTGATCGCTCCTCTTCCACATCCATCGAGTCTTTTGTGACCGATGTTTATAAAAAGCTATACAATCGAACTCCTGATGCCTATGAACTTTGGTATTTGACAGATGTAATCCAAAAAGACCAAGATATCAATGCAAGTTTAATTTACTATTCAATGATGACGGCTAACGAATACCGATACTACTAATGAAAAGAAGAGCGTTTATCAAAAAAGCAGGGTTGACAGCCGCTACTGCCCTGGCAACACCTTACCTTCTACCCTCTGGCCGCTTATTTGCTGCATCTGGCAGCCGCAAAGCCGATCATGTAGTTGTGTGTCTTTTTGCTGGCGGCGTTAGGAGTTTGGAGTCGCATAAGTTTGCTAATGGATTATATGGCAACCGAATGCCCTATACTTTTTCAGGCACCTCCAACCTACTCGATGGGGTAAACGCACAAAATGTTTTAAATGGACCTAGTGGACCAACACTGCAAGAACAAGGCACCTTGTTTAAAGAGTTTCGACTGAACGAGGGGCCAACCGGACACTATAATGGACATGCAACTGTGTTAACAGGAATATATACAGACACTAACCTTAACATTAACAGCAATCCACAATATCCTACGCTATTTGAGCTATACAGAAAACACAATTCTCCAACTATGAGTTCACTGAATTCATGGTGGGTTTC
>CBFIDX010000042.1:0-8599 GCA_965661505.1 Flavobacteriales bacterium | reverse complement strand
AGAAATAATGAACATTTCGAAGGCTTTAACCCTAATTACTAGATTTCTAATGAAGAATGGTTGAAATGTTTAGTCTTTAAGCTCTTTTGGGATTTCGCAAACAGGAATGGGGATCATTTTGTGTTGGTTGGTTCTGTGAAAAGAGTTGTATATGGTCAACACTTTTTGTTGTCTTTGCGTTAAAGACTCTTCTTTACCTTCAAAACACATAGCCCACTCAAGTTCAGGATAAGTAGCGCCTATCTGATCTTCATCGCTACGGTTGTCATTCCAAAGTCCATCAGTAGGAGGGGCGTCTAAAATACTCTGAATAACGCCTAATGTTTTTCCTAAAGAAAAAACTTCAGTTTTCATCAAGTCTGCAATAGGGCTGAGGTCTACACCACCATCGCCATATTTGGTGTAAAAGCCAATTCCAAAGTCTTCCACTTTATTGCCCGTTCCGGCTACTAAATAGTTGTGTAACTGAGCAAAGTAGTAGAGGGTGGTCATACGCAAACGCGCACGCGTATTGACTAAAGAACGCATTCGATTTTCATTTTCTTCAACCGTTTCTGGAATTGTATTTACAAAATGATCAAAAACTCCGCTTAAGTCAGTCTTAGCCGAACTTACATTTGGAAACTTTTCCTTTAGCCAAGCGATGTGTTCTTGCGCCCTGTTGACTTGTTCTTTGTTTTGATGAATAGGCATTTCTATACATAAAACAGACATTCCTGTTGTTGCGGCTAATGTAGATGTTACTGCTGAATCAACGCCACCAGAAACTCCTATCACAAAACCTTTGCTTTTAGCATTTTGAGCATAGATATGCATCCATTCACTGATGTAATTGATGATTGCTTGATTTTGCATGATGCAAAGGTAATAGAAAAGCGTAATTTTGCCCAATGCAAAAATACCTAATCCTGTTGTTTTTTTGTTTGCTCGCTTGTAGGGGTAATGAGGGAAGCGAACGTATCTCTATTATGCATTTAGAAGCATTATACGAATCAGACGCAAATGAACTAAAGTTGGATTCTTTAAACAAAGAGTTTGGGTATTTTTGGGAGATTTATAGTCGCCATATTATCCCATTAGCTCAAGACTCCTCTGTGTCATTAGCTTTAATAAAGTTTCAGCAGGATAGTCTCTATCAATCCGTATACAATGACCTTAAGAAAACCTTTGCAGATTTTGATGTTTATGAGCGAGAGTTGACAGAAGTGCTGTCGAATTATCGTTACTATTTCCCTGAAAGAATTACTCCCTCAGTCATTACCTTTTACGGAGCATTTAATTACCCTGTTGTAGCTTCAGATAGCGCTATTGCCATTGGTTTAGAAATGTTTTTAGGACATGATTATTATTCAGATCTTAGTCAGAAATACCCCCCCTATATGCATCAACAATTTCAACCTGCTTACATGACTGCTCTTGCAGTAAAAGGTTGGTTAGAGACAGAGTTTCCATCATCTGAAAGGAATTTTTTAACACAAATTATACACAAGGGAAAGTTACACTACATACTTTCTGAATTGATGGAGGAGTGTCCAGATTCAATATTGATGGGGTATAGTAAAAAACAAATAGAATGGTGTGAAAGTAATGAATTTTCTATTTGGCAATTTCTCATACAAGAGGATCTTCTTTACACCAATAAACAAGAGGTAATTATAAAGTACATTGGGCCTGCCCCTTTCTCAAAAGGTATGCCTAGAGAATCTCCTGGTAGAGCCTCGGTTTGGGTAGGATGGCAAATTGTTAAAGCGTATATGAAGCGTTATCCGAATACCAGTTTTCAAGAGCTCATGGCAATTCAAGACGCTCAATATTTATTAACTAAATCTAAATATAAACCTTAATGACGTATAAATCATCAGACATAAAAATTCAAGTAGGATTGGATGAAAATAACATTCCTGAGTCATTGCATTGGGAGGCAAGTGACACTGAAGAAAAAGCAAATGAGGCCAAGGCAATTTTAATGTCTATTTGGGATCCTAAAACGAAAGAAACACTACGCATTGATTTGTGGACCAAAGAAATGACAGTTGATGAGATGAAACATTTTTTTCATCAAACATTAGTATCTATGTCCGACACCTTAGAGCGTGCTACAAGTGAAGATAAAATGGCAGGTGATATGCGTGATTTTTGTCAGCATTTTGCAGAAAAGCTTCTTCAATCTTAAAAGAGCTTGTTTGTTTTGTCAATAAACTGCAACACTTCGTCTTTCCCTTTTTTGTTAGATGATGAGGTTAAAAAAATAGGGGGTAATTCTTGCCAAATTTGCTTCATTTCTTTTTTATAATGAGCTAAATTTTTTGCTGACTCAAGTTTAGAGAGTTTGTCTTGTTTTGTAAAGCACATCACAAAAGGGATGTTGTTTTCTCCTAACCATTGCATGAATTCCATGTCAATTTTTTGCGGTTTATGCCGGCTATCGAGTAGAACAAACAAGCACATAAGGTTTTCCCTTTTTTGCAAGTATTGATTAATAAATTTAGCAAACTCTATTCGTTTTCCTTTTGAAACACTTGCATAGCCATAACCCGGTAAATCTACTAAATACCAATTCGTATTGATTAAAAAGTGGTTTATAAGTTGTGTCTTTCCTGGTTTTCCAGAAATTTTTGCCAACCCTTTTCTGTTGGTTAGCATATTAATTAAAGAAGATTTACCGACGTTCGATCTACCAATAAATGCATATTCTGGCTTTTCCGCAGCTGGGCATTTATTAACGTCTGTGCTGCTAATGATAAACTCTGCTTGTTTTATTTGCATAGAGTTTTAGTTAACATGCATTGGTAACCATTTTTCAAGAATTTCAACAAACTCCTTAGGGTGTTCCCACATAGGTGCATGACCGCACTTGTCTATCCAAAATAAATCAGACTTCGGAAATAAGCGATGAAACTCCTCAGCAACATGAGGTGGAGTAACACCATCTTGTTTTCCCCAGATTAGGCAAACAGGAAAATTTAACTGAGGTACATCTTTACTCATATTATGGCGAATTGCTGACTTAGCCATTGCTAATAGACGAACAACAGAATCTCTTTTATTGGCTATTTTAAATACATGATCTACTAATTTCTTTGTAGCCATTTTAGGATCGTAAAAAACTTCTTCTGTTTTTGTACGAATGTATTCGTAGTCGCCTCTTCTTGGGAAAGAGTCTCCCATCGCATTTTCATATAAACCAGAGCTGCCAGCCAAGATTAAGCTTTCCACCATCTGCGGATACTTTTTAGCAAAAACCAATGAAATATGGCCTCCTAAAGAGTTTCCTAACAAGGTCACTTTTTCAAAACCCTTGTGTGTAATAAATTCATGAACATACTGGGTAAAATGATTGATACTTGTTTTGAGCATGGGTTTTTCGAAAAGAGGGAGCAGAGGTCCGACAACTTTAAATCCATGTTTAGGGAGTTCTTCAATGATTCCTTCGAAATTGTCTAAGCCACCCATTAAACCATGCAAAAGCACTACAATAGGCCCTTCGCCAGCTTCAATGTACTCAAAACCATTTTCTTTAATTGTTTCGAATTTCATCATTTGAATTTTGCCCAAAAATAATGAAAAAAAACAGCTTGTATACAAATCACTCATTTGTTGCAAATTGGAGGGAAATGTGAAAACTTATCAACAATGTGGTAAAATGTGGTAAAATGTGGTTTCTTTTTCAATATATTTACACGCAAATGTGTTTTTTATAGAATGATTAATCTGATTGGAACATACGAGTGTAAGGCAGATGCTAAAGGGCGTGTGTTGTTGCCAATTGCTTTAAAAAAGCAATTGGCTTCTTCAATGTCTGATGGTTTTGTTGTAAAACGTTCTGTTTTTAACACTTGTTTGGAATTGCACCCTATGAGTGAGTGGAATGTTTTAATGGGAGAAGTTAATAAACTGAATCGCTTTGTAAAAAAGAACAATGACTTCATCAGGTTATTTACGGCAGGTGTTAAACCAGTGGAGGCTGATGGGAATAGTCGCCTACAATTGCCAAAAGACTTGATTTTGTTTGCGGGAATCCAAAAACACGTAGTATTATCTTCATCGGTAAACATGATTGAGATATGGGATAAAGCTCAGTATGAAAAAGTGCTAAAAGAAGCCTCAGTTGATTTTTCTGCTTTAGCGGAAGAAGTAATGGGGGGGAAACAAAACGAAGATTAATGGAGTATCATCAAGCTGTTTTGGTAAATGAAACCGTTGATGGTTTGGCGCTAAAGACTGGTGGAATCTACATAGATGTTACTTTTGGTGGAGGAGGTCATTCAAAAGCTATTTTAAAAAAATTAAAAGGAGGGAAGCTTTTCTCATTTGATCAAGATCAAGAGGCGATGACGAACGCTATAGATGACGATCGTTGTGTGCTGATCAATCAAAACTTCCGTTATCTTAAGAAATCATTACGCCTCCATGGAGTCACAAAGGTTGATGGTGTATTAGCTGATTTAGGTGTTTCATCACATCAGTTTGATAGTTCAGAAAGAGGTTTTTCGATAAGGTACAATGCTGTTTTAGATATGCGAATGAATCAAGCACAAACGCTGTGTGCTAAAAGAGTGATCAACGAATATCCGCTTGAAGAACTCATTCACATTTTCAGAAAATATGGAGAATTAAAAAATGCCTATGCTATTGCTTTAGCCATCGATCGTTTTCGATCAGAAAAAGAAATTGTAACTACTAATGATTTGATAGAAGCGGTAAGTAAGCATGTTCTTCCTCATAAGAAAAATAAAATTTTAGCACAATTGTTTCAGGCAGTTCGTATCGAAGTAAATCAAGAATTACTCGCTCTTGAGGAAATGTTATTACAAGCAGTTGAAATATTAAATACTGGAGGTCGTCTTTCAGTTATTTCTTATCACTCACTCGAAGATCGACTCGTGAAAAACTTGATAAAGAAAGGAAAATTTGAGGGAGAAGTTGAAAAAGATTTTTTTGGAAATACTCAACTTCCATTACAAGCCATTAATCGGAAGCCGATACTTCCCCAAGATGAAGAAATAGCACTTAATCCAAGAGCAAGGAGTGCGAAGTTAAGAGTTGCTCAAAAACATTAATAATGAATGATTTACACAGAAATAAAAGATCAGATAAACTTATTAAAAATAAGTTTTTTGAACTGTTGAGTGGAAAATCATTCGAGAATAAAAGCTTTACTGATCTAGCTCCATTTTTGTTGTTCACTGTTTTTTGTGTCATTATTTACATCAATAATTCATATAGAGTTGAGCGCTACATTAGGTACATCTCTCATCTAGAAACAGAGCTTAAAGACTTAAGAGCCGAATACATTACAACAAAATCGCAGTTAATGTTTCAAGGCAAGCAAACTGAAGTACAAAAATTAGTTATTACCCAGGGCCTAGAAGTAAGTAAAACAGCCCCTTTTATCATCCGCAAGGAAAACTAAAATGAATCATCCTAAACACATAAAAAGAAAATCATTAACACTATATCTTTTTATGCTTGTTTTGGCATCAGCAATAATACTTCGAGTGTCTTACACACAATTTTTTGAGAGTCATATTTGGAATCCAGAAAATTATAATATTACTCGTTTAGTTCCCATTGAAGCTTCTAGAGGAAATATTTATTCGAAAGACTTATCCCTACTAGCAACCTCAATTCCTGAATATGAAATAAGATGGGATGCAACGGTTTCTTCAACTCCTTTTTTCAAAGAGAATGTTGGTTTGCTTTCTCAATCATTATCTCTCCTTTTCAGAGACAAATCACCACAAGAGTACGAGCAATTTTTTTACGAAGAAAGAAAGAAGAAAAGCAGGTATGCTTTGTTAAAACGAAAGGTAAATTATAACCAATTAAAAGTTTTGAAAACCTTTCCCTACTTCAAGGAAGGGAAGTATAAAAGTGGCTTTATATACCATCAAAAAAACAAACGCCAAAAACCCTTTAAAATATTAGCAGAAAGAACTATTGGGTATGAACGTAAAGAATCAAAATCTGTTGGATTAGAGGGAGCTTTCAATATGTATTTAAACGGTATTCCGGGGGAAAGATTAGAACAGAAATTAGCGGGTGGAATTTGGATGCCTATTCGTGAGATTGAGTCTCATCCTGGTAAAGACTTACAAACCACTTTGGATATTCGTTTTCAGGACATTGCTGAAAAAAGCCTAGCTGAACGAATACTGTATCACCAAGCAGAACATGGTTGTGCTATTTTGATGGAAGTGAAAACCGGCGCGGTTAAAGCAATTGTAAACCTTAAAAAAACAGAAGCTGGAGAATGCGTAGAAAGTTACAACTATGCCATAGCAGAAAGTGCTGAGCCTGGCTCAACATTTAAGCTAGCCTCTGTCATTGCTGGCCTCGAGGATGGCTATCTTAATCTTTCAGATACAGTAGATACCGATGGAGGAGTTTACCAATTTTATGATCGTACAATGCGTGACTCCAGAAAAGGTGGGTATGGACGAGTTTCATTAAAAAAAGCGTTTGAGAAATCATCAAATGTCGGAATATCTAAATTGATAAATCAACATTATAAAGATAGACCTGAACAGTTTATAGATAGACTTTACAGCATGGGGCTTAATGAACCTTTAGGAATATCAATTTCAGGAGAGAGTAAACCAAATATTAGGCACCCTAAGAATGCTACTTGGTCTGGAACTTCTTTACCATGGATGTCAATAGGTTATGGGATAGAGCTCACCCCTCTACAGACCTTGAGTTTCTATGCTGCAATAGCAAATGATGGCATGCGTATGCGTCCCTATTTTGTAGAAGCTGTTTTGGATAATGGCTTAGTTGATAAACGCTTTTATCCCCAGGTTTTAAGTCCCTCAATATGTTCAATGACAACCATAAAAATAGTCAAATCCATGTTGGAGGGTGTCATTTATCAAGGGACTGCACAAAATATTCGTAGTAACGAATACAAGATTGCTGGAAAGACGGGTACTAACTGGATTGATTATGCAAACAAGACCGATGAAGACCGAACCAAATACCAAGCCTCTTTTGTTGGTTATTTTCCTGCTGATGAACCTAAGTATGCATGCATTGTAGTGCTTAACGACCCAAAAGAAAACGGATCGTATGGTGGTGAAGTTGCGGCTCCAGTCTTTAAATCGATTGCCGATTATGTTTATACAACAGACTTTCATTTACAACAAGAAATAAAACAAAATAAAGACAGCATACCTCAGTCTAAAGATGGGTTTCAACAAGATTTGAAAACCGTTTTAACGAAGCTGAAAGTAGGCTATGAAAGTCAGTCAGAAGCTCCTTGGTCACTCACTTATGCAACAAAAGATAAAGTTGAACTAAAAGTTAGGCACATCCAAAAAGATCTTCAACAGAACATCATGCCTAATGTAGTAGGGATGGGCTTGCAGGATGCCATTTTTCTGCTAGAGAATTATGGCTTTGTTATAGAATGCTCTGGAAAGGGGAGTATAAAAAGACAATCAATTCCAAGAGGTCAATCCATTTACAGAGGACAAAAAATAAAACTTGATTTAATATGAAAAGCTTAAAAGACATATTAAAAAAAGTTGATGTTTTAGAAATAGTTGGTTCTGAAAATGTAAATGTTTCATCGATCTGTTTTGACTCAAGAAAAGTAGTGAAAGGCTCGCTATTTATTGCGATAAATGGCACTCAAGTAGACGGCCATAACTTTATAGAAAATGCACTAGCAAGTGGTGCTGTGGCTATTATTTCAGAGAAATTTCCATCTGAACTAACAAACGAAACCGTATTTGTAAAAGTTGAAGACAGTTCATATACCTTAGGTTTAGTTGCTTCCAATTTTTATAATAATCCATCAGAAAAATTAAAGTTAGTAGCCGTGACAGGAACAAATGGAAAAACCAGTGTTGCTTCTTGTTTGCATGACACTTATCTTAAGATGGGCGAATCTGCTGGTTTATTGTCAACCATTGTAAATAAGATTGGAAATAAAGAAGTTCCATCAACTCATACAACTCCAGATGCAATTGCCTTAAATAAGCTTCTTTCGAAGATGGTTAAGGAAGGATGTGAATATTGTTTTATGGAAGCAAGTTCTCATGCTATCCATCAAAATAGAACTAGCGGTCTATTTCTTACAGGAGCATTATTTACAAATATATCTCATGATCACTTAGATTATCATACAACTTTTGATGAATATATTTTAGCTAAGAAGGCACTCTTTGATGGGTTGTCTGATACGGCCTTCGCATTAATCAATAAAGATGATAAACACGGAGGGACCATGTTGCATCATTGTAAGGCTCAACATAAAAGCTATGCCATAAAAAGCATGGCTGATTTTAAGTGTAAAATAATCGAAAATCGATTTGAGGGACTCTTACTAAATATCGATGGTCAAGAAATTTGGACAAAACTTGTTGGAGAATTTAATGCTTATAATCTTTTAGCTGTTTACTCTACCGCAATACTTTTGGGTCAAGACTCTATTAGCGTGTTAAAAGCACTAAGTACAGTAGTTGCTACTACTGGAAGGTTTCAAATTATTCGCTCAGCAGATGGAGTTATTGGAATAATAGATTATGCACATACTCCTGATGCGCTGAAAAATGTTTTACAAACCATACAAGCAGTTAAATCAAAAAGTCAGCAG
>CBFIDX010000041.1:0-9803 GCA_965661505.1 Flavobacteriales bacterium | reverse complement strand
ATACACTAGTAAATTCCGCTGGTTGTGACTCCGTGGTCACTTTGAACCTAACTATCAACAATTCTTCAACATCAAATACGGACATTACTGCATGTGATGAATATACCTGGAACAATTTCACCTACACAATAAGTGGAACCTATACATATAATACGACTGCTGCTTCAGGTTGTGATTCGGTAGCAACATTAAACTTAAGTCTGCTAAATAGTGGCAGCCCAACTACTGAAACAGTGGTTCAATGCGGTTCATTTACTTGGATTGATGGAAATACCTATACCACAAGTAACAACACTGCCACACATATTTTAAGCAGTGCTAATGGTTGTGATAGTATAATTCTGCTCAATCTAAGTATTAATCCTAACTACAACATTAGTAATAATGTTGAAATTTGTTCAGGAGAAAGTGTAACCGTTGGCGGGAACATCTATACTCAGAGTGGAACTTATTCCGATACCTTGGTTTCAAGTTTAGGGTGCGATAGTTTGATAACTACCCAACTCACGGTTGAACCACTATCTGCACTTATTTCTCAATCAACTAATATGCTTAACGCTACAACACTTTCGGGAAACGCACCCTTCACATACTTATGGAATACGGGGGAAACTAGTCAATCAATCACTCCTGCCTTAAATGGAGAATATTGGCTAATTGTAGAAGACGCTAGTACTTGTCTATCGGATACTCTGTTTTTCAACGTTAGCTTTGTATCAACCAATGATGTATCACAAAGCCTTCATCCACTAGTAATTTTCCCCAACCCTTCAAACGATGTATTTACAGTTACTTTTAACAGCTCAGAAAAGCAAAATATTCATTTAAGAATAGTAAATTTGCTAGGTGAGGTAGTTTATAATGAACATCTTTTTAATTTTGATGGATCGTATAAAAAGAAGATAGAAATGACAGCACAGTCGAGCACCATTTTTATCTTAGAGCTCAATACGGAAAGTGGAACGCTAAAAAGAAAAATAATGCTCAATAGATAATTGAGCTGCATAGTTGATAAAAACCTATGAAAAGAAAAGATTTTTTAAAAAAAACCATTGCTACCGGAGTGGCTGCCTTAGCCAGTCCGTTAGTGTTAAAATCCGAAAACGCCAATCAATCAACCTATGATAAGCTCAGCGAACAAGTGGGGTTTAATCACATGCCAAATAATGAAGTTATGACTCATAATACCGTTTTACACAAAGCAAATACCAGAGGAAGTGCAAACCATGGTTGGCTAAAAGTAAATCATACCTTTAGTTTTGCAAACTATCATAATCCTCAGCGGATGAATTTTGGAGTGCTGAGGGTTTTTAATGACGATGAAATTGCTGGAGGGAAAGGCTTCAATACTCACCCCCACGACAATATGGAAATCATAACCATTCCTTTAGAGGGAGATTTGGAACACAAAGACAGTATGGGTAACGGAGCCATTATTAAAAATGGCGATGTACAAGTAATGAGTGCTGGTACAGGTATTACTCATAGCGAGTTCAATGCAAACAAAGATAAGCCTGTAAAGGTGTTACAGATCTGGTTATTTCCCAACAAAAAAAATGTAGTTCCTAGATACGATCAACTTTCTTTGAGTACCCTTGAAAAAAAGAACGAATTCTATCAAATTCTATCACCATCGGAGAATGATCAAGGTGTTTGGATTCATCAAAATGCATGGTTTAGTATGGCTGATTTCACAAAAGAAACACAGCTAGACTACAAACTAAAATCGAAAGACAATGGTATTTACGCATTTCTGATCGAAGGAAATGCTGTGATTGAGCAACAACAACTTGAAAAAAGAGATGGTTTTGGCATATGGAACACTGACAGGATTAGCCTTACAGCAAAAAAAGATGCCAAAATTCTATTGATGGAAGTTCCAATGCGTCTTTAAAGAAGATCGATTACATACCCATCATTTAATCCTACATAGACAAATGGAATTTTTTGAACTAGTTAACAAAAGAAGATCTGTCAGAAAATTCACCACTGAAAAAGTGCCCAGTGAGGTAATTAGAAAATGCCTCAGTGCTGCAGTTTTAGCCCCCAATTCTTCCAATTTACAGCCATGGGAGTTTTACTGGGTTCGTTCGTTAGAAAAAAAGGAAGCTATTGTAAATGCTTGTTTTTCTCAAAACGCAGCAAAAACAGCTAAAGAAATCGTGATAGCTGTGTCTAGAATAGATACTTGGAAAAGAAATCGCAATTTTATTATTCAAGATTATCAAAAAAGAGGTAAACTCATCCCGTTAGTAGAAAAATATTACAAAAAACTTATTCCATTTGCTTATTTTCATGACCGACTGGGTATTGCTGGAATCATAAAAAGAGTGATTTATTTTTTTATCAATTTCGTTGGGTACTTCAAGGCAATTCCTCGAGGTCCAATCTACAAACATCAGCTTTTTGAAACAGTTAGTAAAACAACAGCCCTTGCTTGCCAAAACTTTATGATGGCATTAGTAGCTGAAGGCTTCGACTCATGCCCAATGGAAGGTTTTGATGAAAAAAGAGTAAAAAAAATACTTGGACTAAACTGGACCAGCCATGTTGTAATGATTTTTGGCATTGGTAAAGCACAGGCAGATGGTATTTATGCAGAGCGCTTTCGCATCGATGATGATTTAGTTATCAAAGAAGTTTAGAATCATTTATCTTCATAAAAAAAGCCCTCTTGAAAACAAGAGGGCTTTTTAAGTACCCAGGGCGGGACTTGAACCCGCACGGACATTACTGTCCATTGGATTTTAAGTCCAACGTGTCTACCAATTCCACCACCTGGGCATCGGACTTTGTTCGCTATGCGAATAAAAAACCCTCATAAAAGAGAGGGTTTTTTGAGCGAGTGATGGGATTTGAACCCACGACCCTCACCTTGGCAAGGTGATGCTCTACCCCTGAGCTACACTCGCAATTAGGAGGGCAAATGTAATACTTTTTACACTTTAGCCAAACCCTATATTTGATTTTTTATTGCCCAGTCAATTTTTTTATCTCGTTCAATTTCAGAAGCGCTTCTACGGGCGTAAGAGTATCGATATCTAAATCTCGTATTTCGTCCCTGATCTGTTCTAATACTGGATCGTCTAGCTGAAAAAAACTGAGCTGCATATCTGAGGCTGCAACAATTGCTTTAGTTTTTTCTTGCCTTTGACTGCCTTTGTTTTTTTCTTCTAACTGAAGCAGAATCTGATTGGCTCTTTTTAGTACCTTTTTGGGCATGCCAGCTAATTTTGCTACATGAATCCCAAAACTATGGGCGCTTCCTCCAGGCATCAACTTTCGCATGAATATAATATTATTCCCTTTTTCTTGTACCGAAACATTAAAATTCTTGATGCGATCAAAGGTGTTACACATTTCATTTAACTCATGATAGTGAGTTGCAAACAGAGTCTTGGCTTTTGTAGGGTGCTGATGTAAATATTCGGCAATGGCCCAGGCAATAGAAATACCATCATAGGTACTAGTGCCTCTTCCAATTTCATCTAGTAAAATCAAACTCCTATCGCAAACATTGTTTAATATACTAGCGGTTTCGTTCATCTCAACCATAAAGGTAGATTCGCCCATAGAAATATTATCAGAAGCACCTACTCTTGTAAAGATCTTATCAACTAAACCTATCTCGGCAGCTTGGGCAGGAACAAAACAACCGATCTGTGCCAATAAAACGATCAGTGCTGTTTGTCTTAACAAAGCCGATTTACCTGACATATTAGGGCCAGTAATCATAATGATTTGTTGTGACTGATTATCTAAGTATACATCATTGGCGATGTATTCTTCTCCCAAAGGTAACTGCTGCTCAATTACAGGGTGTCTTCCATCGCTAATCTTCAGCTCATGTCCTTGGCTTATGTTCGGTTTTATATAATTTTGACGCTGTGATACATGTGCAAAAGAGAATAAACAATCAAGTTTCGCGATTAACTGAGCATTGAGTTGAATAGGCTGAACATAATCAATCAAGGATTGAACCAAATCGTTATAAAGCTGTGTCTCTAAAGAGGTAATTTTTTCTTCTGCTCCTAAAATTTTAGCCTCCAATTCTTTTAACTCTTCCGTAATGTAGCGTTCTGCATTTACCAATGTTTGCTTCCGGATCCAATCCTCAGGTACTTTTTCCTTGTGGGTATTGCGAACTTCTAAGTAATAACCAAAAACATTATTAAATGCTATTTTCAAAGATGGTATTCCGGTACGTTGAGTTTCTCTTTCTAAGATTTGTTGCAGGTGAACTTGACTGCTTTGCGCAAGGTTTCTCAAATCATCTAAGTCTGCATTAATGCCTTCTTTTATGACACCTCCTTTGGCTAAATTTATAGGCGGCTCTTCTTGTAAGTATTCATCTATTTTATTGCGAATCAGCAAACATGGATTAAGCTGATCCGCAATGGTTCTAAGGGAGTTATTTTCAGAATCTTGACATACCTTTTGGATAGGATCTAGAGCAAAAAGTGCCCTTTTGAGCTGTACAACTTCTCTAGGATTTATTCGGGCTGTTGCTACTTTTGATATCAAACGTTCTAAATCACCAATCTCCTTGATATGCTTTTGCAGCAAATCTGTGAAAGGCTTTTCAGCTATAAAATGTGCTACAACAGAATGACGTTCTTCTATCTGTGTTTGGTCTTTTAGCGGAAAAGCCAACCACCGCTTAAGCATACGAGAACCCATAGGAGTAATGCAATGGTCTAGGATGTCTACTAGCGTGATAGCTTCTTCGTTTGAAGAATGAAACAACTCTAAATTTCGGATGGTAAATCGATCCATCCAAACATGGTGTTCTTCCTCTATTCGTTGTAAATTTGAGATGTGTTTTAGGTGATGGTGTTGCGTTTCTGACAAATAGTGTAACACTGCTCCTGCTGCAATCGTTCCAACAGTCAAGTCTTCTACGCCAAAACCTTTTAATGAGTTTACGTCAAAATGAACACACAGTTTTTCCTTACTATAATCAGCAGTAAATACCCAATCTTCTAATGTAAATGTATAATGTTTTTCTCCAAATGATTGAATGAATTTTTGACGACATTGTTTTTGAAACAAGACCTCATTTGGAGCAAAGCTCTGTAAAAGTTTTCCGATGTAATCGGCATTTCCTTGAGCCAACAAAAATTCTCCAGTAGAGATATCTAAAAAGGAAACCCCTATCGATTCCCCTTCAAAATGCACACAGGCTAAAAAATTATTTGACTTATGATCGAGTATCTTATCGTTATAAGATACTCCAGGCGTTACCAACTCGGTTACTCCTCTTTTTACAATTCCCTTACTTGCTTTTGGATCCTCTAACTGATCACATATGGCAACTCGCTCACCTGCTCTTACCAATTTGGGTAAATAGGTGTCTAGGGCATGATGTGGAAAGCCAGCTAACTCTTCATTGGAAGAACCATTGGATCGTTTGGTAAGGGTAATTCCTAAAATTTTAGAAGCTTTAATGGCATCCAAACCAAAGGTTTCATAAAAATCGCCGACACGAAAAAGTAAAATAGCCGAAGGGTATTTGGCTTTTATGCCATTATACTGACCCATTAATGGAGTCTGCTTCTTCTTTTTCTTAGGTTGGTTTTTTATTGACACTTCACTTAAATGTTTACTTTCGCAAAATCAATTATAAGGATGCGTAAGTTAAAAAATAACGAGTTAAATCGACTCAATTTAGAAGAATTTAAAAATACTTCTAAGACACCTCTTGTTATTGTACTTGATAATGTACGTAGCGCTCATAATGTAGGTTCTGTTTTTCGTACTTCAGATGCGTTCATTGTTTCTAAAATTTTCCTCTGTGGCATAACCCCTACCCCTCCCCACAAAGAAATTAGAAAAACAGCTCTAGGGGCTAGTGATTCTGTCAGCTGGCAACAATACAACAACACCGCTGATTGCATCCAAGAACTCAAATCAAAGGGCTATCACATCATCAGCATCGAACAGGCAGAAAAAAGCACAAAGCTTGATGATTTTATACCATCAAAAAAAGAGCATTATGCTATCGTTTTAGGTAACGAGGTTAAAGGGGTGGATCAGGAGGTTGTTAACAATAGTGACACAGTGGTTGAAATACCTCAGTTTGGCACCAAGCACTCCCTCAACATTTCTGTTTGTGCAGGGGTGGTAATTTGGGATTTTTTTCAAAAGCTAAACTAGAAGAATTGCCATTCATCTATTGAATTACTTTTTTTATTCAGCTATTTCAAAATCAACTCTACGGTTGACCTCCGATAAATAATCATCAATAGTAATGCCTCTTCCTTCAATTTCAACCTGAATCGCAGGAGTCAGTGCCAAAGGCTGTGTTTCACCTTTGGAGTCAGCTCTTAACCTATTCGACTCAATCCCATAGACCTCAACTAAATGATCAATGATGTTCTCAGCTCTTTCCAATGCCAGTTGTTGGTTGGAGTAAACATCTCCATAACTATCTGCATGACCAATAACAACTAATACCAGCTTAGGGTTGTTTCGTAACGTTTTGGCAACCGTAGCTAAAGACTTTATGTCCTCTTTTCTCAACTGATTACTTCCTGAAGAAAAATAGACCGAAGGTAGAAAAGAGGAAGAAACACCTCCATTTCCTTTAATAGTGACCCCCTGGTAACTAACAATTGCACCTGAGTCAGTGTTTGGCTCTAAATCTTTGCTATTAGGAATCCCGTCTTTATCATCATCCAATTCTTTTCCAGTTTCATCAACAATTGCTCCGATATTGCTAAAAGGATCACTGTCTTGATAGTCAGCAACGCCGTCCATGTCTACATCGAGTGGCTTACCACTTCCATCTACAGAGATCCCATCCGGTGTATCAGGCTCATTATCAAATTGATCAGCTACCCCATCCCCATCAGAGTCCTTTGTAAGTCCTTCTATTTGACGATGTGTTTTCTTTTGAGAGTGGTACATTTTGTCGTTTGGATTATACCACTCTATTGATTGTTTTTTAGAACCCAACTGGTAGCTTAAACCAACAGACAAATAAACATACTTATCATCATTAGCACCCGAAATATCTTTTCCTGAAATTTTTGTCGCATCTAACAAATCCGTATTCGCTTTATAAAAATTTGCTGATGCTTTTAAATCAATCTTCTTGTTAAGCTTGTATTTGGTTGATAAACCCAATTTAAGTAATGACTCTACTACCCTTTCCTTTTTTTCAATTACATTGATATCAACCCCTGGAAAGTCATTGTATCCTCTTGAGGATAATAACACATCATTATTAAGGGTTGTTAAAAGCGATCTATATGCCAGGATACCAAGACCAGCTTCTCCGTAAAACATCCATTTACGATCAAATGGATTTTTAATCTTTGTTGAAAGGTTGGATAGATTGAAAATCAAACTTACATCACCCGACCAAAAATCTCCTTCAAATTTTGATGAAAGAGAATCAATTAGCGGATCATGACCTGTATTGCAACCCTTACATTCCCCTCCTTTTGTACGGATACCTGCTAGCCCACCTCTGTTCATGGAAAGCTGTACTCCATACAAGCTATTCATCATTTTGGTAGCCGAAACATGGGCGCCAAACCTTAACTCACTAAAACTAGCAGACTTAGCAGGGTACCAGTCGTATTCTTTAACATCTCCAAAAAAATGCACAGACCCTAAGCCTGTACTAATGCTCCATCGGTTTAACTGCGTTTTTTCCAAGAATGGCGTTGTTTGACCAAATGACAAAATAGAAAGTGTTAAGAAAAAAGTAAGTAGGGAAGCCCTCATATCTGTAAAAACTATTATTTATACAAACTTAAGCAATGTTTTTGAATCCATAATAGTTGTTAAATTATTAACAATAAAATCATTGAAAAGAAGCCATTATCAATTACTGATATATGCTATTTTACATATATTTGCTAGCGATGTTAAAAAACAAGTTTAAGTAATGATAAAAAATAATAAAATGACTATTCCATTGATTGCTGCTTTGGCTATTGTACTCAACAGCTGTGGCCTTTCCTCAATGATATCAAAATTTAACACCATTGACTACACCGTTACACCAACGGAGGTTGCAGTTCATGGCGGTAAGGTTAGCATAGAGCTCGAAGTGGTTGTTCCTGAAAAGTACTTCAACAAAAATGCTTCCGTAAGCTTTGTGCCAAAACTGATGTGGAACGATGGAGAAGTGGCATTTAAGTCCGTAACCTTACAAGGTGAAAAAGTATCGAGTAATGGCGTTACTATTGGATATATAACAGGTGGTAAATTTGACTATTCGGATGCAATAGAGTATTCCAGCGAAATGTTTACTGCTGACTTGTTTGCAACAGCTACTGCTTCTTTAAATGACAAATCAAAAAGCTTAGGAACGAAAAAAATTGCTGATGGCGTTATGGCTACTGCCACTCGAGTTGCTAAAGAAGAAATTCCTGCCATCGCAAATCACAGCTATGAAAAGGAAACTATTTTAGAGGAAACCGCTACTATTTACTTTTCTGTCAACCAATCAAACGTTCGATATTCACAAAAAAGCTCGGATGACATGAAACGTTTAAAAGAGTTTGCAAAACTAGGTTATACTACAAAAAATATTGAAATCTCTTCTTTTGCTTCACCAGAAGGAACGCTAGATATAAACGATAAGGTTTCGGATAACAGAGCCAAATCAACTTTTAATTATGCCAAGCAACTTTTAAGAAATTTAAAAGTAGATGGCGCACGTAATAACGACCTTTACGTAAAATCTTCAAAAGGTGAAGATTGGACTGGTTTTAACTCTTTGGTTAAAGCATCACAAATGCAAGATAAAAACAAGGTGTTAAACATTGTTCGAAACCAAAACGACCCTCAAAAAAGAGAAGAAGCTATTCGTGACATGGCAGAAATATATGATGCTTTAGAGGATGATGTACTACCAAAACTTAGAAAAGCGACCATTACCTTAAGGGCTTACGAACCCAAAAAGACTGATGAAGAAATTGCTGCGCTTGCTTCAGAAAACCCTGCTGAGCTTGATAACAAAGAACTTTTGTATGCAGCAGAACTAACAGATGACAAGCAAATAAAAATGGCCATTTATACTACAGCAAGCACACAGTTTCCAAACGATTACAGAGCATTCAACAACATTGCCGCGCTTCACCTTAGTGATCACGATATGAACGGTGCTAAAAGCTGGCTGGACAAGGCCAATGCAATTTCCGCAAACCAAGCTCCAATACTAGAAAACTACGGGATTATCGCTGCTTGGGAAGGCAACATTACAAAAGCACAAACACTTTATGATCAGGCCAAAGCCAAAGCTGCTAATCAAGGTATTTTAGACATTCGACAAGGCGACTACAAAGGTGCTGCTAGTAAACTTAGTGGTAATGGCTACAATGCCACTTTAGCTAGCATAATGAATGGCAACAACGCTATCACTACAGCTACTACGGCCCAAGCACATTACTTAAATGCTGTTTCTGCCGCTAGAGAAGGAAACAACGAACAATGCTTAGCACACTTAAACAAAGCTTTTGCCCTTGATGCTAGTTTAAAAGCGGAAGCACAAAACGATATCGAATTTTCAACAATTACAATTGAGTAATTGAAAGATATAATCAACAAAAAAGGCAACCAATTGGTTGCCTTTTTTTATGCTAAAGAAATACGGTGCAAGCCTGTTTCATATTCTTTTTCTACTAAGCCTACCAACTGCTGATAGGCAATAGTATCCTCCACAAAATTGACCTTAGAAACATCTATTAACAGAACAGGAAAATCGTTTTGTTTTTTGAAGTAGTCAAAATAACGCTCTTGTATTTGCAACAAATAATCATCCGAAATATATTGTTCAAACTCTCTTC
>CBFIDX010000040.1:0-11610 GCA_965661505.1 Flavobacteriales bacterium | reverse complement strand
AATACTCAACCTATAGGAGTTTACTTCTTAGAGATTACGACCAATACTGGTGGTATCAACAAGAAGATTGTTCTTCAATAAGTTGAATCTTCAATAATATTTAAAAGACCCGAGCATTGCTCCGGGTCTTTTTTTATATCAATATGAGAATTCTAAATTCACTAAGTATCACTACTATTTTTATTGTCTCTATTGATTTTTATAATAATTAACTATTTTAGAGATGTTATTCTTAAATCTCAAATATCATTCATGTTTTCACTTTCAAATAGTAAATTTTTATTTTACATACTTATTTTTTCAAGTTGTATAAATGTGACAAACAATGAAGCTACCTATATCACAAATGATGGCTTTTATAAAATAGAAAACGTCAATGAAAAAGATGTTTTTTCAAGTATATCTGAACAATATGATACTAACAAAATGGTATTTGTTAAAGGGGGTAAGTTTATTTTTGGTAGTAATACAGGATTGAAAAGAGAAAAACCAGAGCATGAAGTTATAATTCAAAGCTTCTTGATTGATAAAAACCTTGTTACTGTAAAAGATTTCGAAATTTTTGTCAGTGAAAGTAATTATACAACAGAAGCAGAAATATTTGGTAATGCAATTATATTTAATGATTCTATTAATACATGGCAATTAGTTAATGGTGCAAATTGGCAATTTCCTTTAGGAAATCATAAAAAAATTGCGTCACCTAATCACCCTGTTACTCAAGTAAGTTGGAATGATGCTTTAGAATACTGTAAATTCTATAATAAAACTCTACCAACCGAAGTTCAGTGGGAGTATGCTGCAAGTGAAAGAGGACAAAAGAAAAATCAATTATTTTACTGGGGGAATGATCTTCTAGCTAATGATAAATATATGTGTAATACTTGGGCATCTGGCTATCCAAATGAGATTGGTTCCCAAGATGGGTTTAAATACACATCTCCAATTAGTTATTTTAAAGCAAACTCTTTAGGAATTTATGATATGGCAGGAAATGTTTGGGAATGGTGTTATAATTGGCATTTACCTTATGAAGGTAATCCACAAATTTTTCCAGTTGAACTTCAAGGGAAGGCACAAAGAGGAGGCTCTTTTTTATGTAATCCAAACTATTGTCATGGCTTCAGACTTTCCGCAAGGTCTGCAACTACTCCTGAAAGTTCATTATTTCACGTTGGATTTAGATGTGTGAAAAACATAACTGAATAGAGTAATTAGTAATATTGTTTATTCACCTGGGTAATTACAACAACTCCATTTTAATTATTTATCATATGTAAGACCATACCCTAGAGGGTACAGCGGATCACAATTATTATCGTAGTTACAAGGAATATCTTCCATTCTTTTTGGCCATGAAAAGGATAACTTTCCAGATAAATTTTCTTTTCCAAAAAGTATATCAGCAACTCCACCGCCTTCCGTACCAGGAAGCCATGCAACTAAAAATGCATTAGAGTTGTCGATTATATCATTAACAATTAAAGGTCGTCCAGTAATTAATACTACAACATATGGTATTTCCATTTTTTTAACTTCTTCTATACTTTCTATGTCTTTATCTGAGAGAAATAGTTCATCTGAATCACCTTTCATTTCGGTATAAGGATCTTCTCCTACCACTATAATAGCAGCATTATAATCTTGGTTTTCGCTTGTGCGGTTAGTAGAGGAAAATTCTTCAACTCCATCAATAATGCTTGTTCCAGTAGTGATGTTTCCAAGGCCTCCTTGCCATTCTATTGTCCAGCCTCCACATTGTTTTCCAATATTATCTGCTCCAGATCCTGTTACATAGTAAGTCAGCGAATCATTCAAAGGCAATAAGCCATCATTTTTTAGTAAGACTAATGATTTTTGCACTGCCTCACGGGCAATGGCTTTATGTTCAGCAGATCCTGCCTTATCTAATAACGACCGATCCGTCATGGGGTTATCCATCAAGCCCGATCTATATTTAATACGAAGAATTCGTCTTACGGCATCGTTTAATCTTTCTTCTGTAATTAATCCTTCATCAACAGCTTCTTTAAACAAACTCAAGAAAGTTTTATAGTGTTCTCCACCACCCTTTACTGCACCTGGAACCATAATCATATCTAATCCTGCATTTATAGAATTAATTATATCTGATTTATAGTCACCAGGGATTTCATCAATCCCCTGCCAATCAGAAATAACAAATCCATCAAAGCCCATTTCCCCTTTCAGTAAATCATTAAACAAATATCCATTTGCGTGACATTTTAAATCATTAATGCTATTGAAGGAGGCCATTACTGTTCCGACACCTGCGTCTAGAGCTCTTTGATAAGGCGGGAGGTATTTTGCTCTAATTAATGAATCGCTAACAGGAGCATTGCCTCTATCGATTTTATTAGCCTTATTACCCATTCCTGTTCCCCAAATTGTTGCGCCATCTGCAATAAAATGTTTCGCACAAGCTACAACCGAATGATTTACTGAACCTAGATCTGCAGTTTGATAGCCTATGATGGATGCTTCTCCCATATCACTAACGATATCAACATGTTCACTATAACCTTCGTAATGCCTTCCCCATTTTTCATCTTGGGGAATGGCTATACATGGGCTAAAATTCCAGTTAATGCCTGTTGCGGCAACCTCAATTGCAGTTGCTTCTGAAACCTTTCTACACAATTCATAATCATTTGCACAGCCCAAGCCTACATTGTGAGGAAACATTGTTGCACCAAGTACGTTGTTGTGTCCATGAACGGCATCAACACCATAGATTAATGGAATTCCAAGTCTGGATGTAAGGGCTACTTTTTGATATTGATCATACATATCGGCCCAAGCTTCAAAATGATTAGTATCTGGATGAGAACCGCCACCACTGAGCAATGATCCAATTCCATAATCGGCAAGATCCTGGATAGTATCTAAAAATTGTTGGTCAATTTGTGTCATTTGACCAATCTTCTCTTCAATAGTCATCAGTGCGATGATTGAATCTATTTTTTCTTCCGTATTATCAACAATTTCATTTTGTTGATAAGTACATGATGCTAATAGAATGCTAAAAGTAAATAATCCAAAGAGTGTATTTTTCATTATTGATTTTTAATTAGGTTTCCAGTTTTTTGTGCGAAATAGGTAAGGTATACAAAACAGACGACAGCAATCCAATAAGACTCATGAATTCCAATAATATCTGCCAATTTACCTTGTAGAGGAGGAATAATAGCTCCTCCTAAAATCATCATTACTAAGAAAGATGAGCCTTGCGATGTATATTTTCCGAGCCCATGGATACTAAGAGCAAAAATAGAAGGCCACATTATGGAACAGAATAAACCACCACTTAAAAAGGCAAACAATGCGATTTGACCACTTGAAAACAAGCCAACAATAACGGACAGAATTCCAAGTAAACCGAATATTTTAAGTGTTAAAGCTGGTTTTTCTTTCCCCCAGAAAAAACCACCAATTTGTATTGCTACACAAAGGGCAAACCAATACAGCGATGAAACGTCAAAACCAGAGATTGAATTAACAAACAATACTACGCCAAAAGCCATATAGGGAACTAGAATATATAACCATGTTTTTAGTTTTCCAACAGGATTGAACACAGCAATGGCTCCTGCCCATCTACCGATCATTAACCCTCCCCAATACATAGAAATTAAGGGGGCAATTTGAGAATCGCTCATGGAGGGTAAACCAATTGGGTTTAAACCGTTTCCTAAATCAACTTTTAGAAGTTCTCCAAGATTAGATTGAATGGTTACTTCGACTCCAACGTAAGTAAAAATAGCCAACATACCGAGTACGAGTTGTGGGTACTGCATTGCTCCCCAACTATCCTTGTCCTTTGCTGCTAATTTATTAGATATTAGTAGTGTTCCAACAACTGCAATTAAACTAAGAATAGTATAATTTAAGATAACTTCATCGTTAGGTGTTCCTCTGTATTGATCGAAGATGAAATAAAAACAAACAGCTAATAATAGGGTCATTATCAACAAAGCACTTAATGCTTTTGGGGCCTTTAAAAACTCAGAATCGTCTTTTCCTTGGGGTAATTTTTTCGAGAAATAGAATAAGGCAGCAGCAGCTAAGAATAACCCACCAACGGATAAATAAAGCATCTGTATGGTTGATAAGCTAATGGCTCCATTAGAAATCATTTCATTAAGCTCAGCACCTGATTTTGGAGTAGATCCAAATAAAATTAAGGCTACAACTATTGGCCCAACAGTAGTACCTAATGAATTAATTCCACCTGCTAAATTCAATCTGTGTGCGCCTTTTTCACTGTCACCTAGCGAAATTGCAAAAGGATTTGCAGCGGTTTGTTGCAATGAAAAACCCAAACCTACTATAAATAGTGCTCCCAGTACGTAATAAAATACGTTAGAATCACCTGGGCTTGCTCCTTCTACAGCCGGATACATTACCACAGCCCCTAGGCAGCTTAATAATAATCCGTAAATGATGCCATTTTTATAGCCCCATTTATTCATGATGTCCTTGCCCGATGAATTTGATAAGATAAAGAGAATTAAGGCTCCAAAATAATAGGCTCCGTAGAATGCAAAATCAACGAGTTGTGACTGAAATTGATCTATTTGAAAATAGGTCTTACAAAATGGTATGAATACTCCATTAGAAGCGGCTATAAAGCCCCAAAAAAAGAATACAGTAACCAGTGTGCCTAATGCTTGTTTGTAATTCGTTTGCTCACTCATAATTAGAATTGTATGTGTTTAATTAGTTGATTTTTTCCGGAAGGATAGATGATATTTATGAATAATAAGCCCTTATTGTCAATGCTGTAATTATCTGTTACAAGTTTAGCGTCCATTTTTCTACCCATAACATCAAAGACCTCGACCTGTTTGTCTTCCTGATCTGTGAAGTAAATCTTGTTGTTAATAATCTTAACAGAAAGATCTTGCTCATCAAGACCAACTTGTGAAGCAGCATCCTTTCTTACATCATCATAGAAAAACTCGTATGCAGTACCTGTTTCGTCAGGAGCAAATAAAAGAACACCTTGTGTAATATCTACATTTGATGGGATAAGTCCAGCATAATTATATTCTAGTATTTCCCAAGAGCCAGAACCGCTATGGTTCTGTGTTGAATTATAAACATTTGAACCGGATGAACCCGCTGCATCTTGTAAAGATAAAACAACCTCTTTAGCAACATCAGACCATACAGTAATATAAATGGATTCAGAATCTTGAATATCCAATACCTGATCAAACTCAAAAACGATGACATCATCTAGTTGCCAATCAGTTCTTGTATATTTTCCAACATTGATGCTATTATTGTTGCTACTCACATCGGGGTTAGGCAAAACCTCTAATAATCCGTCCATGTAACCATAATCGATGCTTCTTTGACATTCAAAATCGTCAAATTCAACTAAAGGATTCGGTGTTTCGGAAAGGCAATAATATTCAGGGCCGTTGATGTTATCAAAATAGACTGTTATGTTGTCGCTTGTACCTGGGTTAAAAAGTAAAACAAACTCATCAACATCTGTATTAAGAACAGTAGGATCAGGTTGCTCTTGATAAACTAATTCTACGGTTTCCCAGCTATTGGTTGTTGTTGTAACTCCAAGATATCTGCTATGCCTTCCTATGGGATAATTAGCTGGCTCAACTAGAGATGAATTTTGAAAATCGACTTGAACAACGGTATTGGGTGTTGCACTCCAAACGTTTATACTCATCACTTTATTTCCAGAAACATAATCGCTAACATCATCAAAAGTATCATAAGGCTTAATCTGTAAAAGATCGTAAGTTTCACTCGGATTTCTAATGTATTCAGCGCAGTTAGGGCTAGTATTAACCCCAGACATATCAGGGTTTGTTATGTTTTGGTTCAAAACGCCACTTACAAAGTTGTAATAAACAAAACGATTGTCTTCAAAATCTTCTAAAAGACCTTGAGCAGAAGCGATGGAAGTGGATAGTAGAATAAATAAAAGTAACCTCATAATTTTAACGTATTAAATGAATTGTTTTTCTCTGTTCATAAACTTTTCCAAATAGATCTGTAGCGTAAACATAAACAATGTAAATATCACTCTGAATAGGCTTTCCTTTATAGTTGCCATCCCAGCCCATTGAGTCATCGGTCGATCTAAATAATAACTCTGAAAACTTGTTGAAGATGGCTATTTCAAACGTTCGATTGTTAGAAATAGAGACATTAAATAGCTCATTTTTTCTATCGTCGTTAGGCGTAAATGAATTTGGAATATAGAGAGTTAAATCGTTGGTAGCATAAATTGTTGCTGATGTAGTATCGCTACAGCCATAAGTATTGTAAACTGTGAGTGTGATGGTATAGTCGTCTTGGTATTCATAAATTACTGTTGGGCTCTCTTTGTCCGAATTAATCCCGTTACCAAACTCCCAATACCAGCTGATGTCAGCGGTTGATTGATTACCTAACGCAACAACACTGCCCACTTTCACAATAGAATCTACTTCGAAGGTTGCTTCAGGTAAAGAAAACATATCAATGCTATAATTTTCTTCAACTTCGCAATCAGCATTGTCTCGAACTAGAACACTGTATTGACCTGTAGGCAAAGCCAAGGGATCGTTTCCAAGCCAATCAATGGTATAAGGAGGAACTCCACCTAGTATGTTCAACGTAGCTGTGCCAATAGGTTCATTTAAACAGGAATTAGTAGCATCAACATTAAATTGAAGAATTGAGTCGGGTTCATAAACGGTAAATGTTGACGAAGTTAAACACCCATTGTCGTCCGTTACCTGAACTGTATAATCTCCTTGAAAAAGACTATCGATGGAGCTTCCTGTTGAGTTAAATCCATTGACGCCAGACCAATCGTAGTCATAGGGAGGAGTGCCGCCAACAGAACTTACGGCAATAGATCCTGAGTTTGATCCTTTACATTTGACATAGCCTATGTTGCTTGTAGTGGTGCTAATTAGGGTTGGTTGATCAATTGTATAGTTTACTGATTCTATACAATTATTATCATCCGTCACTGTGAGCTGGTAAGTGCCAGCATATAACTGATCGATAGTTTCTCCCATTTCACTAAAGCCATTTGGCCCCGACCACTGGTAAGATGTAAAAACTCCTGAACCACCATTCGCTTCAACGCTAATTAAACCTGTAGGGATATTATTACATACTAAATTCTTGAAATCAGTGCTTGTTACGGAAATGCTATTAGGCTCATTAACCGTTAAAAGCAAGGTGTCGCTAAAGCAACCATTTAAATCAGTTCCGTATAAGTAAAATTGTTCTGATGGTAAATTACCTATGCTATCTTGTGAACTAAGAAACTGTTGTGTTTCATCAAGAAAAAAACTCGTATAAGGATTAGTTCCTCCTGTAAAAGTAGAAGACAAAGCACCATCTTGTGCTTGGTAGCAAGACACGTCATACGTGTTTGCTGATACTAAAAATTCATTAGGCTGAGTGATAACAGTATCAAAACTCTTGTAGCAGTTGTTGACGTCTGTAACAACAAGGTTGTATAGGCCTGGGCTTAGGTTAGAAATGTTTTGACTATTCGAAAAGAAGCTTCCTTGATAATTCCACTCGTAGCTGTAGGGTGTAGTACCTCCAGACACTATTGGATTAATGCTTCCATCGTTGGCTTGATAACAACTTGGGTTTGTGGCCAACAAGGTTGAGGATATGTTGTTTAACTGAACTACGGTAACCATATCAACAAACACACATCCATTATTATCGGTAATTGTTAAATCATATTCACCCTCACTAATATTATATATATCTTCAGAAACATAGTCGATGTTGTCTTCATCGGTCCAAACAACTTGGTAAGGAGGCGTTCCGCCAATTGGGGTGATTTCAATAAAACCAGTGGAAGAAGTATTACATGGAACATCTCCAATAGCATCAATTTGTACGTTCAAATCGTTAGGCTCAATGATGTTAATGTTAATTGTATCGGAACAGCCCTCATCATTAAATCCGATAAGCTCATAAGAGCTAGCCGTTAAAGCGGAAAACAGTCCGTTGGATTGTGTTGGATTGCCATCAATTGAAAACAAGGGGTTTGTGCCATTTAAGGTTACCTCTAATTGCCCATTTGCTTCTCCAAAACATGCCACATCTATGTGAGAAGAGATTGTCTCTGAAATAATAGCTGAATCTACAAAGACCGTAAATGTTTCTATTTTCTGAATTCCACTACAATTATCAGTCATTGTTAAGGTGTAAGTCGTTTGTCCGCTTGGAGTTGTGGTGAAGTTGTTTTGAGTGGATAATATTGAGCCACCGGCCTCCCATTGGCAACTAAAATTCGAAGGTATTGGCTCAAAATTAATGGAGTCACCAAGGCAAATGGTAGTGTCATTTGTAAACTCGTCAAGACTACTGCCAATGTGTTTAAATTTCTGAAAATTAGTTGAAAATTCAGTAGCCCCTGTGAAGCCAAAAGTAACTATGCTGTTTCCCGAAAAAATGGTGTTAGGGATGTCTACGACTTGAGAAAAAACAGTGTAACCGGGAAAGTTTCCGCAAAAAAACACGCTAATTTCTTTACTCACAGCGTCCCATTGTATGGCAAGATTCAGGTAAGTACAAGTTTCCACATCGGGCGTTGTAAAATCGAAAGGAAAAGGACCTGCTAGGTTGTTGGGAGAGCCGTGATCTATGTCGCCATTTTGATTCATGGCGATATGATCGAAGAAAGGATCTCCATTTGTTGTTCCTTCGAAAGTGTCAAATTCAATTACCAATGAAGGATTTATGCCGTTGTAGCCTAAATTACCTCCTGTGCCTTGAGGCCCAAGCCCTATGCCAACATCCTGCATTACAAAGGCAAGCCCATCTCCACCACCAGACATATTACATCCAAAGTCTAACTCGAAGATCAACCAAAAATCTTGTGATAAATCAATTGGATCATTATGCCAAACAGCTCCTTGTAGAAAATTAGCGTTATCAGTTACAACATATTCTTTGGCTGACAAAGAGTAAGCGTCTCCTTGAACTGAATATAAGTTTTGAGACTTGGAAGACGAAAAAATCAACAAGGCCGCAAACAAACTTGAAAAAAACCGTGTATGTTTAAATGAATTGATGAGTTAAATAAATTAAGCGAGTAAAATTAAAAAACTTTGTGTAAAAAAGACACTTACCTAAAATTTATTATAAATTTGTATTTCAAATATTTAATTTCTGTTAAATATACAGTTTTCAAATTAAAAAATTATGAAGAAAAGTTTACTAATTTCTATGGTTCTTTTGAGTGCCATTTTTTCCGTCAAAGCAGAAACACATACAGTAAATGCAGGTATGTATTACTATGCGCCAGCAACCCTAAGTATACACGTAGGAGACACAGTTGTTTGGTACAACGATGGAGGTTACCATAACGTTAATGCAGACATTAATTCAATCTCTGGCAACTCGTTTGGAAATCCTGAATCTTTTGTTTCCTCAGCAACAAGTAGTGTGGGAGCGATCATCCACACACAAGTATTTAACACAGCTGGTGTTTATCGTTATGATTGTTCTATTGGCAATCATGCTCAAAACGGAATGCTCGGAGCAATATTTGTGTATCCGGCAAATGGCCCACATGTTGATTTAACATTTGAAGTTAACATGCAAAATGAAACCACTAGCCCCAATGGTGTGTATGTTGGAGGGGGCTCTCTTGCCTCTAGTGGGGGTGCTGAAGGCTTCCCAATGTCTGATTACGATGGAGATGATATATGGGAAATTACTTTACCCATTGTACCAGGAACAGATTTTTCTTGGAAATTCAGAAACGGTTATTGTGATTATTGGAATGGCTGCCCCTATTGGGAAACCAACTTTAATCAATTAGGATGTGGATATGGTCAGTTTGGCGATAGAGTTGTAAATGCTCCAGCTGTGCCAACATCTTACGCTTATTGCTTCAATAGCTGTGACAACATCTGTCCACTTTCAGATGTAAACGTAACATTCGTTTTGGACGTTGCTTCTTATCCCAACGCAATAGATTCAGTCAGTTTGTTTGGCTCATTTAATACATGGACATCTTACTACACACTAACAAATACTTCAGGTACAATTTATGAAATAACACTACCATTAATGCCTAATGTCGATCATGAATATAAATACCTCATTAATGGCGCTGAGGAAGTACTTTCGTTAGGAGCTTCTTGTATTATAGCAGATCCAGCTGGACAATACATTAATAGACTGCTAAACTTAGGATCTTCTGATACAACACTCCCAGAAGTTTGTTATAATAGTTGTTTAGAATGTGGTCTTGGCATCGAGGGATGCATGGATCCTGTAGCGGTTAACTATTTTCCTAATGCTACAATTGATGATGGAAACTGTCTCTACGATGTATACTTCCAGGTAGACATGTCAACATATACAGGAACATATTCTGGTGTTTACGTAAACGGAACTTTTAATTCGTGGTGTGGTACTTGTAATCAGTTGTTTGATGACAACGCAGATGGCGTTTATGAAGGCTACATTGCGCTTCCTGCCGATAGCATAGAATTTTTATATACTACCGACGGGTGGAATGGTGATGCAGAATCCTTTACCGGTTCGGAATCTTGTGTGATCTCAACCTTTGACCCAGGTGCAAACCAAACGTATGTAAATAGAGGTTTTGTTATTGAGCCAGTTGCAGTTAATACAATAGGATTAAGCTGTTTTGATAGCTGCGATCCTTGTATCGTGCAACAAGTAGATGTAACCTTTCAGGTTGATATGACCAACGAAACGGTTTCTTCTGATGGAGTTCATTTAGCCGGTAGTTTCAATAGCTTTAATCCACAAGCCACTCCTATGACAGATGTAAATGGAAATGGCATTTATGAAGTAACTCTAACACTCGATGAAAATAACACCTACGATTATAGATTTGTTAATGGTATAAGTTTTGCTGGTTTTGAAAATGTTACTGGACTTTCCTGTGAAGCTAACTTTGGAAATAGAGGATTTACAACAGGTTCGAGTAATCAAGTTTTACCTGTTGTTTGTTTCAGCCTTTGTACCCCATGTTCAGGAATAATTATCTCAGGGTGTACCGACCCATCTGCTTCGAATTACGATCCAACAGCTATATCAGATGATGGCTCTTGCATATACCCCGTAGCAGGCTGTACTGATGCTTCTGCCTCTAATTACAATGCCTCAGCCACAACAGACGATGGCTCTTGCTTATACCCTGTAACCTTTACAGTAGATATGAACTGCTCTGGTCTTTCTTTTAGTACGGTGTATATTTCCGGTCCGTTTACTTCATGGTGTGGAGATTGTTTCCCATTATCAGATGCTAACGGAGATGGTATTTGGGAAGGAACGTATGATTTCCCAGCAGGTGATATTGAATACATTTATGAAGTAGATAACTGGGCTTTTCAAGAGGACTTAGTTGACGATATGGTCAATGGAGGAACATGTGCTCCTGTAACAGATTATTTTGCCTATGCTAATCGCTTAGTAACGGTTTCTGGAGCAACAGTAACCGATGATAACTACGGATCATGTGATGACTGTGTGCCATCTGTTTTAGGTTGTACAGATACCAACGCTAGCAATTACGATCCTATAGCGACAGTAGATGACGGTTCTTGTACA
>CBFIDX010000039.1:0-12239 GCA_965661505.1 Flavobacteriales bacterium | reverse complement strand
GACATCTTTAACGTATCGTTTACTTCTGAGGAAGCACAGGCGATCAATGTGAAGGTAGTTAACTTGATTGGTGAAGTGATGTACAGCGAATCACTAGAGGATTTCCAAGGGTACTATGAAAAGGGCATTGATTTGAGTGAAAAAGCCAAAGGCGTTTACTTCTTAGAGATTACGGCCAATACAGGTGGCATCAACAAGAAGATTGTTCTCCAGTAAAGAAGTATTCTATTCAATCACGTGAAAGGGAAAATTAGCAGTTGCCGCATTCCCAAAATTATCCCATGCCTGTATGAACAATCGGTACTTTCCCGATTTAGATGGTGAATTAACCTTATCAATTGGTTTTGAAGAGACTTCTGACCAAATTGCTTCTGGGGCTATCTCTTTGTCGCCTCCAGACTTAATATCTGTAGATTCAGGGATGATTGAATATTGAAACTGTAAATTATCCTTTTCCTTATCTTCAACGTCAATGTCAATATTTAAAATCGATTTTCGCTCACATTCGAGACTTTCATAAGGAGTCTTGTTATTAATTTTAAAGAAATTAATGTTTGGTGCAAAATTTGTGGGTAATTCACCAGACCATTTTTCGATCAATACGTCCATTACAGCTGTTTCTTGACCATCAGGTAAAAACAAACCGTACCATGTTGCAGATGTTTCTTGTTTTTGCCCCCATAAAAAGACATATGATCCTAGACAATTTATAGAATCGTTTGCGATAATGTCATACCTTTCTCGATAGGAAGTTGCTTTTTCGGTACTAGTTTGTTCAATAGGTGCATTCCATGAGGTTGTTGGTGATTCCCAATGTCCATTTGGCCCCCATTCAGTAATCATGTAAGGTTTATCCCAACCATAACTGACTATGCTTTTTGCGATGTGATATATTCCGCCATAGGTGTTAATTCCTAATGCATCTATGGAAGGAGCATATTTTTTAATAAGCTTTACTTCGCCAACATCAAGACCAGCGGTAACCGTAATTACTGGATGATTGGGATCTTTCATCTTAATCATTTTAGCAATGTCTTCAATGTGTTTCCATACATCAAAGTTTGAGTAAAAGAGGTCTACTTCATTTCCTACTGCCCACATTAACAATGCAGGATGATCCTTTAATTCGTCAATGGTTTTTTCGAATGCCTTTAACTGAAGGTCTGTGGCTACTTTATTGCTATAATCAAAACCATGCCTTTCGTGCTGAACCCAGAGACCCATACAGACCGTTAATCCTAATTTGTGGGCTTTATCTAAAAGTTCTTTAGCTCCCTCAGCGCTCCAAGTTCTAAAAGAATTAGCTCCATACTCCTTGGCTCGTTCCAGCTCGGTACTACCACCAACGCCTTTAATGTAATAGGGTTCTTCACCTCTTAAAAGTTCAAAACCATTTGAAGTCGATATAATTTCAACAGGGACAACCTGAGAAAGACTAAAGAAAGGAATCAACAATATTAGAAATACAACTTTTTTCATTGTGGTAATGTTTTTTGATACACACGAACATAATCGATTTTCATTTCTTTACTACCGAAAAAGTTTGGAGTACCACCTAAAGTACCTCCAACAGCAGTATTAAATATGAGATGAAAAGGCTCATCAAAAGGCCATGTATTTTCAAGTTCAGGATGATCTGTTTTTTTGACGTGTAGAGTTTGTTCGCCATCAACAAAGCATTTAATATTCGCTTGATCCCATTCTAGAGTATAGGTATGAAAATCGTTAAAAAAAGTATTGGGATCATCAATTGTATGCGATCCTCCTAAAAAATTTGAAAAACCTGCCTGAGGCCCCTTAAAATGAACATTATGAACAATATTATCAACGTTATCATTTCTATAATATTCTAAAATGTCAATTTCTCCGCTTAGAGGCCACGGTTGAATTGGGTTCGATGGAAGCATCCAAAAGGCATGCCATAACCCCTGTGCTCTATCCATTTTAATACGTGCTTCTACCCTTCCATGAGTAAAATCGAACTTATTTTCTGAATTGATTCGTGCAGACAAAGCGTTTGCAGTCTGCTGATTTCCGTTACAATCAGTATATTGATAATCTGTCTTTTGAGACCTTATAATCAATACTGAGTCTTCAACGTATGCATTTTCTGCTAGGTAGTATTGTTCTTCTGAATTACCCCAAAATTGAATTCCGTATTCACAGCCGTCGCCAACTTCAAAATTCCAATTCGATTGTGAGTCTGATGAATTAAACTCATCTGACCAGACCAACTGATAGTTAAGATCTTCATAGGCCGTTTGCTCACATGATATCAACAAAAAAAGAGTTAGAAAAATATAAATTCGAATCATTACTTATCAATTTTAATATTGTAAATCTTCACATCCACATCATCAGAAACAAACTCAAGTTGCTTAATTCTATCTTTTTGAATATTCCGTTCTAGAATCTCAAAATCTTTAAGCGGTATTGTATAGCTCCATAGTGAGTCTTTTTTCTCAGGAATGTAATTGTCTATAAACACAGAATGGTAAGCTCCGTTAAATGCCGATAATGTTATCCCAAATGATGAAGTGTGCTGATTGGTAATAAGGTACAAATTAGCCGAAGCTTCAAAGCCTCTAAAATTGATGGGGTACCAGTCGTTCCAATTAATGCCCCAGCGATGCTCTTTTTCAGTTCGAGTCCAATTAATAACCTCTTCAGAAAGGTTATTTAGTCCCCAAGACATGTATTCCAATGGATAATCATTCGGAAAGATGGATTGAGGAAGTTTACCTTTGGGCCTTAAAGCCTCTCTGCCCGTTTCAAGGGAATCATATAACTCTTCATTAAAAGACACCACTTTAATCTCTTTTAAATACACATTTCCTGACCCTTCTAGTTGAATAACCATTTGCTTAATCCCAAAAGGATCTACTCCCTGTTGAGAAAAATCAAAATGCCATAATGGAAGATACAAATAAGACCAATCATCTTGGTTTATTTCTAATCCATCCATATACTTTCTTGTATCGGAAAAAACATAAGAACTTCCGCCAGAATAATCCTCTAAACCAACAACAAAGGGCAAAAATTGTTGTGTACCCCCTACTGTTTTTACTTGTATTCGAATAGCGGAGGATGCATAAATTTCACTAATATCATCGGCCTCAAAATTTGACCAGCTATTACCAAAACCAACCCATTCACAATCAATTTTATTCCAGTCAAGATGAAGAACACGTTCATCATTAATTGTTTTGAATGCATGAGTCCCGCATTGATCCAAATTGTACCATAATTGTGACTGATCTGGACTCAACACAATACGTTCAATGGGCTCATTCGATTCTTCATAAGCATCGTACAGTTCTATTTTCTGAAAAGAACTACAAGATGATAGAATAAAGAGAGCTAATATGTTAAGGCTGGTACGGCTCATTTTCTGTAAATGAAATAAAATCTATATCTGTTACAACAAGAACTCCTTGATTATTTGCACAACCACCCTCAGAGCCAATGGTACCTGGACATGAGAGGCACAAAATTTCAATTTGATTAATCTTATTGGTTTGTCTTATAGCCCCTTCCGACTCAGAGTCAAAGTCTGAGTAGGGAATACTAATGTTCCTCCAACTTGACCAATTAATAGGTCTTATTTGAATGCGAAACACATCAGAATCAGATTCTCTAATAACAATTTCTAAAAACTGATCTTCAGCAAAAACACCGATTTTTGAACTTAGAACACCGATATTAAAAAAGGCGTTTGTAGGAGCAATAAATGGGATCGAATTTTCTTCAACGTCCATCTTAAGATCACCTAAGAACCATTCATTCCAGGTCATTTCACCTCTCATGCTAAAGTATTTTTGTCCTTGAGCTGCTCCGTCTTCCTTTAAGTCAAAATCCATATTAGCACCGAATTGAACAAAGGAGTTTTCTGATAGTTCTGATGAGCTAATATTTTCAAAATCTTCAATTATATAGAGGCCACCTTGTGGGAGTTTAGTTTGTTCAATACTAAAAAACAGGGTGTCTGAAATAATGCTTTCTTGATCAGAAACAGATAAAACAGCTGTACATGCTTCTACAGAGAATGAAGGAAAATCATTAGCCTCTCCCTTCCATAGATTGTTATTGTTATCTAGGGAGTTACCAAAACCGCTAAATTCTTTAATTGCTTCAGAGTTTTCACCAATAATTCGCAGCTCGTAGTTGGCATTTTTAGACCACGAAGCTGTAAAATAATATTGGGGGTTTTGGGTAAAATCAAAAGCGGTTGTTGAACTTGATAGAGGTGCATCCAATTGTAAAACACCGTATTGATCATTTAGCGAATTTCCTAAAAATTCGTTTTCATCATAGGCTCTTTCGCAAGCGAATAACAAGCCTAAACAAAAAAGTAATCCGATTTTTTTCATCATTAAAAGTTTAACTTATAAAGTATGTGAAACTGATTTATTGTGTATTCAGTAAGCTCGTTTTCATAGCTAAATATATGATAAGAGGTTGTTAGCGTTGAATGTGATCCAAACAAAAAACGTAATCCAATTGCACTAAGCATTTGTTTCTGCTTATACTCAGTATCGTTAAAAAAGTTAGGATTATTAAAACGATCATAACTAACTAAAAATTCGTTTCCTGATGATTGCTGAAATTTGACTCCTGAAACAAATTCCAAGTTATCAACTAGTTTTACATCTAAGCCACCATCTATTTGTCTTGACCATAAATCAATGGTCTCATATATAGCTCCTTCTCTAGAAGTGTTTTCGTGTTTAAGGCCTAACTTAACGGCAAATCGTTTGTGCTTATAGTTAAGCGAGGACTGATAAACTTTAAATGCTTTCAGTTGAGATGTTCCTGTTCCAACAATTTCTGAATAAAATTGCCCAGAAAAATCGACAGTCAAACCATCTAGCAGGTCTTTTTTATTCACTCCTAATTGTAACCCTTTCCTGTTTGGAGTTGCTTGACCATAAGGCATGGCATTGTTAAACAAAGGATTGTAAACATCTAGGGCTTCATCGAACTGGTTATAATAATTTACATCATTATATAAGTAATCTAATAATCCTGTTGGACGTTGTAATTGCTCGTTGCCAATTAAATTGAAAACTCCGCTTTGGCTCGTGTAGTTTAGGCGTATATTTTGAGCTCCTGGCGCTCTATAATATGCTCCATTATTAAGTGCATTTAGTGCTACTTTGATGCCCCAAAACTTTTCTGTAGATAGGGATACATTCCAAAAGTAATCTTCTAATAGGTCATCTGCGTCAGCAACTACATTTTGTATTTTGGTATTAGAAAATCCGCTTTCGAAAGACACCTTATAGCTCTCAAAAAGACCTTTGTTAAGTGTTCCTGATATTGTATGTGCTCTAGTAGAAAAAAGTTCAATATCATCTATGGTGTTTTGTAAATCGTATAAATACACCGTATGGATACCGAAATTACCTATGCTGGTTTTTGGATTAAGACTAACCCCAGAAAATAGTCTTTCTGGGGTTGAGGAAGCTGCATCTGCGATTTTATGCCTTGTTGTAAATGCACTAACGTTTATTGCTTGTAGGAAAGTGTTAGGGTAGGTAAAACTAAATTCAATCTGACCCCCTTGCTGCCTCCAATAATTTTCGGTGAAGTAGTTTTCATAAGAAACCAACCCTCTCACATCACCAAAAATAGTTGCCTCATTAACTTGGGTTTGATAACCGTTATTGTAAAGCGTATAAGGTGTCATTTTTAAATCGATGTCTCCTATTTTATAGCGCACAGCATCGTTGATTATTCCTTTAAAGGTTAGTCTTCTAATACCGAAAGAAACGGCACCACCAAAAAAACCTCCGTGCTCATTTCTGATTCTTAAATCAGCAATAATCTCTGTTGCATTACTGGGGCGAACTAAAATGCCTAGATCAATTAATGAATGACCGTAGTTCGCTTTGTTAACGTTCGTAGTATCATTATCGACACTAAGCCCTTGGTGTAAAAAATTAGTTCTTGCTTTTCCAAAAAACTCAACTTTTTTTAATCGTTCTTGAGCCAAAGAAAAATAGCTGCAAAAAAGAAAAATACAGATGCTTATTAAATACTTCATCTTTTAAAAATATACTTTAATTTCAAGTGTTGTTTCTAGTCCATCAGAATCATCCAAGACGAAATTTGCATCTTCAAATGAAAAATACCTTGATCGGAAATACAAAGAGGTTTTTTCTGACAACTTATAGTCTATCCCAAGTCCTACAGCTCTCACTTCTTGATTTCTTGGCATAAATGTTTCATCATTGGTATCTGTTACATAGTTTCCTATTACTCTTTCCCAGCCTAAATAGGTGGAGAGAATTAATTTTGAATTATACTCAAAATAGGTTTCTAGTTGATGTGAATATTGTCTAATGAGTGCACTTTCATCTAACACAATAAAAGGTGCTATTTTTTGCTGTGCAGTATTGTAATTACCTAAATAATAAACATAATAATTATGCTGCCCTAACTTGTGGTGGTGTTTAATTTGAAAATCAAAGCTATTGAAGCAGAGTGTATTATTCAGTTGATTTTCATCGAGCTGAACGGTTTCATAGACTCCCCTGTAAAATTTATTGAGTCTATTGTAAGGCCCCAATCCAGAAGCGTATTGCCATCTATAAAATTCGGATAATGTTACACCATTAACCGTTCTACCATAAGTCAGTTGATTCGATCCCTGCTCAATTTCTTTGGCAATGGTTTGCCCTAAGTTAACTTTAAAAAGAGGAAGTGAATATTCAGTATTAATTGTAATTCCTTGTCTATTGTTCGCTAATTGTCCAACACCTAGAATAGCTGATCCGTTTTGTCTTAAAACACCCTGTCCTTCTGTTTCAGTATTAATTTGATCATTAATAGAAGTGTTGATTATTTCAGAATTATTGTTGTAAAAAGTTGGGCTAATTCTAAAATATTCAACATCAAATGGTAAAAAAGTTAGTTGTTTATCCGTCTTTAGCTTTAAGGCAATTGATTCTCCAAAATCAAGATCATTGTATTTGCTAACTCCTACCTCTCCAATCAAAACTATCTTGTTAAAATCAACATCATAAGAAAACGTATTGGTATAATAATTGTTGGTTTCTCTTCCTATGGTATCGCTAAAAGTAAAACCATAAAAAGAATTGAAAGCGTACTTAGACTTTTCTTGGTTAACCGATAGCTGCCCTCCCATAACATAAGAAGGAAGCAAATTAGCATAAAACTGTGTGTTAAGAAATTGTTCTGACTGTTGGTAATTGTTGTTATCAACTTCTTCAAATGGGGTAACACTAGATTGTGCCTTTCCATATAAAAATAGAAACTCAGCATTATTTGGCAAAGCAATACCTCTAATTGAAAAACCATGAAAAGCTTGATTTCCCCATCGCTCATCTTGTGATACAGCTCCTCTGTCAAAATATTGAGAATAACGCTCAATTAAATCTTTGGATTGTGGATCCCAGGGATTTCTGGTAAACAAACTATATCGATTGTAGCCTTCAAAAGCTTTAAAAGTCATTCTACTTAACTTAAGCCATTGAATTCCTCCTGTTCGTATAGCAAAATTTCCTATATCGGTATTGAAGGTTCCATATAAATTTACACCAAGATGAACTCCTCTAAAATAATCGAAGGTTCCTTGTTTCATATTCCAAAACGTAAGATCGGTACCAAATGCTACATTATCAGAAAGAGTAGCCCCAACGTAAAGAGTAAGCTCTGGCAACTGGGTAGCATCTCCAAACAAAAGGGATTGTTTTGATAGGCCAACAGTATCATTTGTAGAGGCAGTTAAAACATGAGGAGTGTAAAAGTTTCGATGTTGAAAAAAACCCCTGTATTCTCCTGAAATATTTAGCCTTTTAAAAACTTTTGGCTTGGTATCAATCTCAACCTTTTGTGCTTTTACACTAGAAACAAGAAATGATGCCAAAAAAAATATTCGTAAAAGCGTTTTCAATGTAACGTATTTCTTTAAATTTACTTCTTGTTGGGACTCATCAAATATACAACAAAGTGTAAAGTTAACACTTAATTATGTCAAAGATAAACGTATCCGTAGATTGTGTGATTTTTGGATTTGATAACGAAGAAAAAAAATTAAAGGTTCTTCTAATTGAAAAAAAAGTCAACCCATATGATAAACAAAGTTTAGAAAAGCAAATTGCTTTACCTGGAGATTTAATTCGATTAGAAGAGAATATTGATACTTCGGCAAAAAGAGTGCTGTATAGTTTAACGAAATTAAATGAAGTTTTTTTACGTCAGTTTAGAACTTTTGGAGATCCTAAAAGGGTGCAGTCATCTAAAGACCAAGAGTGGTTAAAAAACTTCAGACAAGAGCCAAATGAAAGGGTCATTACTATTGGATATGTTTCATTGGTTAGAATGGAAGATTACATCCCTTCTCCATCCTATTTTGCTGATAAAGTTACATGGGTAGATGTTAGAGAAATTCCACTATTAGCGTTTGATCATAATTACATTGTTGAATCCGGTTTAGATTATTTAAGGCATGAACTTAATCATGAATTAACATCCGAACTTCTACCAAGAAAGTTTACACTTTCGCAACTACAAGAGTTACACGAAATTGTTTTAAACCAGAAGTTTGATAAACGAAATTTCAGAAAACAAGTCATTAGTAAAGGCCAGCTAGAAGAAACGGATGAAAAGCAAAAAGGGGTGTCTCACAAGCCCGCAAGACTCTATACCTTCAAGAATTTAAATTAAGCGAAATCTAACTTCTTATTGAACGCCAAAGAAGCTGGACCAAGTAAATTCATTTTTTGATCTAATAAATCAGATACGATGTACTTTGTTTTACCTCGCATGTTATTCAATAAATTACGCTCACACTCTTTCTTTACTAGAGGCATATATTTATCTAAAGATTTAGAAATGTTACCACAAAAAACAATAGCCTCAGGTGTTAAGACATGAATTAAATCGGACAACTTTTTACCTAACACTTGAAAGGTATATTCTAGGGTTTCTTTACAAACGGTGTCACCTTGATTTGCTTTTTCAAAAATAGACCGCACAACAGGAGCGTTTTCTGGACTTTTTAAATTAAGTTTTTTTGCAATCGTACGTTTTATTCCGTTAGCAGAAACAACGGTCTCAAGACAACCAGTCCCTCCACAATTACATTTCCTATCAATATTCTCCACCTTTGTATGTCCAAACTCACCTGCATAACCATAAGATCCATCAAAAAGATGATTGTTGATAACGATTCCTGCACCAAGACCCGTTCCAATAGTGATAATTACAAAAGAGTTAACACTTCTCCCTATTCCATACCTATTTTCTGCTAATGCAACAGCATTGGCATCATTTACAACTGATGTAGGAATATTCACTTCATGCTCTAAGTGCTTTTCTAAATTGAATGGACTAACATCAGCCCATTTAAAGTTAACAGGACAAAAGGTATTGGAACCAGAATCAAAGTTAGGGGCCCCGATTCCAATAGAAGAAATCGTGTACTTTGATGACAACTCTTTTACCATATCGGTAAAATTCTCAATATAATTCAAAAATGAATCGTGTGATTTAGTTTTGATTTTTTCCAAATGCAAAATTCCTTTGGTTGAATGCACAACAGCAAATTCTGTATTTGTCCCTCCTATGTCTATTCCTAAAACCATCTGTTAATTGTTAACTCTTTGATATGCATCTTGTGCTGCTTCCATACGTATTTTTCCAACTATCAATAACTCGGCTGCAGCTATATTTGTTGATACAGGTATGTTGTTTTCATCACATGTATTTAGTAACTCAACAATGTCATTGTGATAAGTTTGCACTATTGAGGGATCTCTGAAAAAAAATACCAACGACACTTCTCCCTCTCTAAGCACTTTACTGATCTCATTATATCCACCGTCCTTTCCTTTTTGAACATGCAAAACAGGAATTTTACAATTATTATTTTCTAAATATTCAGCCGTTCTACCTGTTGCAATAATTTCTCGTCCATAAAACCATGATGCGCGATCGTTTAAAAACGTACACATATCAGGCTTGTATTTATCATGTGCTATTACAACTATTTTCTTCATTAGTTCGCTTCATTTAATAACGATGAAACTTTAACCTCACTGTTCGATAAAGAAAAACTTTCAACAAGATCAATCAGCCTTTGTGAATATGCTGATTCATTATCGTACCAAAGCAGCAATTTAATCATTTTTTTATTGACGCTGGTCAATGCTTTATCTACAATAACCGATTCTGTTGTGCCTACGATATCATTTGATACAATTGGATCTTCGCAAGTCGAAACAATTCCTTCGAGATTGTTTTCTTTGATAGAGGATTCAATGGCTGCATGAACTTCTTCCACAGTTGTTTCTTCCTTAACATTGCAAACTAAATCAACGATAGAGCCACAGTTAACTGGAACTCTAAGCGCAATACCATCAAGTTTTCCGTTTAAATTTGGTAATACTTTACCAACGGCACTAGCTGCCCCAGTTTTTGTTGGGATGATTGCATTCATTGCTGATCGGGCTCTTCTTAAGTCTTTATGTGGAGCATCCTGTAAACGCTGATCTGCCGTAAAAGCATGCGTTGTGGTAATGTACCCCTTTTCAATTCCAAAATGATGATCAATAATTTTTGCAATTGGCGCCAAGCAATTTGTAGTGCAACTTGCGTTTGATATCACATAATCGTTGTCTTCAACCGTGTTTTCGTTCACTCCTAAAACAATTGTTTTTGCGTCAGGAGATGGGGCTGATATAACTACTTTTTTTGCCCCTGCAATTACATGTGAAAATGCATCTTCTTTTTTTGTAAATCGTCCTGTGCATTCTAATACAACATCTACATTCAAACTTTCCCAAGGTATCTCTCTTGGTTGAGGTTCAGAAAATATTTTGATAGACTCTGAATTTATTACTATATCTGAACCCTCTATGGATATACTGTCATTTAATACGCCATGTGTTGAATCATATTTTAACAAATGAGCCAGTGTTTTTGGGTCTGTTAAGTCATTTATCCCTACAACCTTAACTCTTTTATCATGAAGCGCTTGTCTTAGAACTGAGCGTCCAATTCTCCCAAAACCATTAATTCCTATTCTTATCATTATCTTGATATTATTTTATTTAACCTATATAAGTTGTTACTGATTTGATTTGTAGCGTTAATAACCTCAGAAATAGGAGTATTAACAATTGTATTATTTACAAGCCCTACCAAAGTATTATGTTTGGCTAGCTTTAAAGATTCGATTGCAGCCATTCCTAATTGACTAGCTAAGATTCTATCATTAGAGCAGGGCTTGCCTCCTCGTTGTATATGACCAAGTATGGTAACCTTTGATTCATAAGCTGAATAGACCTTATTAAGATCCTCTGCTATTTTATAAGAGGGACCGTAATTGTTACCCTCTGCAACAATAACAATACTTGATTGTTTGTTTCTTTTCTTATTGTCTTCTAAGCGTTTTATTAAATCAACCAGTTGAAACTCTTTTTCTGGAAGAATTACAAAACAAGCACCTGAAGCAAGACTAGCGTTTAACGCTAAATTGCCTGAATTTCTTCCCATGACCTCTATAAAAAATAATCGATTATGCGAGTTAGCGGTGTCTCTTATCTTGTCAACGGATTCAACGATTGTTTCTAAAGCAGTATTATATCCAACAGAATAATCCGTACCATAAACATCATTATCAATAGAGGCGGGTAATCCAATAACTGGAATATTAAATTCATGTGAAAAAACACTGGCTCCAGTTAAGGATCCGTTTCCACCAATTACAATTAGCGCATCAATTTTATGAGCTTCAAGGTTTTTAAAGGCTACTTTTCTAAACTTTTTCTGCATAAAATCCAAAGACCTTGCGGAATGTAAAAAAGTACCTCCTATTCCTAATATATTACTTACTGAACGAATATTAAGCGATTCAAAAGAACCATCAATTAATCCTTGAAAACCTTTCTTAATTCCGACACATTCAATGTTATTGAATTCTGCTGAACGAACTAGAGAGCGTATGGCAGCATTCATGCCAGGGGCATCACCACCAGATGTAAGTATTGCAATTTTGGATATTTCGTCAGACATATTGCAAATATACAAAATCTTAGTGTACTTATTACACTTTAGTTTGGGAGGCAAAAAAAAGAGGCTCAGACAGTTGTCTGAGCCTCTTGAATTTATTGAAGATTCAACTTATTGAAGAACAATCTTCTTATTGATACCACCTGTATTGGTCGTAATCTCTAAGAAGTAAACTCCTTTAGGTTGAGTATTCATGTCAA
>CBFIDX010000038.1:0-12489 GCA_965661505.1 Flavobacteriales bacterium | reverse complement strand
ACATTCTACCTTTTTTCTTAAAATGGGGCAAAAGAAAATACTTTTAGACCCTATGTTTAGCAATGTTCCTGCTCCACTTTTTTCCAAGAATTAGCGGTTAGTTTTACTTTATTTATTTCAAATTATTTGTTTCAAATATAAAAAAGATAATAAACTATTACGTCACTAAGTTTATTGGTAGTGATAAGAAAGAGCGGGGTGTTATTCTATAAACTAGATTTTCACAAAATCATTATAAATAATATTCGCTATTAACCGAACATCTTATTATAAGATTTTGATTTTTTTAAGCAGATAACTTAAATAAAATTTATCTAACTATATAAGCCGGGTCTCTCATAAAACTATACTAAAAAACTCTTCTAAGTTAATTTTTTGTTGTTAAAGAACCTCAAATCTTTGTGAGAATAAAAAAAGCGGAACACTGTCTCAAAATGAGATGGATTCCGCTTTGGTGGTCAATAAGTTTTTTCGAATTAACTTTTGATAACTCTACCTCCAAATAGGATCGCGCCTAACAATGCTAATAATATCCCCGTAGATTGTTTGTCATTTTTCGACTTGTCGATCTTAGGCTTATATTTTAGTAACTCTTGATTTAGTGAATGATTCTCAACCATCTTTTCTTTTAATCTATATCGATATTCATCTCTTTCATCAACTGCCTTATCAGCTCGCTTCATCTCTAAACCAACTCTGTAGTCTGCTGATTCTCTATCTTTTAATAATCTAATGTTCTTTTTTTTGAGCGAGTCATTTTCCTCTTTAAGTTTCAATTCATTTTTACTAGGCTCATTTTCTTTGCCATATTTATGCTTGTAAGTGTCTATAATGCTCAATATAAATTCCGAAAGTGTGATGTCGTGAGACTGTGCTATTTTCACTAGCTCGGCTTTTTGTAAGGCACTTACCTTAGTGCTTAAAGTGATATTTCTGTGTTGATTATTTCTCATATAATTTAATTTATGCCTTGTTTACCTTGGTATACTTAGGTAGACTTCAAGTATACTTAGGTAGACCGACTTGTCTTTATTTTTAGCAAGCTCATTTTTATGCTCTTTTTATATAAAATCAAGCTTGTTTATATAGTGTTATATAAAATTTCAACACTAATATTACTACAAAATTACTAAAACATTGTAATATTACAAACTAATTGATTACTTTTGTTGTATGAAGAAACTCAATATCAAAGATTTTAAGGACAATTTTAATCCAAAGAATAATAAATTAGAGGTTATCCGCGAGAGGGTGTTTTCTAAGACTCAGGTTGATGTTGTGTATTCTGATTTTACTAATTGGGAGCGTTATGGACTGATTGATATTAAACACAATGTGGGTAAAGGCGGACATAAAAAACTAAGCTATGTAGACTATGTCTGGCTTAGTATTATTAAAGAGTTAAGATCATTTGGATTTACTTACGATCAAATCAAAAAATGTCAAACGGAACTTTTTAGGAATCTATTAAATCGTGATGATTTATCCTTAATTATAGAAAACAAGGACTATATCAATGCAAAAAGCAAAGGCAAGTTAGAGGGCTTAGAATATTTTGATAAAGATGCTATTGATAAGGTTAGTGGTGAGCTGTTCTTTATAGAGGCAATGATATTGAATGTATTGCAATTTGGTGAGAGTACCATATTCCAATTTTTCAAATCGGACCCTGTAAGAGTTAGTGTGATGAGCGTTAATATAATAAGGGATTTTAATGAGATGGGTGCTAGTGAATTAATTAGTCAGCTTGCTCAAAGTAGTCATGTTAATATTTCACTATCTAATATTATATCGAAGTTCTTAGTCGATGGTGAGGAGTCATTTGAGTCTAATGTCAGTAATCTCATTAGTGAAAAAGAACATGAAATACTAAAAGCTATTAGACACAATTTCCATGAGCTTAAATCCATTACGGTTCGCTTTGATGGTAAAGCCGAGCCCTGTTTAATGGAAATTAAGAGTATGAAAAAAGTAAAGGTCGAATCACGACTACTTGAGCTTATTAATAAAGGAGAATACGCTGATATTGAAATCAAAACAGTTGATGGTAGAATAAGCCATTATGAAAAGGTCAAGAAAGTAAAACTATAATACCGAACACATCGGATTAAAGGTTACATAGTAAGCCTATTGAACACATCAAAGGTGATGCACAACATGTAAGTTGTGAGTTTAAATCAAATAAAGAAAGACTTAGTGCTATCACTAAGCAAACAAAAAAATGAAAAGGGTGAGCAGTTAACTAAAGAGCAGAGTCAATACATTATTGATGAGCTAGCTATTTTCTCAAATCTCATTGTAGAGTATATCATCACCCATGAAAGTATTAATCTAAACAGTGAACAAGATGAAGAAAATTGATCCTTATTTCCAAAAGTTAGCAAATAGCTATTCAAATGATAATCACACCACTTCCAATAAAGCGGTTATCTATACAAGAGTATCAACAAAAGAACAAGCCGAGAATAACGCTTCACTACAAACCCAAAAGAAATACTGTCAAGACTTTGCTAAAAAGAAAGGACTTATTGTTCTGGACTATTTTGGCGGAACCTTTGAATCTGCCAAGAGTGATGAGCGAAAAGAATTTCAGCGAATGCTATCTTATGTTAAACGCAATACGGAGATAGATACCATAATAGTATACTCTTATGACCGTTTTTCAAGAACAGGACCCAATGGAGCCTACATTAGTCAGCAATTACTTAAAAATGGAGTAAAGACTCTATCGGCTACCCAAGAGGTAGACCCGCTTTCTCCCTCGGGTAGCTTTCAACAAAACCTTTACTATATGTTCTCTCAGTTTGATAATGAACTAAGAAAAGACAAATCAGTAACGGGCATGAAAGAAAGACTTAGAGAAGGTTATTGGCTATCCAAACTACCACGAGGCTATAGCAATGATAATAAGGGTAAAAAAAGTAATGTTCAACACTTATATATCAATAATGAAGGAAGACTGATAAAAAGAGCCTTTATGTGGAAGTTACAAGGAAAGAGAAACATTGATATTGCAACTAAGCTACAAAGAGCGGGTATGGATATTAAGCACAAGAGATTAAATAATATATTCACTAATCCTTTTTACTGCGGTAAAATCATCAATAAACTTATTCCAGGTGAAGTGATAGAGGGTAAACACCCAAAGCTTGTTAGTGAAAAAGATTGGCTGAAGGTAAATGATCTAATGACTAACAATCATCGCTTACAAACAAAGAATACCAATCTAGAATATATACCACTAAAAGTATTTATGAAATGTGAAAAGACAGGTGATCCACTAACAGGCTATCTTGTCAAGAAAAAGGGAATATGGTATTATAAGTCAAGAAGTAAAGGAACAATGTTAAATGTCAACGCTACCAAGCTCAATAACACATTTGCCAAGTGTTTAAAAAACTATGAGCTTTGAGATGGATTAGAAAAACTATTTAAACAATTAGTGACTTATGCTTTTAGTAAATACCATTCCAATAAACACTTTGATTTAAAACAATTGAGTGCTCAATAGAAAAAGGTTGAAACTCAGCTAGAGAAATTAGAAGAGCGATTTGCAATTAGTGAAATAGGTAAAGATTTATACCAAAAATACACTCAAAAACTTGGTGATGAGCTGACTGAAATTGAGCAAAAAATAGACTTTGGGCAAAACGGCAGTTCGAACCTTGAAAAGGTCACTAATGGAGCAATAAAAGAATCGAAAAATCTATCCTCTACATGCTTAGATATGTCATATGAACAAAAAAATGAACTTCAACAATTTGTATTTCCCAAAGGAGCGACTTACAATAAGCAAAATGACCGAGTTCGAACTCTTGAAACACATTTATTATTTGAGCTAACTAATAGAAATACAGGGCTTTGTGAGAATAAAAAAAGCGGAAAACTATCTCAAAATGAGATGAATTCCGCTTTGGTGGGCCCACCTGGGCTCGAACCAGGGACCAACGGATTATGAGTCCGCTACTCTAACCAACTGAGCTATAGGCCCAAAAAAGAAGACTGCAATATTACGCTTTTGTTGCCTATCTTGCAACCTTTAATAATGGTGAAAAAAGATATAAAAAATATTTTATTTGATCTAGGTGGTGTTCTTTTCCATATCGATTATCATCGTACAATAGATGCCTTTAAATCACTTGGAGAAGCTGATTTTGAACGTCTTTTTACACAACATCAACAAAATACTTTATTCGACTCCTTTGAGACTGGTAAAATAAGTTCAAAAAGCTTTGTTGAGGGTTTGCAACTGTTTTTACCTAATTGTGGAAAAGAAGTAATTATTAAGGCTTGGAATGCGATGTTGTTAGGATTGCCAGCCAAGCATTTAATATTGTTAGAAGAGTTATCAAAAAAGTACCGTTTGTTTCTGCTGAGTAATGCAAATAAAATTCATATTGATTTTGTGAATAATCACCTAAGACAAAAACACGCTATTGATGGTATTGATTCGTATTTTGAGAAGGCTTATTATTCCCATCTGATAGGCATGCGGAAACCTCATCCCTCAACTTTTGAATTCGTATTAAAAGACGCCGGTATTGAAGCAAAAAACACCTTGTTTATCGAAGATACCTTGCAACACATAGAAGGAGCAAAAAAAGTGGGGCTGAAAACGCTTCATTTAAAAAGTAACGCAGACTTGCCTACTCTTTTTCCTGACATAGTTCTATAAGGACACCACTGGTAGTTTTTGGATGTAAAAAGCAGATTCGTTTGTTATCTGCCCCATCTTTTGGCGCTTGGTGAATAAGCTGAAATCCTTCCTTTTGCAATCGTTTCATTTCTGAATCAATATCCGATACCTCAAAAGCGATGTGATGTATCCCCTCCCCTTTTTTATCGATGAACTTTGCAATGGCAGAATCGGGGTGTGTAGCTTGTAATAATTCAATCTTGGTTTCTCCAAGTTGAAAAAAAGAAGTAGTCACTTCTTCGCTTTCTACCGATTCTACTTTATAGTGGTCTTGATTAAAAAGTTTGGCGAATAGCTCGTTAGCGCTGCTCAAATTTTTTACTGCTATACCGATGTGTTCCACTTTCTTCATATAGCAAAAATAAAAAAGGCGGTGTAAACACCGCCTTTTTTGTTGTTAGATTATTCTATTTCTTAGAATCCTATGTGTAGAGAGATCCAAGTTTTTGTGAACTCGTTCTCAGCATCCTGATCAGAAGTAGCGTAGTTAACTTTTACTGATGAGTTATCAGATAAAGTATAACCTAAAGAAATATCTGTTACAGCGTATTCTACTGCTTCATCTTCAGATGTAACATTGTGCATTGTAGCACCTAGCATGAAATCACCCATAGCATAAGATCCACCGAATGACATATCTGTTCCTTCAAAACCTTCAAAAGAAGAGTAGATCATACCAGAACCTTGCATGTCACCGAAGCTACCAGTACTTGAATAGAATCCATTCTCGCCGTACATATCGTAACCAGCGTGTACTGCTAATCCATCATTTACTTGATAGTGTGCACCTAGTGATGTTAAGTCCATTTCTGAATCAGTACCATCGTCTATTGTATAGTACCCTAGAGTTAAGTTAATACCGTTGTCCATTGCATAAGATGCATCAAGACCCATAGATGTTTCATCAACACCAACAATGTCATCTTGTCTAGACATGTAGAATAGGTTGAAAGACATGTTGTCCATATCTTTTCCTGCATTAATGAACATTGAAGTTCCTTCGTAACCTTCAGTAAACATTGAGTGGGTTGTATCTTTAGACGTTGCGTAACCTAAGTGTAGGTCAGCGAAGTCATTGTTAATACCCACTAAGAAACCATCAAAAGTACTTCCTAGATCATACTGATCCCAGTCTCTAGTACCCATGATACGTCCGTTTCCAAAGTCTAATGCCATACGACCAGCAGTTAATGAAGCAAAGTCCATAACGTTTGTCGTTGCATAAGCTTGACGAACATCAAAGTTTAACTCATCTGCAGCATACTTACCTAAAGTAGCAGCCGTGTTAAATTCAACATGAGCAGAAACTTTTTCTCCACCGAAATCAACGGCAGTTCTAACTCTTTGCTCAGTACTTGTTGCATCCTCAGTCGAATTAACTCTTGTTCTAGAGTCAACAGACCAATCTTGTGCATGTGCTGTTGTTGCTAGTCCTAACGTTAACGCTAGAACAATTCGCAAATTCTTTTTCATTTGTATAAAATTTGGTTAATACGGGGCAAATATGCAACTTTCTGATAAAGTGACAAAAAAAAAAATGTTTTTTCTCATTCACAGTAAATTGTTAATAACACAGGGCTGAAAAGGCAGTTGTTAACAATCTAAAAAACAGTAATGTTTTGATTATCAATATTTTTAGTAGTTTTTTCTGTGTTTGTTAAAAAACCACAAAATTGGGCTGATAAATAGGGTCCTTGAAGGGCTCCTCTTGAGCCTAAACCATTAAAAATAGCCAATTTTTCGTGCTTATGGTGTAATCCGACTAGGGGTTTTCTGTCTTTTGTGGTAGGCCTAACGCCTGCTTTTTCTGAAATAATAGTATAATCAAGCTGTAATATTCGATCTAGTTGTTCTTTTAATAGCGCTTTACCCTCTTCAGTTACTCGATCATCCCATTGTTTGTGGCTATAGGTAGCCCCTACTCTATATAGATAATTACCTAGCGGAATAATAAAAATTCCTTTACTAAGTATTTTTTCCATGTTTTCCATGCTTGGTATCTGTATGGTTAACAACTCTCCTTTTGAGGGGGAAAAGGGCAAGTGTTTGAAGTAGGGATTATAAATGGCACGATAGCCTTCACAAAAAATAATGTTTCCTGCCTGTATTGTAGCGTAAGTACAAGAGTCAGGGTCTAACAATTCAAAATCAAACAGTTCTTCTACCAAGCATTTCTGTTGCAAGAAATAAGCACGTGAGCTTTGTAAAAATGCTATTGTATCTAAAAAAGCAGCTGGTGAAACTGTGGCCCCGCCGTAATCATCTTTGAGATAAGGCTCACTACTATTATTGGTAAATTTTTTGATGAACCGATCCATACCCTCGTTACTGTATTTTATTTGCCATTGTTTGCGATTGTCTTCATTAGCAAATAAGCGATAAATGGATTTTTGCGTTAAAAAGGAAGCTTGAAGCTTTTTTTCCAGCACTGTATACCGGTTTAGTGCATAAGGAAGAAAATGCGCTGCTTTCCAAGAAGGAACGCAACGCTTCATGCCTACTGGATTGATGAGGCCGGCAGCTACTTTAGAGGCGGCTGCAGCTAGGGGCCGATCAATAATGTGAACGGAACAATTTTTTTCTAATAAATCGTGTGCTATGAAAGTGCCAGCAAGACCCTGACCAACAATGATATAATCGACTTGCCGTTTAGCACGATGATCATCTCCCATGTGGTAACACTAAGATTTGGTGTTGTGAAATACTAGTATCGCCAATAGTAAACATGGCGTCTGTTTCTTGGGTCTGGAATATTAATTCCTATTGACACCTCGTGAGAACCTGAAATATGATTGGCAATGGAGGCAAAGGTGTAATCAAAACCATAGGCTAAATGGAAGTTGCCTACATTCATTCCTACCAAGGCCACGGCTGATCGATCTGTTCGGAAGGAAATGCCGGTCCAAAGATTTCTATTAAAAATGACACGCGCGTTGACATCCAGCTGTACAGGTCCGCCTTGAATTGTTTTAACTAACAAAGAAGGTTCTAGGTGTAAGCTTTTATTGATTTCTGCGGTATAGCCTGCCATGGCAAAATAATGGCGCACACCGACATTGTCACCATAGTCGTATGTAAGGGCTTCTCGAAAAGTAGATTCAAAAAGTTGATATACAGAGCCGCCTAAGTAATATTGTTTGCCATAAAGATATGCGCCGAAAGAAGCGTCAGGAACTACTTCTGAATATACTCCTCCCTCAAACTCCATATCAGGGTTTTGAAATTCTAATGCTCCTTGGTCTAATTTGTATTGATACACCAAGCCCGAAATTCCAAGGGATAATTTTGACATCATATTAGGAAGATCTAAATGGTAGGCATAAGTGAACATGGCCCCCATATTTGAGGTTGGATCAGTATTGTCTTGAAAAATTAAGCCTCCTAAGCCCACTCTTCCATCGCCTATGGGCGCATGAAAACTTAAAGACTGTGTAGAAGGCGCAAAATCTCCCAAGCCTTCCCACTGTTCCCTAACATTCAGTCTTAAAGGGAAAAAAGGTTTGCTTCCTGCAATGGCAGGGTTAATAACAAAGTCGTTGAGCATGTACTGGGTGTACAAGGGCGATTGCTGAGCCCACAACAAAGAAGGGGCAGAGATAAGAATTACTAATAATAATCTTCTCATTGATTATCGAACAAGGGTTACATTTCCTCTGTAAGGGGTTTCAGAATTGTTAAGCGTAATAACATAATAATACGTTGCCGAAGGTAATAACTTTCCTTCATACATGCCATTCCAAGCACTAGCCCAAGAGTTGGAGTAGTTTTTTGCAGCAAAAACACGATCGCCCCATCGGTTAAAAACCTCAACCAATGCATCCGGATATAGCTCAATGTTACCAATGTACCAGTAGTCATTATTTTGATCTCCATTTGGAGAAAATGCACTAAATAATTCTAGACATGTTGCGTCTAATGCTGAAACAGCGATGTCAAAACTTGCTTCACAACCTTCATTATCAATAAGGTTTAAGGAGTAAAATCCTGCAGCTACGTTAACCGTTGGTGTTTGGGGTCCGTGACTCCAATAATACTCGTAGGGCATGTAACCTCCTGAAACAGTAGAGGCAATGACGCCATCGTTATTATCAATACAGGTGGCAGGGGTCGTTGTAAAAGAAATGTTAATGGGAGAATAGGGCTCTACAACTACGGTTTGTGTGGTAACACAGGAATTTGCATCAGTGACATCTAAATTATAGGAGCCATCCGTAACAAAAATTTCACTTGAACTTTCTGAAGTACTCCACAGGAACTGATAGGGCATAATGCCTCCATCTACTTCTGCCTCTACCTTAGCAAGATCAAAGGCAGAGCACAATGTTGTGGATAAAATATTTACGTTTATCTCGGTAGGCTGAAAGACACTATCAGAGGCAACTAGCTCACAGCCAAACACATCGCTAGCTGTAACCGTATAAACACCTGGCTCTAAGTTGGTTGCCAATGTGGTAGTTTGAGCTGCTGGATCATTCCACGAATACGTGTAGGTGTTATTTCCGTTAGCAATGACAACCTCAACCGTACCATTGGCAGCTCCATAACAGCTAATATCTGAGGCGTTTGTGCTAATAATGGGCTGTAAGATATTGATCGTTGCAGATTGGGTACATCCATTTACGTCGGAAGTAGTTACTGAGTAAGTCCCTGCTTCCAGGTTCGTAATGTTTGCGGTCACCTGGCCATCATCCCAAAGGTAGGTGTAGCTGGGGGTTCCGCCAGAAGGGACTACCCAAGCGGAACCGTCTGCAGCACCATTACATCCGGCATCTAATTGATTTGTACTTAAAACAATGACCGTAGGCTGAGAAACACTAACTGCTGGAATAGCACTTGTACAACCATTGATATCTGTTACCGTTATTGGGTATCCACCAGCAGCTAAGCCAGTGATGGTGTAAGGAGAGGTTCCGCTATAATTTGCAGCAGGCAATGAGTAAGTATAGCTAGTACCTGTACCTCCGCTAGATGATACGGTAATGTCTGCATCAGAAAAACCGTTGCAGCTAATGTCTTGTCCATTATAATCTGAACTAACCAATGCGCTACTAACTATTGGGCTAGGAGAAGAGATGGTAACTAGCGAAGCACCAGCTGGTGTTTCACAACCGTTTGCATCTTGAACAACAACATCATAGGTTCCTGCAGCAAGCCCTGTAAGTATGTTAGCAGGAAAAAAGGGAGCCCCTCCTGTTACAGAAAAATTAAAGTTTGGTGTGCCTCCTGTGGCCGTAATGGTAATTTCACCATCTGTACTACCCACACAAGAGATTTCTGCTCCATTGTAGTTGGAGGTAACCGTTGCCCCAGTTAACAAAAGCACATTGGGCTCGGTAATCGTAACTATTTCAGGACCTGTCACACAGTTATTATCGTCTATTATAAAACAGGAATAGCTTCCTTCAGAAAGCGATCCATTAATAGCGGATGTTGCATAAGAAACACCATTGTCAATTGAATACTGTATGGTTCCTGTTCCGCCTTGAGCGCTAATGGTTAACTCCCCATCAGAAAGCCCGTTACAGCTTATGGCCATTGATTCTACTGCGCTTAATAAATCCAAAGATGGAGGCTCTGTAAGGCTTATAAAACTAGGGGCTGTGGCGCACCCATTATCGTCTTGTACTTCAATACTGTAATTAGCCTCGCCAAGATTTTGGACACTAAAAGGAGAAGGTCCTGTTCCTGCGGGGCTGTTGTCAACTAAAAAAGTGTAATCTCCATTGGTGGACGTTCCTCCTGAAGCGACGATAGAAATTTCACCATCTGCTGCACCAAAACAACTAATGTCGGCTCCGTTATAATTTGAAGCAACGCTAACTCCCCCAAAAACGAGAGGTGTTGGGTCCGTCAGGGTAACAATTCCTATGTAGGAGTTAGAACAACTATTGGCATCAGCAACCAACAAATCGTATGTGCCTGCACCAAGTCCATTAATTAAAGAGGCGGTGGAAAGACCTTGATTATCAAAGTCAAATTGATAGGGAGCCGTTCCTCCCGAGGCAGTGAGCGTTACTTGTCCGTCTGTGGCTCCTACACAACGGATGTCTTGGCCATTATAATCGGAAGTAATGGTAGCGCTTGCGCTTAAAATTGTTGGCTCTGTAATGGTCACAGAATTAGGGGTGGTTACACACCCATTTGCATCTTGTACAAATACATCATAGGTAGCGTCTCCAAGGCCCGTTTGGGTGTAAGGGCTAGCCGCTGCCGTTGCCACAAAACTTGAACCATTGTCAATAGAGTAGTCAAATGGAGCTGTACCGCCTGTAACAGTAACGGTAATTTCTCCATCAGCAGCTCCTGTGCAACTTATTTGCGAACCATTATAGTCTGAACTCACATTGGCAGTAAAAGTAAGCGGATCAGGCTCGCTTAAAATAACAGAATTCTGATCGTATTCTTCTAGCTCCCCTGTTGCTGGATCTCGAACCCATATATCGTATGGGGTGTTGGGAAGCAAACCGTTAAAGATCGCTGATGATTGAAAGGGACCCATCATTCCGTTGATAGAATATTCTAAGCCGGAAGGTGCAAAAGCACTAGGAACAATCTCAATAATTCCATCGTCAGCGCCATTACAACTGATATTAGTAGTGATTACATCGTCTATCAAACCCGCTATTTCGATGGAGTAATCTTGTGTTTCTCCAAAAGAATACATCCCCTGCGGCTGAATTTGGAACCAAGTAAAGAAGGGGGCTGTTCCTAACCTAGAATATACTACCCGCATCTTGGTAGGTCCTGTTTGTGCGTTTGCAGGTATGGTAACATTAAAAACGTTAAAAGTCGGAAACCAACCCGTGCCCGTTCCTTGGAAAGACAAAAGAACAACGTTTTCTAAATTAGGATCGAAAAGGCCATCTTGATTAAAATCGATGTATACCTTAACGCCTCTTTGGGTGTTAGCAGGAACGCCCCAACCCGAACCAGAACACCGTTGTCCGAGAATTTGCATTTCATAAGACATCCCTCGCTCTACTAAAGCAAGGTGCTCGGTATTGTTAGGGTTGCCATCACTAGGGTTGTTGTTTCCTATGGTGTAATCACTGTATCCTCTACAGGGCAATATATTATTTCCGGTTGAATTTGGGTTAGTAATGTCGGTGCCTCCACTTGGGATAGTGGGTGTCCATGAAAAAGGATTTGCAATGTTTCCTGATCCAAATAAAAAGCGACTAATAACCTCTGCATTAACGTTAGTGCTTGCTGCAGAAGTACCGTAAGAAGCGGGCATCTGTGCACTTAAGGTTAGCGATGTTAAAACAAAACAGAAAAAAATGATTTTTTTGTACATAGAATTTCTTCAATTATGAACTTACAAATTTAACTAATTTAATTTTAAGGAAACAATTTGGTAACATTCAGTAGCCAAATTTTAAAAAAAAGGGGTGATTTTGAAGCGTTTATTAACCGCTACTTAATTTTGGTAAGGCTAAGCACTTGAGTGGTTTTGGGAGAACAGAAAAGAAGCAAACCCTCCACATTCTCCTCTAAAAAGAGGACATGCCCATAGCGTTGTAGCTTTTGTTAAAACAATTAATCATACTACAAAAAATATATTAGCGTTATTGGATGTAATTTTGTAGATCGGCCATGCCCATGGTATTGACCAAGCCTCCTGGGCTAAGGGATAAGAGCTTGGGGGTTGTTAAGGTAGGGTTGGCCAAACTGGGAAGCTTCAGCTCCCCCTGTATTTTTAGTTCGCTGGTCACTTCGGTGTTTCCATCCAGCTTGGTTTGTCCGTTTTCCTCAAACTGTTTGTCTGGACTAAAAGTATTGACTCCCACTTT
>CBFIDX010000037.1:0-13148 GCA_965661505.1 Flavobacteriales bacterium | reverse complement strand
GAAATTACGATTCCAAATGTAATTGAGCCAGTCATACATAGGGTAGGAAATCAGCTAATTGCTGACCCCACTGGTTATGTCTATCAGTGGTTCCTTGATGGACAAATGCTTGCTACAGATACCCAACAAACATTGACAATTAGCAGTTATGGAATGTACACAGTCGAAATTACAAATCCTCTAACTTTGTGTTCGTATATGTCAAGAGTTCATTTATATGCTGAGACTGTTGGTTTATTAGAAAATAGCGAGAATAGTGTGGTACTTTATCCCAACCCTACCAAAGGTGAGGTTCATATAAAACTCAATGAGGACAACAAAGAGAATTTAAAAGTTATACTAAAAGATATTAAAGGAAATGATTTAAATTCATTTTCCATCTTTTCTGGTGGATCGATTTATATTAATCAAGAACCCGGTGTATATATTTTAGAAATTTCTGATCAATACAACTCTCAACTAGTTAGAAAAATTACAATTCAATAATGAAAAGACACCTCTTTCTTTTAATGATTTTTCCATTAATTGTTAAATGTCAATGTTTTGTTTCTTCTGTTGATACATTTTCGTGTTCAACAGGAGATTTACTGATGCTTGATGCAGATGTCTCAGGTGCATTTGATACCGAAAATTATACAATCTCTAACATACCCTTTATGCCTATCAGTGAGGGTAGTTTAAAATCTTTTCCACTATTAATCGAGGACGATCAAACACTTGGGCCTTTTCCAATTGGTTTTAATTTTAATTTTTTCAACCAACAATACACAGAATTTTACATTTGCTCAAATGGTTTCGTATCCTTTTTACCAGTAGGATCTCCTTATAATTCAGTAAACTTACCTGATGCGAATGCTCCAAAAGCCTCAATTTTTGTGTCATGGGAAGATTGGAACCCAAGCAATGGGCAGGGTGCAATTAAATACGAAACACTTGGAGTCATCCCCAATCGATTTTTAGTGATTAGTTACGATAGTATAAACTCTTACAACTGTGGTGGCGGTAATCAGGCTGGAGATTGGCAAATAATTTTAAAAGAAAACTCCAATGAAATAGAACTTCATATCAGCCAAAAACCCTTATGCAATACGATAAATTCAGTTCAAGGAATACAAGACCATAATGGCCTTAATTCCTATACTATTCCCGGAAGAAATGATACCACCTGGACATCTTACAATGAAGCATTTCTTTTTTCTCCAAATATTGTTCCAGAAATAAATTGGTATGACCCTAACGGCACATTCTTGACTTCAGGCATTACAGCTCAGTTGTTTCCTGTCGAAAGTGGTGATTATATAGTGGAGTTATCCAACTCTTCTGGTTGTTTCTCAACCGATACATTTCATATTCAAGTCTCTTACCCATCTCCAACAATAATTCAGAACGGTGCTGTTTTGCTCTGCAACGAGGTAGGTTATAGTTATCAGTGGTTTCTAGATGGTATAGCTATTGATAGTGCTATTTCTCAATTTTACATACCCATTGAATCAGGTAGTTATCAAGTGTCTACAACAGATATTAATTATTGCGAAGTAATTTCGGATAGTTTGCTTTATAATTTTGTGGGTATTGAAGAACAACCTACTGGTATAAAAATCTTTCCTAACCCCTCATCAGATGCTACACTAAACATAGAGCTAGCTACCGAAACAGTTGTTAAGATATACAATGCTAGAGGGCTGTTGTTGGATACCAAAAAAATACAATCTGGAACAAATAGATTTGACTTGAAATACAATAAAGGAATTTATTATTTAATCTTCAGTAATGAAGAAAATTTCTTTATTAAGAAATGGATTGTTTTTTAAAACTAGTTTTTATTTTTTCCAAAAAATAACTCCAGTCCATAAGGTTTGAGTCTTTAGAGGCTTTGTATATTAACCAAACACCTATTGGAAGAAGTATTATATTCGCAATCCACATACCTTCATAGGCAGTTATTTCTCCTTCTTTCACCATTTTTTCGCCAGTCATTGATAGAACATGGTATAAGATAAAGAAAAAAACTGAGGTGACTACTGGCATACCAAACCCCCCTTTTCTAATAATAGCCCCTAAAGGTGCGCCAATTAAAAACATAATAATACATGCAATTGCTAAGGACCATTTTCGATGCCATTCTACCAAATGTTTTGCAACCAGTGTTTCATTATAGTTAACATCTCTATTAGCGTTTTCAACTAAGGCTTTATTAGACATTACAGTATTGATTGCTGTTGTGAAAACACGTTTTTCTTCTAAGATATTTAAGTCTTTAAGTTTTGATACAGCGGTTTTTTTTAGCGAAGTGTCGGGATGAATTTTCTTTACAGTGTTTTTATAAGCTTCTTCTGATTTATTGTATTGTTTAAGAAACAATGAGTCGATAGAGGCACTTAACTGTTTATTATTCATCATTGCGTAGTGATTTCTATATAAATCTTCACTACTTCTTTTCATGCCAAAACCTGAAAGATCAAAACGAAGAATGTCTTTTTCAAATTTTATTCTTTGATGTGTTCTGTTTTTTTTGTCTTTTTTTCTTGTTGCTACATTGCTCTCATAATAACTATGTCCATCTTCAAGAGAAATGATAAAATATTGTTCGTTTTCTGATAGGTACATGGCCCCCTTCTTGGCTAAAATGACTTTATTATTTCCTTCTTTAGAGTTATGGTCATAAATCATTATGTCCTCTAGATCGATACCGTTTTCATTTTTCTTATTAATCTTGATGCTAAAACCTTCTAAACCATTGTAAAACATTCCAGCTTTAATGTTAAGTGCAGGTTTCTGTTTCCTGATGTCATACAAAAGTGTTCCAGCCTTAAGGTTGGCATAGGGCATGTAAAAATTTGAAAACAAAAAGGAACACCCACTTATTAGTACAACTAAAAAGACGGTGCTAGAAATAACCTTTCTGAAAGAAATGCCAGCAGATTTCATTGCGGTCAGTTCATATTTTTCTGCAAAATTTCCAAATGTCATTATTGAAGAAAGCAATACAGATATAGGTAATGCTAATGGGACCAGTCTGGCTGATGCGTAAAAAAGCAATTGAGCAATGTCTGCCCACTCTAAACCTTTGCCAACTAAATCGTCTATGTACTTCCATAGAAATTGCATTAGTAGCAGAAAAATTGCTATTAAAAAAGTAAAAACAAAGGGACCTAAAAAAGATCTTATTATGAGTTGATGTAGCTTTTTCACAATATTAAACTACAGCTAGGATAGGTTGTTAAGAGCCAATAGTTTGTTTTAGGTTGTCAATTTGTAAATTCCAGAGTTGAACAGCATCTTCATGATCGTCCTCATCGTCTGCAAAGTCAGTAACAATCAGTGAAATATCATTTGTTAGTTCGTCAACTTGAATGCGGAACTCAAAATATTCTTCATCATTTTCTATCCATTTAAAACGAACATGATCATTTTTCTTTTTGCTTATAAGTGTAGCTTGTTGCTCACTTCCTTCCCAAGTAAATGTGTAGATGCCCGCTCTATCAACATTAACATCATCGGCAAACCATTCAGATAATCCACTTAAAGTATGGAGCCTTTCGTAAAGAATATTAATAGAAGAGTGTATGGGGTATTCTAGTTCATACTTCATTTTGTTATGTGCATTTTAATATGAGAATTGCAATATAGAAAATATTAACGAATACCATTGCCTATACTAGTATTTATGCAAGAGGAAGATACAAGGTTTTTTGTGTAAATTTGGTTTTTTACCTTTCCATTGCTTTGCTTTTAAACAACGAATGTATTGAGAAGGCAATGTCAAATCACATGCTATTGCTATGCTTGTTTCTTGGCTGCAATTAGCTACCAAATCTTCAAATAGATGATTGTTTCTGTAGGGAGTTTCTATAAAGATTTGTGTTTGCGTAGTTGTTTTTGAGAGTTGCTCTAGCTGTTTAATTTTTTTTATTCGCTGGTTTTTTTCTTTGGGCAGGTAGCCTACAAATGAAAAATTTTGTCCGTTCATCCCAGAAGCCATTAAAGCAAGCAAAATAGAGGAGGGGCCTACTAACGGAATCACATTTATCTCCTTTCTATGAGCCCACATAACGACTTCAGCTCCTGGGTCAGCAATGCCGGGGCATCCCGCGTCAGATAAAACGCCTATGTTTTTCCCACTATCAGCCCCAGATAAGTAAGTTGGAATATCTTCTTTTTTCGTTCGTTTATTGATTTCGAAAAAGTCTAATTCATTAATGTCTTTTTGAATTCCTATTTTTTTTAAAAACCTTCTTGCGGAACGAAGGTTTTCAACAATAAAAATATCGCAAGAATTGATGTGTTCTAGATTAGCTTGTGGCATTACCTCAAATGGATTTAAGCCTCCAAGCGTACATGGGACTAGTATTACCTTTCCTTTATTCAACACTTTCGACAAATTCTTTACAAGCCTTGTAAAGTAGTTGATAAACGAGTTCGAAACCATCGCCCTCACCATAATATGGATCAGGTACGTCTAATTTATCCAGCATCATCCGCACCTTAGTTTTATCTGCATCATCCCTACATAAAGAAATGATATCTTGATAGTTAGTTGAATCCATTGCGAAAATAATATCAAATTCATCAAAGTCGGAAACACCAAATTTCCTGGCTCTTAATTTGCTCAAGTCGATTCCATACTTATGGGCAGTAGTCATCATTCTGCTATCGGGTTTTGAACCGATATGATATCCTGATGTGCCTGCGGAATCGACTGTAATTTGGTTTTTACCCAAGTTGCGAATAATGCCCTCTGCCATTGGAGAGCGACAAATATTACCTAAACACACCATCAGTACTTTCATCTTTAGAAACGTTTGTATAAAAAAACAGGAACTAAATTACGTTTTAACTCCTGTCTTAATGCAATAGTTGATGTTTTTGATTAGTTTAAGGTTAGCTTTTTTTCGATATCAGATACATAACCACGAAACTGCTTGTCTGTATCAATGAGGTTGTTGACTGTTTTGCAGGCATGTAAAACAGTTGCATGATCTTTATTTCCGCAGTGGAGGCCAATGTTTGCTAAAGAGTTTTTTGTGAGTTGTTTGGAAAAGTACATGGCAAGCTGTCGGGCTTGAACAATTTCTCTTTTTCTTGTTTTAGATTTCATTAGTTCGATAGGGATATCAAAATAATCGCAAACAACTTTTTGTATGTAATCTATAGAAACCTCTCTGGCTGTATTTTTAACAAATTTATCGAGCATTTCTTTAGCAAGTTGTATCGTAATGCTTTTTTTGTTTAGTGAAGACTGGGCTAATAACGAAATTAAAGCACCTTCAAGCTCGCGAACATTTGTGGTAATTGAGTATGCGATGTATTCGACAACTTCTAACGGAATTTCTATGCCATCATTGTATAATTTTTTCTTCAATATTGCAATTCGAGTCTCTAAATCAGGAGATTGAAGATCGGCTGATAAACCCCATTTAAAGCGAGACAGCAGTCTTTGTTCGACTCCTTGCATATCTACAGGTGCCTTGTCTGAAGTTAAAATAATTTGTTTGCCGTTTTGGTGTAGATGATTAAAGATGTGAAAGAAAGCGTCTTGTGTTTTTTCTTTTCCAGCAAAGAACTGTACATCATCAATAATTAACACATCAATTGATTGATAAAAATGAATAAAATCATTCTTTTTATTATCCATTATTGCATCTACAAACTGTGTTTGAAACTTATCTGCGGAAACGTACAGTACAATTTTGTCAGGATGAAGGTTTTTTACTTCTATCCCGATTGCATTTGCCAAGTGTGTTTTTCCTAATCCGCCATTACCGTAAATTAGTAATGGGTTAAAAGAGGTTCCGCCTGGTTTTTGTGATACCGCATAACCTGCCGATCTACCCAATCTATTGCATTCCCCTTCTACAAAAGTATTGAATGAAAAGTTAGGATTTAGTTGTGGGTCAACTTGTATTTTTTTAAGTCCAGGTATGATGAACGGATTTCGAATGGATGTTTCGTTGATATTGATAGGCATGTGAAAGGGTTGGTTTTTTATATTTCCCTTTCCTGAGCTTGGTATTTTTGTGGTGTATGGTTTTGCGTTAAAGTTATTGTCAATTACGATGCTATACTCTAACTTACCTTCTTCTCCAAGTTCTTTTTTGATCGTTTTTTTTAATAAATCAATGTAATGTTGTTCTAGCCATTCGTAAAAAAATTGAGAAGGAACTTGTATGGTAAGGACACTGCTTTTTAATCTAATGGCCTTAATGGGTAGGAACCACGTTCGATAAGACTGGGGACTTACATTGTCTTTTATGATCTTTAAGCAGTTGCTCCAAATAGTCACACAGGCTTTTTCTTCCGTCATTGATATATTGTTAATTTTGGTTATTAATATGTATTCGAAATAATGAACAAATGTGTTAACAAAAAAGTTTAAAAAAAAGCGAAACAGCTATTGACTTTTAACTTTTTTTGACAGGTGCAAAAGTTTTTTTCGAGTATCTGAGAAGGTTATTTTTTTATGAGAAATATTTATACAAATTTACTGTCATTTTTGATGTGAAGGGATACACTTTTATAGTTTTTTTGGCGCGACGATTTTTCAAAATAAAAATCAATTTTTCCTAGCTTGATGGCTCCGAAACCGACTTGATTTACAAGTACCTCTTTGCCTTCTTTATTCTGTAGAGGTTTAGGAGCTTTTAGAAATTTATGGGTGTGTCCACCAATGATTAAGTCGATGTTAGATGTTTCTTGTGCTAAAATCATGTCAGACACCTTTTTACTTTTGTAACTGTAGCCAAGATGAGAAAGGCAGATGATAAGGTCACAATTGAGCTCATTTTTAAGTATGTTGGCTTGTTGGTTAGCAATTGATATTGGATCAATGTAGGTTATTCCTTTACAGAGTTTAGGGTCTACCAATCCGGCAAGCTCAATCCCTACTCCAAAGACACCAATTTTAATACCACTTTTATTAAATATTTTGTGTTGCAATACATGTTCACTCAAGGCTGTATTGCTTACATCATAATTAGCCGAAAGGAAAGGGAATTTTGCATGTGGTAGTTGTTTAACTAGGCCGTCTATACCATTGTCAAAATCATGATTTCCTAATGTGGATGCATCAAAACCCATTTGACTCATGAGTTTAAACTCAACTTCACCACCATAATAGTTAAAATAAGGAGTTCCTTGAAAAATATCTCCTGCATCCAAAAGCAAAATATTTTTCTCTTTTTGACGAATTTGTTTTAGTAAAGAAGCTAATTGCAACATGCCTCCAGACCCTTTGTTTCTTCCAGAAGTAAATGCCTCAATTCGACTATGCAGATCGTTAGTGTGCAATATGCTAATTTTTACAATTTCTTCGTTGGCAGCTAATAGATCAAGAGGGGCTAAATTTAATAGTGCAGCACCTGCGCCAATTTGCTTTATAAATCTTCTTCTATTCATCGGCCATAAAATATAAGTGTCTATTGTCTAGTCGACTAGAGATTGTGTCTGTTGCTTCGCAATATTGGATAATAGCATCTCGCATTTTAATGCCTAAAATGTTTTGATACTTAGCATTAAAAAAACGCATTTTGTCACCTCCATTTGCTAGGTAGTCGGTAGTCAGTACATAAAAGGGTAATTTATCCTCCTGGAACCATTCAGAAAATGCTACTGGTTGTCCACCCGTATACTTTAAGTAACTCATTAAATTACTAACGTCTTCTAAATTTAGAGAAAGTACTACTAATTCGTTTTCGAAAGGCATTAGTTTAAAGATAGCTCTTTTAGTAATTTCTCCTTCTGGGATATCGGAACGAAGTCCACCATTATTAAAAAGTACCATATCAATAGTGTCTTGAAATAATTTTTGACCTTCTTGCAAACATAAATCTGCAGTCCAATTTCCCAACAAGCTCTCTGGCTGGCCTTTTTTTAAATTAGCTTTCGAATAAGAGAGAATTTGATTCATATCAACATCTAACTTACTTTTATACGGTTTCACCGTTCGCCAAAATGTACTATCAATATTTGAGGTAGAAATATCTGAATTAAGATATTGTACATCAACCAATTCGTAGGGTGAACTTTGCGACAAAGCCAAAAGAAGTAAAGCAATGATGTAATGCATAGTTCAAAACTAAAAAAGAATATGCAATAATCGACAACACTATTTTATTTAATTTTGTCTTAATGTTTACACATAAAACAAAGCTAAGAGTTCGCTATGCAGAAACCGATCAAATGGGGTATGTATATTACGGTAATTACGCCACTTACTTTGAGGTAGCAAGGGTAGAGGCTATGAAGAGTTTAGGCATTAGTTATAAAGAGCTAGAAGAGGCAGGCGTTATGATGCCTGTTTTGCATTATGCTACTAAGTTTTATAAACCAGCATTGTATGATGATGAACTTATCATCAAAACGATTATCAATGACCTACCTGCTGTTCGTATTCATTTTTCATTTGAAGTGTATAATGCAGCAGGTCAGCAACTAAATGATGCTGAAGCGACTTTGGTTTTTGTAAATACAGCAACAAAAAAGCCTTGTCAGGCTCCTCAAAATTTATTGAATCAATTAAAAAAATACTTCTAGTGAAAAAATACTGGGCAGAACTTATTGGTACATTTATTTTAGTTTTTGCTGGCACAGGAGCCATTGTTATTAATGAACTTTATGGAAGTGTTACCCATCTAGGGATTGGCCTAACGTTTGGTTTGGTTGTGATGGCTGTAATATATTCTATCGGTGAAATTTCAGGTGCTCACATCAACCCTGCAGTTAGTATTGCTTTTTGGATTGCCAAAAGAATGGAAGCTAAAGAGGTACTACCGTATATATTTTTCCAGCTTCTGGGTGCCTTATTTGCCTCAGTGATCATACACCTTTTATTCCCCCAATCTCAATTACTAGGAGCTACTTTGCCAAGCGGTAGTTGGTGGCAATCTTTTATTTTAGAATTCATTCTTACATTTATACTGATGTTTGTTATTCTACAAGTATCCTCAGGTAATAAAGAAACTGGTGTAATCGCTGGTGTTGCCATCGGTTCAGTAGTAGCATTCGAAGCCATTTTTGCTGGTCCCGTATGTGGTGCTTCCATGAACCCTGCTCGATCAATTGCTCCTGCCATAGTAGCAGGTCATTTAACACATTTGTGGATATACATTACAGCCACTACAATGGGAGCAATAGCATCTGTAGGGGTCTACAACTTGATTAAATCTTAAAGACTCTTCATTAAATATTTATACAGATCGAGCATGGAGGTAATGTCTTTTTTATGCACCTTTTCATTTGGAGAATGTACATTGTCTTCCGGTGCTCCAATAAAGCACCAATCTATGGGATAAGGTGATCTTTGTAATGCATTGCCATCACTACCGCCGGCATTTTCCACCTCTAGCTGAAAGGGAACTTCACTCTTTTTAGCCAGTTTGATAATTTTATTTATGTAAGATCTTCGTGGTAATCCGCTATCTCGCATAGAGATCGCAGCACCATCTCCGTGTTTTACTCCCTTTGTTACCCAAGTTATATCTGAAATTAGAGCTTGTCTAACACCGTATTTTTCGTAGATAAACTTGGCTAAATACCCTACAGATCCGCCGCCGTGTTCTTCCCAACAAGAAAAACAAATGATTCCATCTTCTAGACTTTTAGCTAGTTGAAGTGCGTTCCAAACACCCAGGCGATTATCCAGGTAGCAAGATTGAATAAAATCAGCATTTTCCCTAAAGTTTGGTTTAAAAGTAAGAGTTGTTCCTCTATCAATAGGTCGGTCAATTACATGTAGAGACTTATTGTTTTGTTCATCAATTTCTATGGTAAGTTTGACATCTATTTTTCCTTGACTATCTTCACCGATCAATTCGATGCCATTTTTTGTTACTGGCCCACCTATTTTGACAATTTCATTATTGTATTTTACAGTAAATCCAATACTGTCTATATGAGCAAAAACTGCGGTTCTTGGTTTTCCAAATACCATTACGATGCAATCTTGAAAACCCTCACCATGAAAAATTTCTGGCTGTACTTTCCAGTTTCTTTTATGTTGATTGATATAATCTAGTATAAAAAGGGTTAAAGCTTCTTCATTTCCAGAAGGTGCGTGAATTTGACATAGTTTTTTTAATAAATCCATTTAGATTGTTTTTTGGTAGACAATTTTTAATTCGTGTTTTTTCGAAAACCTATCCGTAACTATTTTTGCTTTACTTTTTCGAATGGCAAAAACAAGCTTGCATTCTATTTGAAAATCTTGATTGATAACCTCAAGGGCTTTTTCTTTAACGATTCGCATTACCTCATTCATTTGTGCATATCGAAAGGATACTTCATAAACCTCCTTCACAAATCTTTTTTCAATAGTCATGTTTGTCAAAGCCTCACCTGCTGCAGTTTTATAGGCTGCTATCAATCCGCCAACACCAAGTTTAACACCTCCAAAATAACGAACAACTACAATAAGGATGTTGGTTAGATCTTTGGATTGAATTTGTCCTAAAATTGGCTTTCCTGCTGTATTAGTAGGCTCCCCATCGTCATTGGCACGCCAAAGAGATTTGTCAGAATGCAAGGTGTATGCATAACAATAGTGTCTTGCAGCATATTCTTTTTTTCGGACTTTTTCAAGGTGTTTTTTTATTTCATCTTCAGAAAAAACTGGGAAAGCATAAGCAACGAACTTGCTGCCTTTTGCCTTGTATATCCCTTGACTTGCGTTGGCGGGGATATTGTAGGAGTCATCAAATAGCATTATCTATAATAGGTTTTTAAGTGATCGTTTGCTACTTGTTCATGTTGTGAATATTCCTGATTGAAATCAGGTGCTTTTATACCGTCTTTTAACTTTATAGGTGCTGTAAACACTCTTGCTTCATCCCAAAGATTAGCATCAATAAAGCTCTGAAGCGTTTGCCTGCCTCCTTCAATAATAACAGACTGTATGCCCTTTTGATAAAGCTCATTACAAACACTTTGGGTTAGGTTCGTAAAATCGGTTTGAAGGTGGTTTTTTTTAGTTGCATTTTCAGTAAAAATAAATGTTTTGGCTTCTTTATTGAATAGTGCTAGGTCATTTGCCAAGCGTAAGTTTTTATCAAGCACAAAACGAATAGGGTTTTTACCTACCACATCTCTAACAGTCAGTGATGGATTATCATTTATAGCAGTTTTGGTGCCAACTAAAATCCCCATTTCTTCACTACGCCATTGATGAACTCTCTTTTTTGATTGGATTGAGGTCATCCAAAAGGGATCATTTTGTTCTTTTGGAGCAATATACCCATCGGATGAGGATGCCCATTTAAGTATGATATAGGGTCTTTTTTGCTCATGAAAAGTAAAAAAACGTTTGTTTAAATCTCTACATTCTTTTTCTAAAACACCACTAATAACATCAATATTTTTTGTTTGCATCTGAGCAATGCCCTTACCACTTACTTTTGAAAAAGTATCTATACAGCCAATAACGACTTTTGGTATTTTATGTTCTATTATTAAACTTGCGCAAGGTGGTGTTTTGCCAAAGTGGGCGCAAGGTTCTAAGTTAACATAAAGGGTGCTTAAAGGCAGAAGTGATTTGTTAATTACACTCTTTATGGCATTCACCTCAGCATGTGCTTGACCAAATAGTTCATGGAATCCCTGGCCGATTATTTTATCCTCGAATACAACAATGCAACCCACCATAGGATTGGGCGCAACATTAGCCTTTCCTTTAATGGCTAAATCCAAGCATTTTTGCATATAAAATTCGTCTCTTGACACGCCTCAAAAATAAGTAAATTGCACGGATGGTATTTGTAAAAGACATACGTCCATGTTTTTTAGCCTGTTTGGCTGAAATATACCCAGAAAGGGAGGCCAGCAACATGGCTTATTGGAGTATAGAAAAAATCCTTGGATGGAATAAGTCCGATTGTATTTTAGAACAAGGAAGCCGCCTTAGTAAAACACAAATTGAACAGTTTGATGCCATTATCAAACGATTAGTAAACCACGAGCCAATTCAGTATGTTTTTGGCGAAACTGAATTTATGGGTTTACCAATGAAGCTAAATAAACATACGCTAATTCCTAGGCCTGAAACTGAAGAATTGGTTCGATGGGTGTTGCAAGAAGACTTCACCTCTGTTTTAGATGTAGGCACAGGAAGTGCCTGTATTGCCATCGCATTAGCCAAGCATACACAAGCCAAAGTCTCCGCTTTAGATATATCCAAAGATGCCTTGTATATAGCAAAAGAAAATGTACTACAAAATAAGGTTGTAGTTGATTTTGTTCAAGCAGATATTTTGCAAAAACCGCTTCTAGGACCATATGAGCTCATTGTTAGTAATCCTCCCTACGTATTAGAAAGTGATAAAAAAAAGATGCAAAAAAATGTTTTAAATCATGAACCACATATTGCCCTGTTTGTCAAAGATCAGGACCCGTTACTTTTTTATCGCTCTATTGCAAGTTTTGCCCAAAACCAATTAGTTAACAATGGGAAGCTATTTTTTGAAATACATGAAAAAATGGGAGAAGAGGTGTTGAAAATGTTACTTGCTAAAGGGTTTGATCACATTCAAATAAAAAAAGATTTCCAGGGCAAGGATCGTATGGTAAAAGCCGTTTGGAAAATGTAAATTAGCCGATCAATGAATGTTTTTAAACGCATACAATTGTTAAGAGAAAATCTTCGACAACATAATCATCGATATTATGTGTTGGATCAGCCTGTTATCAGCGATTTTGAGTTTGATAAATTGCTAGAAGAATTAATCGTTCTTGAAAATAAAAACCCACAATATTTTGATGCTAACTCGCCCTCTCAAAGGGTTGGGGGTGCTCTTACCAAAAGCTTCCAGACTGTTAAGCATCAATACCCGATGCTGTCTTTAGGAAACACTTATTCCGAAGAGGAATTGCGCGATTTTGATAAGCGTATCCATAAGTTAGTAGAGGATGAAATTGAGTATGTATGCGAGTTGAAATATGATGGAGTATCCATTTCATTAACCTATGAAAATGGTCAGTTAACGCAAGCTTTAACAAGGGGTGACGGAACCCAAGGAGATGATGTAACTACCAATGTAAAGACCATTAACTCTATTCCTTTACAATTACAAGGAAGCTACCCCGACTTATTTGAAATTAGGGGAGAGATATTTATTCTGCATACTGGTTTTGAAGCCATGACTAAAGAGCGAGAACAAGCC
>CBFIDX010000036.1:0-15474 GCA_965661505.1 Flavobacteriales bacterium | reverse complement strand
CAGTAACGATTGACGCAAGCGGTGTATACATTGGAGATGCCATGGTTACGGTAGTTGACCTTGTTGCAGACAATGGGGTAGTACATGTGATTGATGCAGTACTGTTACCACCAGCCAGCAATACAGTTTATGATATAGTAAGCAATTCTTCAGACCACACTACACTTCAATTAGCAATTGACACTTGCGAGTTAGATGCCACACTTTCAGGCCCTGGTCCATTCACTTTGTTTGCTCCCACAGATGCGGCTTTTGGTGCATTACCAGCAGGGACGTTAACAGCTCTTTTGAACGATCTTCCAACACTAACAGACATTTTACTGCATCATGTAGTAGGTGATAGTATAATGAGCGGCATGTTATCTAACGGAGCAGTTGTAACCACGCTATTAGGAACGGATTTAACAGTAACGATTGACGCAAGTGGTGTTTACATTGGAGATGCCATGGTTACGGTAGTTGACCTTGTTGCAGACAATGGGGTAGTACATGTGATTGATGCAGTATTGTTACCTCCTACATCAACTACTATCTCTGAATTAGAGCAAACTGATTTTGTTGTGAAATCCATTGATATGATGGGTAAAATTGTTGATAGTAAACATTCAAGACATAACAAAATTATCATTGATATTTATAAATCTGGAAAAGTTGTTAAAAGAATGAATTTCTAAAACAACGATTTAGAATATTAGCATAAAAAAAGACCATTTATTTAATGGTCTTTTTTTATGCTTTTTTAAAAGGACGCCTTTGTATCCAAGAATGCGGTTGTATGTTCTTAATATAGGGTTGAAAAAAACGATTTAATAATCTGTTTTTGAATTTTACATATACGTAGGATTTTACAGGAACAGAGCCAAAATTGCTTTTGTACTCGCTTGCTGTACGCCCAAAATACAAAACCTTCTTTTTTAGTAGTATTGCTTGTTCAATACTAAAAAGAATCATCCGTCCATAAATAGGTATGGATTTGTTTATTGTTTTATCAAAACCTACGTAGTAAGAATACAAGTCATCATTTTGTTCAAAAAAGGAGGAAAAGCCTATCATTTTACCCTCATAGAAAAAACCATATACTTTTAAATATTTTATTTTAACGAGATCCATCAATACAGCAGTATTCAGTTTAGGTCCCGAGAATTTTGCTACATCAAAAACTTGATCAAACAATTGTTGTAACACGGTATTTTTTTCAATAAGTTGATCATGATTTAATAAACGAATATCTATGGTTTTCGTTTTTTTTTCGATGGCATTGATCTTAAGACGATACTTTCGTTTTAAATCATTTTTATAAGTTTCGATCGAATGCCAATAGGGCTGGATCTTCAAATGCATTTCTGGTTCTACTTCTATCTTTACATAGGTATTATCAAAGGAAACCTTTTCCTCAAAGAATTCAGGAATAATCAGCAAACCATATGGTTCATTAACAGCACTTAAGACATCTTCAATAGCAAAATTATTTTTTGAGGAATAACTTTTTAAGTTTGTCAGAAAAGGATTGGTTAGGTATAAAACATTTGGACTAAGTTTTTTTAACACAATCGAAATGAAGGCTTTTTTTGACAGATAAGGAATGGTTTTTTCTATATTAAGCGGAACGATAGAGGCATATATTCTAAGAAAATCATTTGCGATAAACAAATGAAAAAAACCATTATGATGAGCAGTAAAAGACGTTATAGTGGACAATTGAAGCTGTGGATCCATTGCCGTAGTACCTTGTTCCCAAAAGGATGAAATTTCGTTAATGTTTTTGGAGCAAATCAAGTTTTTATGTAGTCTAAAAATAAAATGATTACATCTATTAAGTTCACTATTTAATGCAAAAAAGAAAGGACTAATTTAAATAATAATAATCAGTTTTTTTTTGATAAAACTAAATTATTGTATAGCTTTGCAAAGCAAAATTTATACAAGAAATTGTGTTTTTGGCGCGATAAATAGTTATTTTTCGGCTAGAGTTTCTTCATAGTACTTGTTTCAAATTTCTCTAGTTTTAAGCTCTCAAGGACTTGGGAGCTTTTTTTTGCTCGATCAGCTTACTATTTGATTTTTTGAGGTAATTATATACCCAAAGGGTCAAACTTAGCATAAATAAGCAATAAGCAAAATCTTCAATAGGGATACTGATAACTCTTAAACCTGTATTTTGCACATCATTATACAATACAATAGGCTCTTGGGTTACTGCTCCAGTTAGGATTCCATTGACCACTAAAAAAGGAATAAGACTGACAAAATAGGTCCTGTACATTCTAGTCAGAAATAAGCTATTCTTTCTTTGAACTAAAAACAAGAAACTACTTGTTAATAGCAAACAGACTCCGGTGTACATCCTATTCCAAAAAATAAGAGCTAAAATGAGTAAGGAAAATGCCAGTATTAAATTCCATGCCTTAATAAAAGGACGATTTTTTTCAAGTGGAAAAAAATATGCTAATACCTCATCTATAAATACGCAGGCGTAAGGAACACAAATGAAAAAAAGCCATTCCTCTAAGGGTAAATACAAAAACTTTATTCCCAGTATGTATCGGTCATTGAATGACCATATACCTAAGTAAGTAAAAATGATGTCCCAACTAATAAAGACGACCATCATACATCCTATAGCAGTAAATAGAGCTTTCCAATTTTTATAAAACGCTAAGCGATGTTCAAAGCTTCTTATAAATGGATAGCTAATACTAAGAAGCATTAGAAGCAAATAATAAAAATTAGAGTTTACCCAATTCATATGACTTGCAAGAAAGCGAAAAATATTGTTTGTGATAGTAAAATAACAAACCCTAATCTGTTGTCGATAAGGTAAGCTGTTTTAGTAAGAATAAGTTGCATTATAAGCGATACCACTAGCCACATTATATAGTTTTGTAATGGCACATCTGCTTGAGCCCAAGTCCAGAATTCAAATTTTATGGCCACAGGTTCAATCAAAATATCCAAACCTACCATTAGCAAAGCAGCTATTAGGGTTTGTATAGCAGGTTTTTCACTAAGATAATTAGCACATCCACGAGCGCCAATTGCTAAGATAAACCAATTTACGCCTATGATAATTGGCACATGCATTAGCTGAAAGCCAAGAGCTTCACCATAGCTATACTCGCCAAACAGAAGGCCTGTTTTTACACCTAAAAACTCAACCAAATAGCCAAGTATAAACAGGATAATAAAAGGAGTTACAAATTTTTTAAATGGTAGATGAAAAAAACACAAAACAACTGTTAAAACAAGGTTGTAAGGTGTCAAACTTTTAAAAAGAGGTAAAAGTGTAGGAGTACTGAAACCAATTACTCCTATGACATTAATCAATATGAGTATAACAAGGCTGCTATTTTTTATGGTATTACTCATCGGATTAAATCATCTACTATCTTGGCGGATGACAAAGCTAAAGGAATTCCTCCTCCTGGATGCACACTGCCACCACAAAAATACAACCCTTTAATATCCTTTGAAAAATTAGGATGCCTAAAAAAAGCTGCTTTACGACTATTGGAAGCGGAGCCGTAAAGCGCCCCTTGAAAGGAGGCCGTTTTAGACTCAATTGTGCTAGGATCTAAAATCTTTTCAAAGATGATATGTGATTCTAATTGAACTCCCGTCATTCGACTTAATTTTTCCAAAATTCTTTTTTTGACTTTTGGAATAATTTCTTGCCAATCTTGTCCGTTATCGGATGGCGTATTAACCATCACAAACCAATTTTCACAATCTTTTGGAGCATCTTCTTTTCGTTCTTTTGAAGTGATGTTTACATAAATAGTTGGGTCTTCAGGAACGTTTTTTTCTTGAGATATTTCTTGAAACTCATACTGATAGTCATTGGAAAAGAAGATATTATGAAGCTTGAGGTTTTCGAATTTTTTTTGAATTCCCCAATAAAAAATGATAGCAGAAGTAGAGCGTTCTAACTTTTTAAGTTGTTTGGCTTTCTCTTTTTTCCGCAACAGGCGGTCATAAACAAAATATACATCTTGGTTACAAATGACGTATTCCGATTGAAAAAAAGCATTCTTTGTATGAACTCCTGTAACTTTTTGATGGGCCATTTCAATGCGTTCTACCTTTGTGCTTCGGCGGATATCTACCCCCATTTCTATGCAAAGACGTTCCAGCAATTTGGCAATCGAACGCATGCCCCCTTTAGGAAAATAAGCGCCTTGATTGAACTCGAGATGAGGAATTAAATTTAAAAGGGCTGGAGCTCTGTAGGGATCAGAACCATTGTAAGTTGCATAGCGATTAAAAATTTGTTCCACTTTTGGATTTTCAAATCGTTTTTTATTTCGTTTACTCATTGAGGTAAACAAGTCTAGAAAAGGTAATTTACAAAAGGCTAAAAAGGTATCGAAACTTAGATAGGTGCTTAGCTTGTGTAAAGATTTTTCTAAAAAAAGAGTATGCGTGGCATTATATAAAAAGGCGCTTCTATCAAGGTGTTTTTTAATGCTCGCTGCTTTTACAGTTGTTTTATTGGCTACTTCTTCTGCAAATTGTGCTTGATTGGCGTGGCCGATAATGACGGATTGATCTTCAAAAAAATACCGACAAGACTCCTCTAATTTATGGTAACTAAAATAGTTTTCTGGTGCTTTCTTACATAGACTAATTAATTCTTCAATAAGCCGGGGTTGTGTAAAAAGAGAAGGACCCGTATCAAATCGAAAACCTTCTTCTTGAATTTGACCCATTTTACCACCCAGGTATTCATTTGCTTCAAAAAGTGTTACACTAAAGCCTCTTGCTGCCATTCTTATAGCAACAGCAAGGCCACCAATGCCCCCTCCAATAACACTAACTTTTCTCATTTGCCAAACATTGTTTATACCGTTCAATAGATTCCAATCTTGTTTTCTTTAAATCTAAGATGGGGGAGGTGTTTTTTAGGTAATGATCAAAATGCTTAATATGTCTTTTACAGTATGTAAAATTTGGATCGAATTTAGCTTGTTGACTTACTGGATTGAAAATCCTAAAATAAGGAGCGGCGTCACAACCTGTTCCTGCTACCCACTGCCAATTTCCATTATTGGAGGCTAAATCAAAGTCCATTAATTTAGCAGCGAAATAGTGTTCTCCATATCGCCAATTGATGCCCATATTTTTTACTAAAAAAGAAGCCGTTAACATGCGTACTCTATTATGCATATAACCCGTTTCATTAAGTTGTCGCATACCAGCATCTATGATGGGAAATCCAGTAGCGCCTGTTTTCCATAATTCTAAACGGTCTTCATTATTCCATTCCAGCGAATTGTATTTTGCTCGAAAGGGCTGACTTATTACTCGTGGATTATGCCATAAAATTTGCGCAAAAAATGATCTCCAAACAACTTCTCGTAAAAGAAGGCTAGAATGTTCAAAAGCAATTTTAGCGACCTCTCTTACACTTAACATTCCAAAACGAAGATGAACCGATATTTGGCTAGTCTCTAATGAAGGAACATCTCTTCCTTGCTCATATAGAGTCAAATTTTCTTTATGAAGCTTAGGGGCAAGCAAATGATAGGACGTTTTTTGAAAACCTATTTCGGAAAGTGACTGAATGCCAATTATTTTTTTTGAAGAAACTTTATGAAGGAGGTTTTCAGAAAGGTAGTGTCTTGGTGGGTTCTCCTTATACTTTTGCATCCATCTTTTCATATAGGGAGTATAAACACTGTAGGGGTTGCCTTCTAAGCTCAAAATCTCATCTTTATGAAAAATAAGGTGGTCTTTGTATTGATGAAAAGAAATTCCCTTTTCTTGACATATATCACTTACTTTCTGATCCCGCTCTAGAGCATAAGGTTCATAGTCTTCATTACAAAATAGGGAATCTATATTGTATTCTTTAAAAAGTCTTTTAAAAACCAATGAAGGATCACCGTAGAGAATATGAATTTGTTTTTCGTTTTCTAGTAAGGCATTTAACTCTTTTATTCTGTCAAAGAGCAGACTAACGCGTTTATCATTCTTTTCTAATCGATCTAGTATGTTAGGATCAAAAATGAAAACAGGAATGACGTCTTCAGAAGTCTCCAAGGCTTTTAAAAGGGCATGATTATCATGCCATCTTAAATCTCTTCTAAACCAAAAAATACGTTGCTTAGGTATTGTATTTTTCATTGAAATATTTCCATGGAACTAATAGCATACCAAATGATTCACTTCCTTTTTTACCCATTTGTTTATGATGCATTTTATGTCCTTTTCTTAAGGCCTGTATGTATTTCCATTTAACATTTTTAAACCACTTGAAGCGTTGATGAATAATGACATCATGTACGAGGAAATAACAAATTCCGTAGATCAGTATGCCTAAGCCGATGTAAAAAGATACATTAAAATGATGCTCAATTCCATTGTACATTAAAACAGCGCTTGGTATGGCAAAAATCACAAAGAATAAATCGTTTTTTTCAAACCAAGAAGTATAGTTGGGTTGGTGGTGGTCTTCGTGAAGAAACCATAAAAAACCATGCATAACGTATTTATGGGTAAGCCATGTAATGGCCTCCATTGATAGTAGGGTTAATAAAGTAATGCAAACGGCCAGTATTACAGACATGGTTAATGTTCAATAGGAGTTAATGCAATATCAAAAACTTTTTGATAACATAGCTTAAACCAAGGAGAAAAATGTGTTGGATTTTTTGTAATTAACTTTTGTAATTTTTCACGACCTAGGTATTGATAATCACAAACTTCAGAAATATTGATGCAAGGCTTTTCGTTGCTAAACCCAAAAAAGACATGATCTAATTCGTGTTCGATAAGTCCGTTATTAAATTCTGCCTTATATAAAAATTTAAAGCCATACATAAGTGACGCTTTTAAGCCCATCTCCTCCTTTAATCTTCTTTCAGCAGCTTCTTTTGTCGTCTCGTTTTTTCTTGGATGACTACAAGCTGTGTTACTCCAAATACCAGGAGTATGGTATTTAGTTAAAGCACGTCTTTGAATGAGCATTTCTTCCTTTTCATTGAAAATAAAAACAGAAATGGCCCTGTGAAGCACCCCTTTTTGGTGAGCTTCTGCTTTATCCATATAATTAAGTGCTTGATCGTTTTGGTTAACTAGGATTACTTGTTCGGACATTGTTAAAATCGATTAAAAATTCTTGAATGTATTTTTTTAAGTAGTCGGATTCCTTATGGATATTCGCTCTAATAAGTTCTATATCTTTATCAAGTTGGGCATTGTATTGTAAAAAAGAAGGGGCCTTATTTTGTACGGTATATCTTAACAGACGAAGTTCGATATTTGTAGGGTTTTGTTTGATTATGCTATCGAGTTTCTTAGTATGTGTTTTGAAAAGTGTGTACTTTTTTATGGGATTATACCGATAATCTAACAGCATTAAATGGGCTGTGTTGTTATAAGCCAGAATGACGGGGTGATCAGAACTTACTGAACTTAAACGAATTAGCTCCTGCACTTGTTCTACGTTATTGGCCTCATTGTAGCAGCTTCTTACAGCTTTCAAAACTTCATCCTGACAGTAGCAAGACTTAATGGCTAATAACGTTATAAATATGTTTAAAAGCAGCTTCAAATCAGTTTGAATTGGTGTTTTAACATAGACTCTAACATAAGCGCTAATTTGTTGCTGTTAGGGATTCTAATGCGCTCTTCTAATATCCTTGAGGAAGGCAGTGCTTTTATTTTCAAAAATAGATTGTAATAGTAGCGGTAGGCTAAGTATACCCCTCCTCTTGATGAGTAGGGCAACTTTTTTATACCTATTAATGCTTGTTGAAAGTCCCTTTCAATATCGATCTCGATTTTTTGTTTTTCAAACTCGTCAAAATTATGCATATTAACTCCAGGAAAATAAGTTCTTCCTAGTCCTTCGAAATCACTATTTGCATCTCTCAAGAAATTCACTTTTTGAAAAGCAGCACCAAGCTTCATGGCATAAGGTTTTAAGTTTTCGAATACTTCTTTGTTTCCATGTACGAATACCTTTAAACACATTAAGCCAACTACCTCAGCAGACCCTAATATATATAGCTTATACTTTTCTTCATCATATATCTGATCTTCCAAATCCATTTCCATACTATTTAGAAAAGTTTCGATTAATTCCCAGTCAATATTGAAGTCGTGTACTGTTTGTTGAAAGCTATTAAGAATAGGGTTTAAGCTAATTTTTTCTTCAATAGCATTGATGGTATCCTGCTTAAAACGTCTAAACAATTCCATTTTGTCGTAATCATGAAATGTATCTACAATTTCATCCGCTAGCCTTACAAAACCATAAATATTATAAATCGGTTTGTGTAATTCTTTTCTCAATGCTTTGATGCCAAAAGAAAAACTGGTGCTGTAAACTTGTGTTGTATGTTTACTACACTGGTACGATACGTTATCAAAAATAGCTTTCATATTATATAAGTTGTTTTGTGATGTAATCTGCAACTACTTGGCCGGAAATAATCGATGGTGGGACTCCAGGCCCAGGTACCGTTAGTTGGCCTGTGTAGAATAAATTACTTATTTGTTTGTTGATGATTTTTGGCTTAAGATTTGCTGTCTGATCTAATGTGTTGGCTAATCCGTAAGCGTTCCCTTTGTATGCGTTATAATCATCTTTAAAATCGTTTACACAATAGCTTCTTTTGTATTCAATGTGTTGAGTAATATCCTGCTCACAATATTTTTCCAATCTTTTCATCATTATGTCAAAGTATTTTTCGCGTAACTCCGGACTGTCTTCAAGGCCAGGAGCAAGAGGCATGAGTAAAAAAAGATTTTCCTTTCCTTCAGGGGCAACAGAAGCATCTGTTTTGGAGGGGCAACAAGAATAAAACAAGGGTTTACTAGGCCAAGTAGGGTTTTTGTAAATCTCGTTTGTGTGTGTTTCTATATCTTCATCAAAAAATAAATTATGATGCTCCAATTTATCAATTTTTTTATTAACTCCTAAATAGAAAAGGAGTGAGGAAGGAGAAAAGGTTTTTTTCTGCCAGTAACGATCAGTGTAATTGCTGTATTTTTTTTCTAGAAGCTTGCCATCTACATGGCTGTAATCTGCCGAGCCTACTAGGTAGTCAAAAGCAAATTTTCCTTTGGAAGTTGAGAGAAACTTCGCCTTTTTATTTTCCACAAGTATTTGTTCTACATTTACATCTGTTTCAAACTTTACTCCGAGCTCTTTACATAGCGTAACGAAGCCATCTATTACTTTTCCAAACCCACCCGTAGGATAAAAGGTTCCAGTTTTTATACCAGAATAAGCCATTAGGCTATACAGAGCAGGCGTATCTGCCGGAGCTGTTCCTAAAAATAACACCGGAAATTCTAAAAGTGATTTTATAGAAGGGTTTTTAAAGTATTTTGCAACGTGTTTGCGGTAAGAGGTGAAAACCTGTAATTTAAAAACGTTAGTGATAATTTCTTTTTTACAAACTTCTTTAAGTGATAAGCCTGGTTCGTATACCAACTTATTCACTCCAAAGTCGTATTTGAAAGCAGCCTCTTTCATAAAAAGTTCTAACTTTTCTCCACTTCCTTTTTCAAACTCTTCGAACAACTCTTGTATGGACTGCCAATCGGCAGGAATTGACATCGTGTTTTGTTCATCAAAAATAATTTGAAAGCCTGGGTCTAGCTTTTTTAACTCATAATAGTCTGAAGCTTTTTTATTAAAACGACTAAAAAATCTTTCAAAAACATCAGGCATCCAATACCAGCTTGGGCCCATGTCAAAGGTGTAGCCTTTGGCCTTAAACTGACGAGCTCTGCCTCCCAATTCGGTGTTTTTTTCGTAAACAGTTACCGAATGTCCTTTTTGGGCAAGTATTGCAGCTGCACTAAGTCCCGAAAAACCACTTCCAATGATGGCAATATCACTCATTTGTTTTTAGTTCTTTAATAAAGTCGTAAAATTCATTCCTTGTTTTCCCTGACTGCATAAAATCACCCGTTAATTTAGATGTTTTCATTTTGGTTCCGGTGTGCCCTACGCCTCTGCATTGAACACAATTGTGTGTAGCCTCAATCATCACAGCAACTCCTTTGTTAGAATCAATTATTCGACTGATAGAGTCATGTATTCTAACGGTTAAATTTTCCTGAATAGCTCCTCTCCTTGCATAATGTTCCACAATTCTATTGATTTTACTAAGCCCTATAATTTCTTGATTAAGCTTTGGAATGTAAGCTACGTGTACCTTACCCATGATGGTTTGATGATGGTGCGAACACATGGAAATTAATGGGATATTGCCCTGAAAAATTATTCCGTCGTACTCTAAGTTTGGGAATGTTGTTATTTCAGGGAATGCATTATATCTTCCAGACCATAAATCATTAACATAAGCTTTTGCTACTCGTGTCGGGGTCTCTTTAGAGTTAGGGTCATTTTTCCAATCACACCCTAAAGCTTCTAAAAACTCACCAAACTTAACAGCGGCTTTTTGAATCATAACGGACTTTTCCTTATCACTCAGCGGACCTTTAACATTTATGCCATCGGCATACCCAATGTTTCGCATCTCTGGATTTATCTCTATAATTCCTGCAGACCCAGAATAAGGATCCATGTTTTTAACATTCTTATTGTCCATAATATTCTACATAATTATTTTCTGTCTCCTCTAATTTGATCCGCTGAAGCTTGCACCCTAGATTTTGAATGTCATCTTCAAGTTCTTCGAATATTTTAATTGCAATATTTTCAGCAGAAGTGATGGTGTCTTTCATAAAGTCAACCTCTATATTTAGGTTAGCATGATCTAATTTGTCAATGACTCTTCTTTTGATAATCGTACTTAGTTCTTTTAAATCGATTACATAACCCGTTTCATTTACCACTATTCCTGAAACTGTAACAAAGAGGATATAGTTATGCCCATGCCAGTTTTTGTTGGAGCATTTTCCAAAAACTTCTTCATTTTTATCATCTTCCCAAAGAGGATTAAACAATCGGTGCGAGGCGCTGAAGCGCTCTCTTCTTGTTACAGATACTATTTTCATAATTGTATAAAATTATAATTTCAAAACTATACAAAAAAATCCTAATAAATGACATTTTGTATAATATTTTATAATTAATAGTTATACAATTGTTAATTTTGCAAATAAAAAATGAGCACATTACTTATAGGGTCCAATAGTGACATCGCAAAAGAGTTAGTACAAATAAATGATAATCAAGATTTTATAGAGCTTACATCGTCGCCTTCAGCTTCGCATCAACACAAAATTGATCTGCTGGATGTTTCAACTTATCCAAGCATCGATAAAGAACTAAGTGGTTTTGTTTATTTTCCTGGTAGTATTAATTTAAGACCATTTTCAAACCTCAAAGAGGCTGACTATGAAAACGATTATAACATAAATGTATTAGGATTATTGAAAACTCTGAAACACTATCACAAGCAATTTAGCAATAAAGCCTCTGTTGTTATGATAAGTTCTGTTGCAGCACAAGTTGGCATGCCCTTTCATAGTTCAATTTCAATGTGTAAATCTGCAATTGAAGGCCTTACCCGCTCATTAGCTGCGGAATGGTCTCCAAAAATTAGAGTAAATTGCGTAGCACCTTCGATTGTTGACACGAAGTTGTCATCTCGTTTGTTAAGAACAGAAAAACAAGTTGATCAGATAAATGAGCGTCACCCGCTAAAACGCCACGGAAAAGTAAGTGACATCGCAGAAACGATAGCCTTTCTGTTATCTGAAAAATCGTCTTGGATGACAGGTCAAGTTTTAAAAGTAGATGGAGGAATGTCAACCCTAAAAAAATAAATTTTGTTCCACTTTTTCTGGAGGTTTAAGTACCCAATAGCCATTGTTATTTTTTTCTTTTTTGTCTTTTGTTTAATTCAACTGACGCAGACACAAGTCTTCTTTGATTCGGAAAGAATATTGGATGAGTTCGGGATTGAAGCAAACGAAAAAAAGCTAATAGATGATAATAATCTAATTTTCTATGGTATTGAACTCAACAATGAGTTAGACTTTGAAAATGTTAATGCATTAGCTGCCCTTCACGATTCTTTAAAAACTTCACCCTATGTTTCAAGGGTATTCAGTTTTAAAAACGATAAAAAAATTATAGAAGGGGGAGTTTTGCCGATTGTAAAAAATCGGTTTAACTGGAAAGATCGTGATTATTTCAAGTCTTCATTTACTGTTCTTGCCCTTCAAGAAAGCAATTTTATAAGTGCTGATAAAAGACACCTTTTTTATTTGATAGAAGCAAAAAAAGATCTTACAAAATTGGAACAAAAAAATTTGGTTAATAAACTAAATTTAGGAGTAGATATCCCCTTAAAAAAAGACGTTTACGTTGCCGGACGTATTCCCAGCGAACTTTATTTTGAGAACAAAGTGATTTATGAGTTTATTTTGATGACGCTTCTTAGTGCTCTTTTGTGTTTTACCTTTCTTTTGTTTTTAACCAAAAACATACGACTCGTATTACTGACTATTGCCAGTGTTATTATTAGTATTGTAATTACTTTGGGAGTTTCACACATTCTTTTTGGCGGTATAGAATTGGTGATGATTATCACTCCTGCCATCTTATTTATCGTAGCTATTTCTGACTTAATGCACCTAACCAATCAACAAAATGATGTAATAAAAGATAAAAAAGCTTTCTTTTTTTTACGAATGGATAAAATTGGAAAAGCCATCATTTTAACATCGATTACTACGGCTATTAGTTTCCTCACTTTTCTTTTCAACGACATTGAGCCAATTGTTCGCTTTGGCCTCATTACATCAATAGGTGTTCTTTTTACCATGTTTTTAGCCATTATAATTTATTCCATTGCAATTGATAAATCCTATAACTTTTCGCAAAGCACCTCGTTTTTTCAAAATCTCATACACAATACACTAGCCTATTTTTTGCGCCCTAAAAAAAGCAAGCTGTTTCATTTTTCTACTCTAGTTGTTATTGTATTTGGTTTTATTGCCACCGCCGATACTAAAATCAATAATTTTTTGACAGATGAAATCAATAAGAACTCCAACTTTTATGCTCAAACAAATTATTTTGATGAGAATTTTGGAGGCATAAAGCCTATCAATATCATTGTTGAAAAAAATGAATCTACCAACGATTTAAAATCATTTGCATCCTCTTTACAGCAGATGGGTTTTGTGATTGATGCGAGTTCTGAAAATAATTCAATCACGAATAGACTATTCACACAAGAAAATGATAAAGACATTGTTTTTTATTGTAGGACTAAGGATGAAGGATCTGTGAAAACTTTTGAAAAACTAAATGAACTTCAGGAGCAGTTTGGTCAAGAAAACCCATTGCGCTTTGCAGGAGCTGGATACCTCTTTGATAATCTGGGCTATGATCTAACCAAAAAGTTGTTTTTCGGTTTAATATTTGCTATTTTTTCTATTGGGTTAGTTTTCTTTTTTATTAATGGTTATAGCATCGCTTATTTCTTTGTTGCTATCATACCAAACGTCGTACCCATTGTTGTATGCCTAGGTGTGCTTTCTTGGTTTAATTTTTATTTCAGTTTGTCAAATGCATTTATTTTTACCATTGTCTTTGGTTTAATTATAGATGACTCCATACATCTTATAAGTGCATATACTCGCTTGAAAAAAACGGGTCATGCCAAAGAGCTTGCCTTACAGTTAATCGTTACTCAGACAGGGGCAGCCATTTTAAAAACAACGGTATTAATTATCTTATGCTTAACCCCTTTATTATTTTCAGAATTTAAATCGGTTTCACAGCTAGCAGTTATTACCATTTTAAGTGCAATTATCGCTTTATTTTTTGATTTAATTTATCTTCCTAGATTACTAAGAAAGATAGTTCATTAAGAGGTGAATTTGTTTGTTAAACAGTTCCCATAAGTTTTCGGGCAATTTATTCGTATTGAAGAATTTATAGTCTTCGTTTTCATGATTTAATGTGATAGAGGTTTTATCAGCATCGTTAATACTGAAATAAAACCAGTATTTATCTTCTTTATGTTCTTCCAAGGAAAAAAAGTAGATATCATCTTCCAGCACCAGTTTTGTTTCTTCTTCCGTTTCTCGACAAACAGCTTTATGTGGTGCTTCATTAGGCTTAATTTTTCCAATTATAGGAGTCCAAATCAAAGGAAAAAAAGAGTTGTCCTTAGCTCTTTTGAGTAACAAAACCTTGTTCTTCTTTATATGTAAATGAACACAATAATTCATTTTACAGCTTTTGTTTAGAGGGCACATACCAACTTGTTCTTTGATCCTTGCTTTTGTAAGAAACAACAGGCATACCGTCAGGATCTCTTTCCTTTGCGTATACATTTAATTTGTAGCAAGAGTTTTGAAAGGGATTTCGAAAGTCTTTCAACTCTGCACCACCCTTAGCATAACTTTCGTTGGTTAACCGGAATGCGATGTCTAAAAGCATATCAATTTTCCTATTAGATAAGTGTCCCCATTTGGATTCTGGATGAATCGATGCTTCGTACAAAATCTCTGATTTTAAATAATTACCAATCCCGGGAAATAAGTGCTGATCTAGAAGTGCACAACAAATGTTTTTTTTGATGGTAATCTTACTTTTTAGGTAATCTAAGTGTGCAGCCTTGTCGTATAAAGAATTTAAAAAATCAAATTTTTTAGCCTCTTCATTAATAGTTGAGGCCATTGCAATTGAATGTTTACCAAACTTCCTGACATCCGAAAAATACAAGTTGGTGTTTTCAGTGCCTATAGTTAAATGGCAATGCTTGTGTTCTTTTTCAACCCAACCTCCTGTCATCCCTAAATGGTATTGGTAATAAGTATTGTTTTGTAATTTGAGGAAGGTTTTTTTTCCAATGGTAAAGGAAGAGATGGAAGAGCCTACAAGGTGACGACTAAGATGGCTGATTAGGTCGTTGTACTTTTCCCTAAAGTAAGGCGTCAAGGCTTCCACTTTCAATATTTTTTTGTTCTTGAAAGTGTCATTCAAAAAATCGGATGCTATTTTAACTTCAGGTCCTTCAGGCATTTTTAAAGTACAACGATAATTTCATTTCTTCTATTGAATAATTTGTATGGTGAGTTGTAAACTAAAACCTCAAAATGATCACTATGATAGATTTGATGTGTATCGAGTGTGTTTATTAGTATTTTTTTTTGTTTCTGAATGCTGTTTTGGTTGGCATATCCACTAAAGCGAAGTGCGGCTACCTTTCTTTCACCTACTTCAATGATTTTGATATTTTTGTTTTTTGGCTTAGGCAATGATTCAAGACTATAGCTACTTGGCATAAGAAATAGCATCTCCTTTTTACTTGACTGAACCATAGATACTGGACTAGTCATTCCGATCTTCTCTTCTTTTTCATTACCTCCGAAAATATAGCCAGCAAGTGCACGAAACTGTGAGTTATTACTCCCATTTAACTCAGTGTAGCTAGCAAAAATAGACGGTTCATATTGTCTAATTTCAACAGAATTAACTTTTTTGATTAATGTATAACCAGAGGGATAATTACCCTTGTAAGGATATAG
>CBFIDX010000035.1:0-17764 GCA_965661505.1 Flavobacteriales bacterium | reverse complement strand
CTTTCTTATATTGGCTTTTTTGCTGCTCTTTTAAACAACTGGCTTGCACTTTCTGATGAATATTTACCTCCTTTTTTTCCCTCAAATAAATATTCTTATGGATTTATTCAAAAAGTATTATGCGTTTTGCTCTCTGATCAAGTTCAAGGCAGAACCCGCTTTAAACCACTCAATCTGTTGAGCGTTATAAGTATGGTTTAGCATAATTGTATTTGTGCTACCATCGGCATGCGCTACCTCTAGAGTCAGTTGCTTGGCAGGTGCAAAATGAGCTAAATCCACAAAGCTGAAAGTATCGTCTTCACGAATCAGGTCGTAATCCGCTTCATTAGCGAAAGTTAAACCCAACATTCCTTGCTTCTTTAAGTTTGTTTCATGAATACGCGCAAAAGATTTAACGATGACTGCCCGAACACCTAAATGCCTTGGTTCCATGGCAGCATGCTCTCGAGAAGAACCTTCTCCATAATTATGATCTCCCACAACGATAGTTGGAACACCTGCTGATTTGTAAGCTCTTGCTACATTTGGCACTTCGTCCGTACTACCATCTAATTGATTCACTACGGCATTGGTTGCTCCACCAAAAGCGTTTACTGCGCCAATCAAACAGTTGTTAGAGATATTGTCTAAGTGACCACGGAAACGCAACCAAGGGCCGGCCATTGAGATGTGGTCTGTTGTACATTTTCCTGCTGCCTTAATCAACAATTTAGCGTCTTTGATATTTTCTCCATCCCAAGGACTAAATGGTGTTAACAACTGTAGTCTGTTTGAGTCATCTTTTACTACTACCTCTACTCCACTACCATTTGCTGCTGGTGCTTGGTATCCGTTATCTTCTACCGCAAAACCATTTGCTGGCAATTCCATTCCTGTTGGCTCAGCCAACAGAACAGACTCTCCATTTTCGTTGCTTAAGCTATCTGTAATAGGATTGAAATCCAAACGACCAGAGATCGCTACTGCAGCCACCATTTCTGGAGAGGCAACAAAGGCGTGTGTGTTCGGATTACCATCTGCACGCTTGGCAAAGTTTCTGTTGAAAGAGTGAACGATGGAGTTCTTCTCTTGCTTTTCGGCTCCTTCCCTGTCCCACTGACCGATACATGGACCACAAGCATTAGTAAATATTCTTGTCGATTCAAATTTGTTGAAAGTATCCAACAACCCGTCTCGCTCTGCGGTATAACGTACTTGCTCAGAGCCTGGGTTGATTCCTAAAATGGCTTTTGGTTTTACACCTTTACTAACAGCATCTTCTACTATAGAAGCTGCACGCGTTAAGTCTTCATAGGAGGAATTGGTACATGAACCAATCAATGCCCATTCTACGTCCAAAGGCCAATCATTCTCTACCGCTTTTTCTTTCATTTCAGAAACAGGAGTTGCTAAATCGGGCGTAAATGGTCCATTTAAATGGGGTGTTAACTCTGATAGGTTGATTTCAATTACCTGATCAAAATAGTGCTCTGGAGCAGCATAAACCTCAGCATCTCCTGTTAAATGTTCTTTCACATCATTGGCTGCGTCGGCCACATCATCACGCCCAGTGGCACGTAAATAACGCTCCATACTATCGTCGTATCCAAAAGTAGAAGTAGTAGCACCAATCTCAGCGCCCATATTACAAATGGTCCCTTTTCCAGTACAAGAAAGCGATTCAGCACCCTCGCCAAAATACTCAACGATACAGCCTGTACCTCCTTTTACTGTAAGGATTCCGGCTACTTTTAAAATGACGTCTTTTGGTGCTGTCCATCCATTTAGTTTTCCTGTAAGCTTTACGCCAATCAATTTTGGGAACTTCAGTTCCCAAGGCATACCAGCCATCACATCAACAGCATCAGCGCCACCTACTCCGATGGCTACCATTCCCAAACCACCTGCATTTACAGTATGCGAATCGGTCCCAATCATCATGCCACCTGGAAAAGCGTAGTTCTCCAACACCACCTGGTGTATAATACCCGCTCCTGGCTTCCAAAAGCCAATGCCGTATTTATTACATACCGAGCTCAAAAAGTTGAATACTTCGTTATTGGTATTTAGGCTTTCTTGTAAATCTTTATCTGCCCCTATTTTGGCTTGAATCAAATGATCGGCATGTGCAGTAGAAGGCACAGCTACTTTTTCTTTTCCTGCTTGCATAAATTGCAATAGTGCCATTTGTGCAGTAGCGTCTTGCATGGCCACACGATCCGGGCCAAAATCTACATAGTCAGCACCTCTCTCAAAAGCTTTTTCTGCCTTTCCTCGCCATAAATGAGCGTATAAAATCTTTTCAGCTAAAGTAAGTGGCTTTCCCACTACTTCTCTAGCTGCCTGTATGCGTTCAGGGAATTTAGCATACACTTTTTTAATCATCTCAATATCAAAAGCCATAAATTTGATTTTATTACGTTAGTACTGTAAAATAGGTTTGCAAAATTAAGGAATTTAACCCAGTAAACCAAGTTGATATTTTGTATATTGCTGCTGCATGAAGCTGATGTTTGAAAACATAAAAATTGCTTTACAATCTGTAAAAAGCAACTTACTAAGAACGGTTTTAACCATTTTTATTATTGCTATTGGGATTACTGCTTTGGTTGGTATTTTAACCGCTATTGACTCCATTAAGGGCTCTATCAATGACAACTTCACCCAAATGGGCGCTAACACTTTTAACATCCGTAATAAAGGAGCAAAAATACGAGCAGGAAAAAAAGGAGTTAAGCCCAAAAGCTATCCCAACATCACTTTTGCAGAAGCCCTCAAGTTCAAAGAACGCTTCAACACTACTGCCTTTACCTCTATCTCTACTTTTGCTACTAGCATAGGAACCATCAAATACAAAAGTAAAAAAACGGATCCCAATATTAACATTACGGGCACAGACGAAAACTACCTACTTACATCAGGTTATAAGATTTCTGATGGAAGAAATTTCTCTATTGACGAAGTGAATTATGGCCGACATGTAATCATTATTGGCCAAGAAGTCAAAAATATTGTTTTTGGCTCAAGTAATGCCATTGGCGAAGTGATTGCGGTTGGAAGCACCAAGTATAAAGTGATTGGAGTATTGGAAAAGAAAGGCTCTAGCATGGGTTTTGGAGGAGATAAAAACTGCCTCATCCCCATTATTAATGCTAGGCAATATTTTAGTTATCCTAATCAATCTTTTACCATCAGTTCCTTAGCCGACAATCCACAAAGCCTTGATAGTAAAATTGGCCAAGCCATTTCAAAAATGCGTGTAGTGAGAGGGCTTAAACCCGTAGAAGAAGATAATTTTGAAATCATTCGCAGCGACAACTTAGCACAGATGTTAATTGAAAACATCAAATACGTAACGATTGCCGCTACACTGATCGGAGTCATCACTTTGTTTGGTGCTGCCATAGGTCTTATGAATATCATGCTAGTATCAGTCACAGAGCGAACAAAAGAAATCGGAACAAGAAAAGCACTTGGCGCTACCTCGGTCATTATCCGTAATCAATTTTTGATTGAAGCCATTGTTATCTGCCAGCTAGGGGGTGTAGCTGGAATTGTATTAGGTGTAGCAGTGGGCAACATCACCTCCATGTTTACAGGAGGCTCTTTTATTGTACCATGGTTATGGATTTTTTCGGGCGTTGCGCTATGTATTTTTGTAGGATTAATTTCCGGAATCTTTCCTGCAGCCAAAGCAGCTAAGTTAGACCCTATTGAGGCCCTTCGATACGAATAAAAAAATACCCACCTTTTACAGATGGGCATTTTTTAGCTTATTAGTTATTAATGGTAATTAAGCCGCCACAACCTCAACAGTTAAACTGACTTTTACCTCACGATGCAAACGAACTTCAGCATCAAATGTGCCTATCGTTTTTATGTTGTTTAGCCTGATGAATTTACGATCAACGGTGTGACCTAACTTCTCTAACTCATCCGCTAAATGATTCGAAGTAATTGAACCAAACAATTGCTTGCCTTCTTCTATCGTTTTGGCAGCAATTTTAACATTAATGCCATTAATGGCCTCTGCTTTTGCATTGGCTTCCGCAATAACTTTGTCGTCTTTCTTTGCTCTTTGGCGTAAATTTTCTGCTAGTACTTTACGGGCAGCTTCAGTGGCCAAAACAGCTTTTCCTTGAGGAATCAAAAAGTTGCGACCATAACCGTTTTTGACAGTTACAATCTCATCTTTGAACCCTAATTTTTCTACGTCATGTAATAATATCAATTCCATAATTTGGGTCCTCCTTATTTATTTAAGCATGTCACCTACATAAGGCATTAATGCCAAATGACGACAACGCTTAATTGCTTGTGAAACTTTTCGTTGATACTTCAAAGAAGTTCCTGTTAATCTTCTTGGTAAAATCTTTCCTTGTTCGTTTACAAAACGCATCAAGAAATCGGGATCTTTGTAGTCGATGTACTTTATACCAGCCTTTTTAAATCGGCAGTATTTTTTTCTGTTTTTGTTATCTACATCAACAGGTGCTAAATACCTTACGTTATCTGCCATAATTATGCCTCCTGTTTTTTAGTGTTCAATCTTTTTCTTCTTGACTCAGCGTAGGTAAGAGCATGTTTATCAAGCTTTACCGTTAACCAACGCATCACACGTTCTTCACGCTTATAAGCTAACTCCAACATATCGTAAAGCGCTATGCTATCAGTTGCAAACTCGATCAGGAAGTAAAAACCTGTCTTTTTCTTTTGGATGCTGTAGGCCATCTTCTTTAGGCCCCAGTTTTCCTCGGCAATAATTTTTGCCTTACTTTCTTTCAAAAGTTGGGTGAACTTTTGAACCGTTTCCCTCATCTGTTCTTCAGATAAGACGGGATTCATAATGAAAACGGTCTCGTAATGGTTCATAATTTATAATAATTAGTTAATAATCGCTCCCTCTCTAAAAAGGGCTCGCAAAAGTAGTAAAACAATTTTGATACCACAAACATATTTCTTTTCCTTTTCACAGGGTATAAAATTCAAACATTATACTATATTTGTTACCCTGATTTTATCTAATGGAAAACTTCTTAGTTTCAGCTCGTAAATTTCGCCCAACTACATTCGATACCGTAGTTGGACAGCAATCCATTACCCACACCCTTAAAAATGCAATAAAGAATAAACAATTAGCCCAAGCATTTTTGTTTTGTGGACCAAGGGGTGTAGGCAAAACATCCTGTGCTCGAATTTTGGCTAAGACCATTAATTGCCAAAACCTGAGTGAACAAATTGAAGCATGTAACAATTGTGATTCATGCAATGGATTTAATAATAGCCACTCTTTTAATATCCATGAATTAGATGCCGCTTCTAATAATGGGGTAGATAAAATTCGCGACTTGGTAGATCAGGTGCGTTTTGCTCCACAAATAGGCAAATACAACATCTATATTATAGACGAGGTACACATGCTTTCGCAAGCTGCTTTCAATGCTTTTTTAAAGACCTTAGAAGAACCTCCAGCCCATGCCATATTTATTTTGGCTACTACTGAAAAACATAAAATATTACCAACCATTTTATCAAGATGTCAAATTTTTGATTTTAAAAGAATACAAATTGATGACATTGTAAAGCATTTAGAATTTATCGCTAAAAGCAAAGGCATTAATGCCGAGCAAGATGCCTTACACATCATTGCTCAGAAAGCAGATGGTGCCTTACGAGATGCGCTATCTTTGTTTGATCAAATGGCAAGCTTTTCTAGCCAAGAGATAAGCTACAAAACGGTTATCGAAAACCTGAACATCCTTGATCATGATTATTATTTTAAAGTAACGGATGCAATACTCTCGAATAGTATAGCTAATACATTAACCATTTTCGATGAAATTTTAAATAATGGTTTTGACGGACGTCATTTCATCAACGGACTTGGGGCTCATTTGAGAAACCTGCTAGTCTGCAAGGATGTCAGCACGCTAAAGCTATTAGAGACAAGCCAAAAAATAAAAGAAAAATACCAGACTCAATCCTCTTTAAGCTCAGAAGCATTTCTATTAAAAGCATTGGTGCTTTGCAATAAAGCTGACTTACAATATAAGAGTAGCAAAGGTCAGCGTTTGCTTGTTGAAATCACATTGATGCAACTCTGCGGCTTAAATGGTGAAGAGACCAATTCCCCTGAAGCGAAAAAAAAAACATTAGTAGTTAAATCGCAAAAAGCGGTAAAAAAAAATAACCTAGCATCTGAGAGCAATCAAGTCGTTGTTTCTAAAGAACTTGATGCAGGCGGAACTCACAACAAAACAGAAAAAAAAGAACACAAGGTATTAGAATCGGTTGTTGAGCTGAAAGAGAAACCAAAACGCAAAAGAACCATCTCTATTAATCTCAATAGCCTACAAGAGGAGGAAGAAACATCAAAGGAGCTGATACAAAAAAATACAAATGACAATCCTTTTACTCAAAAAGATTTAGAAGCAGCTTGGACAAATTATGCAACAAAAACAAATCTTGAAGGGAAGCACAACCTATCCTCAATATTAAAGGAGAAAACACCCATTATTAGTGAGGAACATACGTTAACACTTACACTAAACAATAAAGTTCAGGAAGAAGTGTTTTTAGATGAGAAATCAGAAATTCTTAGTTTTTTGAAAAAGAATTTAGCGAACGATTGCATTGAACTAAAAGTAGCGGTTGATGCAATAAAACCTCAAGAAATAAAAGCCTACACACCAGAAGATCAATTTAAGAAAATGGTCGAAAAAAACCCTACCTTACTTAAAATGAAAGATCAGTTTGGACTAGAGTTAGATTACTAAAATAATATAAATATGAAAACAAAATTAACCTACATCCTAATCATTGCTGTAATTGCATTAATTGGATACAATGTAAATGAAAAGATGAGTAAGATTGAAAATCAATACGAAAGTGTGGCGGGCGATCCGATGAATGCTCGTATTTATACCCTAGACAATGGATTGAAAGTCTATCTTTCCGTATATAAAGATGCGCCTAGAGTACAAACCTACATTGCTGTAAGAGCAGGCAGTAAGAATGATCCTGCAGAGGCTACAGGTTTAGCGCATTACCTAGAACACATGCTTTTCAAAGGTACTGATAAGTACGGATCGTTAGATTATGAAAAAGAAAAAGTGCTAATCGACCAAATTGAAGCGCTTTATGAAGAATACCGCACCATCGACATGAGCGATGAAGAAAATCGAAATCGTGTTTGGGGTCAAATTGATTCTGTTTCAGGAGAAGCCGCAAAGTTTGCTATTGCTAACGAATACGACAAAATGGTATCTGGGATTGGCGCTAAAGGAACCAATGCATACACCTCAGCAGAGAGCACTGTATATGTCAATGACATTCCTTCCAATCAATTAGAAAAATGGTTATCTATTGAGGCTGAGCGTTTTCGCAACCCTGTCTTTCGCTTGTTTCATACTGAGCTAGAAGCAGTTTACGAAGAAAAAAACAGAGGCCTTGATAACGACGGAAGAAAAATGTTTGAGGCCATGCTAGAAGGCTTATTCCAAAAGCATACGTACGGAACACAAACAACCATTGGAACCGTTGAGCATTTAAAGAACCCTTCTCTAACAGAAATCAGAAAGTATTTTAACAAAAACTACGTTCCTAACAACATGGCTATTTGTCTTTCTGGTGATTTCGATCCAGATCAAGTAATTGTTTGGATCAACGATAAATTCGGTTCTTTCGAAAGAAAAGCAGATCCAGTATTTACTCCTGGCGTAGAAGAACCCATCACAGCTGTTATTGAAAAAGATGTGTATGGACCAGATGTAGAACGTGTCTATCTAGCTTTTCGCTTTCCAGGCGTTGAGGAGCGTGAAACACAAGTAATGCGCTTGATCGATATGATTTTAAGCAATAGTCAAGCTGGATTAATCGATTTAAACCTCAACCAACAACAAAAGGTATTGCAGGCTAGCTGCTTTCCATACACTTTAAAGGATTACAGCACTCACATAGTTTATGGAATACCCAAACAAGGACAAACCTTAGAAGAAGTAAAAGAACTTTTACTAGGCCAAGTTGAAATGGTAAAAAATGGAGATTTTCCAGACTGGTTACTTCCAGCAATCATCAATGACATGAAACTTGATAAGATTAAAAAATTCGAATCAAACTCTAGCAGAGCAAATGAGTTTGTGCAATCGTTTATTTTAGATATTGAATGGGAAGAATACCTCAAAGAGTTCGAAATACTAGAGAGCATTTCCAAAGAAGAGTTAGTGGAAGTGGCCAACAAATATTACCAAGATAACTACGTGATGGTTCGCAAAAACTTAGGAGAAGATAAATCGGTTAGAAAAGTAACAAAACCGGCCATTACACCTGTTGAGGTAAATAGAGATGCACAGTCTGAATTCTTAAGCACTCTATTAGAAACTGAAGTGGCTGAAATTGAGCCAGACTTCATCAATTACGAAGAAGACATCGCGTACAGTAATTGTGGCGAGGTACAGTTACTTCATAAAAAGAACACAGAAAACGACCGTTTTAAACTCTACTACATCACTGATATGGGTAAAAATCACAACCCTAAACTAGGGCTTGCTGTAGATTACTTGAAATATTTAGGAACAGAAAAAATTTCTCCAGCACAAAAACAAGAGGAGTTTTACAAACTAGGGTGTGATGTAACAGTCAACAGCCAAAACGAACAAACCTATATTTCTCTTACTGGATTAAATGATAATTTTGACGCTTCTGTTGAATTATTTGAAAATCTTTTATCAAATTCCATTGCCAACGAACAAGCGTTGGAAAATTTAAAATTGGATGTGCTAAAAAAGCGTGAAGATGCTAAGTTGAACAAACAAACAATTCTGTATTCAGGAATGGCAAACTTTGCTAAATATGGTGCAGAAAACCCATTCACTAATCAAATTTCTTCAGAAGAATTGATGGCAACTACATCTGATGAGTTATTAGACATTATTCGGAACCTTACCTCTTACGAGCATCGTGTGTTATACTACGGACCACTTACTGTAGAGAAAGCTTCTAATACTTTAACAGAACTACACCAACTTCCTGAAGAGTTAAAAGCACTTCCTGAAGGAGGCGATTATTCAGAGTTAGACATCAATAAAACTTCTGTGTATGTGGTAGATTATGACATGAAGCAAGCAGAGATTTTAATGGTAGCAAAAGGAGCCTCTTACGATGCTTCAAAAATGCCTCTAATCCGTCTTCATAACGAATATTTTGGCGGAAGTATGGGAAGCATCGTTTTCCAAACACTGAGAGAGTCTAAAGCACTGGCTTACTCCGTTTACAGCAGCTATAGTTCACCAAGAACTGCTGATAAATCACATTATGTAACTGCTTATATAGGTACACAAGCCGATAAGCTGAAAGAAGCAATGATTGGGATGAATGAGCTATTGACTGACCTACCAGCTGTAGATGCCAATTTAGAAAATGCTCAAGACGCCATTGTTCAAAAAATCAGAACAGAGCGCATCACTAAAGACAGGGTTCTTTTTAACTACGAATCTGCTAAACGATTAGGAATAAATAAAGATGCTAGAGAAGATGTTTTTAATAACATAAGCTCCTACACCATGAATGACCTACAGGGTTTTCACAACGAATACATTAGTGGTAATGAATACACTATTTTAGTCCTTGGGGATAAAAAAGAATTAGATCTTGATGCGCTTGGAGCGTATGGTGAGGTAAAATTCCTGACTTTAGAGGATATTTTTGGGTACTAATTTAATAGCTTTGCGGGCTTAATTTTTGAGATCTATAAAATATGACTGATCATAAATCTAAAATAATCTATACCAAAACCGATGAAGCTCCTTTTTTGGCAACGCATTCATTGTTGCCAATCATTAAGAACTTTACTGCAAAAGCAGGCATTAAAGTGGAAACAAAAGACATTTCATTGGCAGCTCGAGTTTTAGCTGTTTTTCCAGATTTTTTAGAAGAACATCAAAGAATAGAAGATGCACTAGCAGAATTAGGAAAACTGGTAAAACTTCCTCAAGCTAACGTTATAAAACTACCCAATATCAGCGCCTCCATACCACAACTTACTGCTACTATTGAAGAACTACAAAACAAAGGTTTTGCAGTTCCCAATTACCCAGAAAATCCGAGTTCTGATAAAGAGCGAGATATTAGAAGCAGGTATGATAAAGTAAAAGGCTCTGCTGTTAACCCTGTTTTAAGAGAAGGAAACTCAGACAGACGTGCACCTGGTGCTGTAAAAAATTATGCAAAAGCAAACCCTCATTCAATGGGTGCTTGGAGTAAGGATTCAAAATCTCATGTAGCAACGATGCGTATGGGTGATTTTCATCACAACGAGCAATCGGTGTGTGTAGAGAATGCTACCAATGTTACAATTAAACTACACACCAAAGACGGAGAGGCAATTCTTTTAAAACAAAACGTTTCTTTAATCCAAAAGGAAGTGATTGATGCCAGCTATATGTCAAAAAATGCATTATTGGCTTTTTTAGAAAAAGAATTTAACGATGCTAAAGATAGCGAAATACTACTTTCTCTGCATATGAAAGCCACAATGATGAAGGTTTCTGACCCTATCATTTTCGGACATGCAGTAAATGTATTTTTTAAAGACTTTATTTCTAAACATCAAGATACTTTAAATGAGTTAGGTGTAGATTTTAGAAATGGATTTGGAGATTTGATAGACAAATTACCATCTCTATCCTCAGAAAAAAGAGCAGACATTGAATCGGACATAGAAATTGTTTTTAGAAATAATGCTAGCCTGGCTATGGTTGATTCTGAAAAAGGCATCACCAATTTACACGTCCCATCAGATGTGATCATTGACGCATCCATGCCAGCCATGATCAGAACTTCTGGGCAAATGTGGAATACAGAAGGTAAAACTGCAGATACAAAAGCGGTTATCCCTGATAGCTCGTATGCCAGCCTGTACAGTGCCACGATCGAATTTTGTAAAAAGCATGGTGCATTCGATCCAACCACCATGGGTACCGTACCAAATGTTGGACTGATGGCACAAAAAGCGGAAGAATATGGCTCACACGATAAAACTTTTGAAATCTCTAAAGCAGGAAGTGTAAAAGTGAGCGATGATTCTGGTAATATTTTAATGGAGCACGATGTGGAAGAAGGAGATATCTGGCGAATGTGTCAAACTAAAGATGAGCCTATCAAAGATTGGGTAAAACTCGCTGTAAAACGTGCTAAAGCAACAGGGTGGCCCGCTATTTTTTGGTTAAACGAAAACCGTGCGCATGATGCTCAACTTATAAAAAAAGTAAATCAATATCTAGCCCAATACGATACATCAAAACTTGATATTCGAATTTTACCTCCTTACGAAGCTACCTTATTTACACTTGAAAGAGTGAAAAATGGAGAAAACACCATCTCCGTTACAGGAAATGTATTGAGAGATTACCTCACAGATTTATTCCCTATTTTAGAATTAGGTACATCTGCTAAAATGCTCTCTATTGTCCCCTTGATGAATGGCGGGGGATTGTTTGAAACAGGCGCAGGAGGGTCTGCACCAAAGCATGTACAACAATTACTACATGAAGGTCATCTTAGATGGGATTCTTTAGGAGAATTTTTAGCATTGGTTGTGTCCTTAGAACATTTTGCTGAAACAAACGATAACTCTAAAGCACAATTACTAGCTTCCTCATTAGATAAAGCCATCGAATACCTTTTAAAAAATGGCAAATCACCTCAAAGAAAAGTTGGACAATTAGACAACCGAGGATCTCATTTTTATTTAGCATTGTATTGGGCAAAAGAAATGGCTAATCAAACAGCGGATTTAGCGTTACAAAAGCTTTTTAATGATGTTGCTGTAAAGATGGAACGAAATGAATCAATAATTGTTGAAGAATTGGCTAATGCGCAAGGTAAATCCCAAGACATTAAAGGCTATTACATTCCAGATGAACACCTTACATACAAGATCATGCGACCAAGTCAAACATTTAATGCTATTATTGACAATATGTAGTTTGAATGCGTAAGTTTTTGAGTAGTGATCCTAGAGAAAACGGATTAAACTCACAAGTTTTAGCGCGTCAAAGTAATTTTTAATCTTTTGAACTTAGATATATTCTGATATATATTTACACAATTAAACCTAACGACTTATGATCAAATTAAACCCGTTTATGATGAAGAAAGTAAAGCTGCTAATCGGAACTGTAATTCTTAGTTCCATGATTCTTATCAGTTGTCAAAAAGAAGACCCCGTAATTACTTATCAAAATCCAATTGTAACACCAACACCGACACTAAATACAATTAACGCGTTTTTTGGAACTAACTTAGAATCAGAAAAGCAAACAATTAGTATTGATTTATCTACACAAACCAGTCTTACAGGCACTAATGGGACAATCTTGTATTTCTCCTCTAACACATTTGAAGACATGAATGGAAATACCGTTTCTGGTGTAATTGAAATTGAAATGATTGAAACACAAAGCAATAAAGACATGCTTTGGTTGAATCGTCCAACAACAACTACGAATGGTCAATTACTTGTTTCAGGTGGAATCGTGTATGTTAATGTAACCCAAAATGGAAATCAACTTAGCATAAATGATAACGCCCCTATTCAAGCAAGTATCCCAAGTGACGATTATATTCCAATGGACTATTTTGTTGGAACAACCGATAATGACGGAAGATTTGGCTGGGAGCTTGATGACGATACAGTAACAACAAATACTGCCGACACAACAAACTGGAATCCAGGTGGAAATGGTTTGTTCAGCTTTGATTTTGAAATCGACTCAATCGGATGGATTAACTGTGATTATTTCTACAATAGTTCCGATCCATTGACTGGAGTACAGGTAGAACTACCCGACAGTTTTAATGGAAATAACTCAGCAGTGTTTATTTACTATAACACCATTAATTCGGTAGCTTCACTTTACGATTCAGATAATGATGGAGTTTTTGATCTTGGAGCATCCTATTCTACTCCCGTCGGAATGGACATTAGTTTTATTGTATTATCAGAAAATTCTACTGGTGATTTTTACTACACAATTATAAATAGCACCATCGTTAACGGACATTATCAAACAATTTCTTCATCTGATATGATGGGGCCGGTTAGTGCAATAGATGTTCAAAATGCAATAAACATGCTGCCTTAGCTAGCTTTTGTACTTTTTTAAACTAAAAAAACTCCGAATTAGATTCGGAGTTTTTTTTTAGAAAATTTTAGGATTGTAATGGTGAGGGTATTTAGGCGTAACACTTTGATAAAACGCTTCAATAAGTTCAAAGTCTTTTTCAATATTACCTGTAGGATAAATGATCTTCCCTATTCCTGCTTGTTTTTTTTTATAATCCATAAACGCAAGAACAATCGGTATCTTGGCACCAAGGGCTATGTGGTAAAATCCGTGCTTCCATTTATTAACACTCTTACGAGTTCCTTCTGGTGCTAAGCCCAATACCAATGCTTCTGAATTATGAAATAAGTCAATGGTAAAATCTACCAAACTATTGTGCTTAGAACGATCAACAGGTATCCCCCCCATAAATCGAAACAACCATCCATAGGGAAACTTAAATAGTTGACTTTTTCCTAAAAATTTTGCTTCAATTTCTAACAAATATCCAAAGGCTCTTCCAATCACAAAATCCCAGTTTGAGGTATGTGGTGCTGCTACAATCACGTACTTAGAAATAGGTGGGATTTCACCCATCACTTTCCAACCCATTAACCATAGGACAAATTTCGAAATCAACTTTTTCATTGAAAAAATGCTTTATTAAAATTAACAAGGTAAAGTTTTTTAGAAGCACGAGTTGCAGCAGTATAAAGCCATCTTAAGTATTCTTTATTCATCATATCATCGGTAAAATAACCTTGTTCTACAAATACATTTTCCCATTGCCCCCCTTGTGATTTATGGCAAGTAACAGCATAAGCAAACTTCACTTGTAAGGCATTAAAATAAGGGTTCTGTTTGATTTCTTTATTTCGTTGGTGTTTGTGTGGAATGTCTTTATAATCTTCTTCAACTGCAGAATAAAGTGCTTTGTATTGATCATAACTCATTGCTGGTGTTTCAGACGTTAAAATACCTAAATGAACGATTACTTCTAAGTTTTCTTCGTCGGGATAATCTACTAACCGAACAGATAATCGTGCAAAGCGTAGATCATATAAATTACTTATCTCGTAAATCCGTAAAACTTCGACCGTATCCCCATTAGCAATGAATCCGGCTTTACTATCATCGGCTAACCAGAAATAGTTATTACGAACAACCATGAGGTAATCGCCAACAGAAATTTCATTTTCTTGCCACCTTATTTTAGCTCTAATCTGCTGGCTATATAAGTTCGCTCGTTTATTTGATCGGCATATAACGATGGTGTCTTCTACCCCACTTTGACTGTAACAATCTTCCAATGCATCTTGTAAATGCATACCACTTTCTACACGAACCACATCTGTAGTACATTCGAAATTCGGAGTTTTTATAAGTTCTTGTTCTATTTGATTTCTTAGCTGCGTTGCATTCCTTAAAATTGCAGAATCTTTCTGTTGTCTGACAACTTGAGTTAACTCAAAATCGTGCACCTCTTTCTGATAAGTATGTTTCAACAGTTTTTCATCCAATGCGGGACTAACTGCTAAGTGTACTGGAGGCAACTGAGCAGTATCACCGATAAGTATCAACTTACAACTCACACCATCGTAAACATATTCCATCAGATCATCTAGCAAAGACCGTCCTCCAAAACCTTTGTCTGTAAGATCTGGAATCATTGAAGCCTCGTCAACCACAAAAACAGTATTGGTGTGCTTATTTTTTTGCAAACTCACATAGGTATTTCCTTTAGAGTTTGTTTTCATCCAATAAATTTTTTTGTGTATTGTAAGTGCTTTTTTACCAGAATAAGAAGATAATACTTTTGCTGCCCTTCCTGTTGGCGCTAGCAAGACCACTTTTTTTCCTACTGGCCACAAACTCTTAACAAGTGCGCTAACAAGCGTTGTTTTTCCAGTTCCTGCATATCCTTTTAGTAAAAACAAGCCTCGCTCAGCGCTGTCCATCACATAAGAAGATAATTGGGCAATGAGCTGTTGCTGCTGTGTTGTTGGGTCAAAAGGGAAATTTTTGAGTAAAAGATCTTGTAATTTTTTTATCTGCATCTTCGAATTTATCGATGAGCTAAATTATCATTTTATCAACAAAAAATTTGGTAGATTTGCGAGTATTAAATAATTAAGCCCATAAAGATGAACCAAAAGACCATTCGTTTAATTCTCTGGCCAGTTATTATCATACTGGCTTGGTTGGTTTACAGAAGTCCGATAAACTTGAAAGAATTTCAAGAAGAATCAAATTCAAGAAAGGCCGCTGTTGTACAAAATTTAAAAGATATTAGATCTGCCCAAATCGCTTTCAAAGATAAGTATAGAACCTATGCCGGTGATTTTAATACCTTATTGGATTTCATCAATAATGACTCTATTGCTTTAATTAAAGCCATTGGTGAAACACCAGATTCTTTATCTGAAGAGCAAGCGCTTGAAATGGGCATCATTAAAAGAGATACCGTCTTTGTTTCTGCAGGACAAAGTATTTTTAATGCAGAATACTTGAAAACAAGAGATCAACGATTTCCTTTTGACTTAAACACCCTATCTAAGGTGCCTTACTCTGAAGGAGAATCCTTCAATATAGAATCTGGCAATATTGAGAAGGGAAAGGTTGTTGTTCAAGTTTTTGAGGTCTCTACAACTTTCGGCACATTTTTAAAAGGAATTGACGCAAATAACAAAGGCATTGATTTAGATGATATAATTCGAGTTGGATCAATGTCGGATGCGTCTATCAATGGAAATTGGGGTGAATAGACCAACACATACCTTTTTTGACCGGTCCGCTCTGTCTCGAAGCCCTATTGAACAACAACATTTATCTATTCAGTTAGGCTTAGAAGGGTTTTCCTTTTGTATTCGTGATGCATCAAGAGTTTTAGCTTTCGAGAGCTATCATCAAGCCTTATCAAAGCTAGAAGAAACAATCGCGGATCAGGACTACTTACACAAAGCATATCATTCTGTGAACATTAACTTTTCTAGTGAAAAACACACATTAATACCTGCTTCAATTTACGAGCCAAAACGAAATAAAAAATACCTTAAGCTCAACCATCACAAGATAGAAAATCAACAGTTTCTTTCTGATAAACTTAAGCAAATTGATGCTTTCTTGGTTTATGCAATATCAGAACCAGAAATGGAATTGATTAACTTATTCTTTCCAAATGCTACCCTTAAACACTATGGCACAACCTTAATAGAAAGCTTACTTCAAAAACCAACAAAAGCTCCTACCCTATATATAAATATTGCTAAAAGGAAAATGGATGTTCTTGTTATTAAAAACAAAGAATTACAACTTTACAATACCTTCACTTATAAATCTGCTGAAGACTTTATTTATTTTGCTTTGTTCGTATGCGAACAGTTAGATTTAGACCCAGACCAATTAGATTGTTGTTTTTTTGGTGAAATTGAAAAAAACTCAAGCACCTATGATTTGGCTCACAAATACATTCGTCATATTCGTTTTATTAAACGAAATGAGAAGGTTGTTTTAAGTCCAGTGATTAATCGATTACCTGAATACTATTATTATCCGCTTCTACACCAACACCTATGCGTATAATTGCTGGTATATACAAAGGTAAAAACATTATTGCTCCTAAGAATTTACCCGTTCGGCCTACAACCGATTTCGCAAAAGAAAGCTTATTTAACATCCTTATTAATCGCGTTGATTTTTCCAATACAAATCTTTTGGAGCTTTTTGCTGGAACAGGAAATATTGGTTACGAATTTGCCTCTAGAGGCTGCACAAACATCACCTCTGTTGATGTGAATTTTCAATGTGTTCAATTCATGAAACAAATGAATCGGGAACTAAAGCTGAATAATCGAATAATACGCACAGATGCCATTCGTTTTTTAAAACAAATAAAAGAACCATACTCATTTATCTTTGCCGATCCGCCTTACCAAATGGAGGGTATTACTTCTATACCAAACATTATTTTTAAAAAAAACCTTTTAACAAAAGGCGGCACCTTGATTATTGAGCATGATAAAAAGTTGGATTTTAGTGATCATTCCAACTTTCAAGAAAAAAGAAACTATGGTCGTGTAAACTTTAGTTTCTTTGTGGCATGATTAAAAAAGCAATTTTCCCTGGCTCTTTTGCTCCTTTTACAAAAGGGCATCATTCAGTTGTTCTTCGTGCATTACCATTGTTTGACGAGGTTGTTATCGCTCTGGGCTCTAACAGCAAAAAAGAGGAATATTTTTCGTTAGAAGAACGGTTAACATGGATCAAAGAAGTTTTTAAAAATGAAGCTAAAGTTAGTGTAGAAAAATATGAAGGTCTTACGGTAGATTTTTGTGAAAAGATGGGGGCTGATTTTATCATTAGAGGATTACGAAACTCAAGTGATTTCAAGTATGAAAAAGGGATTTCTCAAATGAATCGATCGATGAAAAAGAACATTGACACGATTTTCATCATTACTGAACCGGAGGTATCTCATATCAGTTCTACAATCGTAAGAGACATTATTAAAAATGGTGGTGATGTAAGTCAGTTTGTGCCTAAAGGGGTCAATTTATAAATCTATGCCGTGGGATTATTTTTTGCATGATTAAATCTCTTTAACATTTTCTATTAGTCTACAAATATTAGCATAGGTGTTTTTCAGTGCTAATTTTATTTCTTGCTTATCTTTCCAATCT
>CBFIDX010000034.1:0-19243 GCA_965661505.1 Flavobacteriales bacterium | reverse complement strand
AAGAACCCTACCATTTAATTGACCACATGGATCGCTTGAGAAAGCTTCAAGACAAAACAGCAGGTTTCAACACCTTTATCCCTTTGAAATTCAGAAATGGTAATAACCAAATGTCTCATATTTCTGAATCTACTATCATCCAAGATTTAAAAGTCTATGCCATCAGTAGAATATACATGGATAATTTCCCACACATTAAAGCCTATTGGCCCATGATTGGAAGGGATACTGCTCAATTGTCCTTAGGTTTTGGAGTCAATGATTTGGACGGTACTATAGATGATACTACAAAAATTTATTCAATGGCTGGAGCAGAAGAACAATCTCCATCTTTAAGTACTGAAGAATTAGTTGATTTGATTAAAAAAGTTGGAAGACATCCTATTGAAAGAGACACTCTTTACAACATTGTAACAGATTACAATGAGGTAGTATTTGAAAAGAAAGAAAACACTTATTAATCCTTTTTGTGTTTGGCATACACTCTCCACTTTTCTATGACTTCTTGCATATCCTTTGGAATGTCAGAATTAAATTGAAGCCACTTTCCCGTTTTAGGGTGTTCAAAAGCCAAGGATTTAGCATGTAAGGACTGCCTTGGAATAATCCTAAAACAATTTTCCACAAACTGCTTGTACTTTGTAAAAGTAGTCCCTTTTAGAATTTTATTTCCACCATATTCATGATCGTTAAACAAAGGATGTTTGATGTGTTGAAAATGCACTCTAATTTGGTGGGTCCTTCCTGTCTCTAATTTACATTCTACTAAGCTAATGTATCCTAAACGCTCCAATACTTGATAATTGGTTTTGGCATATTTACCAAATTCACCATCAGGAAAAACAGTCATGACTTTTCTATTTTTCAAACTCCTACCAATGTTACCCTCAATACTGCCTTGCTGCTCTTTCATATCTCCCCAAACTAGAGCATTATACTTTCTTTCTATACTTCTTTCAAAAAACTGTTTGGAAAGATGTGTCATGGCCTGTTCATTTTTAGCTATGACCATTAATCCTGTTGTGTTCTTATCAATTCTGTGAACCAAGCCTGGTCGGCCTGGGTCTCCTCCATGACTAGGTAAATTTTCAAAATGAAACGCTAATGCATTTACTAGCGTTCCTTTATAGTTACCATAACCAGGGTGCACCACCATGCCTGCAGCTTTATTAATAACCACTACATCTTCGTCTTCGTATACAATATCAAGAGGGAGGTCTTGAGGGATTAACTCAATCTCTCTTGGTGGGTTTGCAAACATCACTCGAACAACATCGTGAGGCTTAACTTTATAGTTCGATTTTACTGTATTCCCATTAACCTGAACAAATCCCTGATCGGCCGATTGCTGAATTTTATTTCTGGATGTACCTTCCAGTCTATTAAGTAAAAATTTATCTACCCTTAAAGGCTCTTGGCCTTTGTCTGCAATAACTTTGTGGTGTTCGTAAAGTTCTTCTATTGATTCCTCCTTACTCACTGCACAATTAGCTTTTTCCTTTTGATAACTTGCCCGCTTTGTAACTCGACAATATACATTCCAGGTTTTAATAATTTAGTATTGAAGGACCATGATTTATGTATATCATTATCAGCTAACAGAAGTGCTGCGTTCATATCATATATTTTTATAGAAAAAATCGTTGGGTATTTAATGTGTATAGAAGCATTTGTTGGATTTGGGAACAACTCAAAATCTAATGTAGTTATCTCTATTTGCTCAGTGGAACTTAAACTACCAAAGACAGGGCGCATCATCCATGTACCTTCACAACCAGCACAAGAAGATTGCTCCCATGAAGAACCGATGTTATAATACATTCGATCATTATTGTTGGTGTTTTTATCCAAACCAATATTTAAAATATCAGGATAAAATTGTTGCCAGCCAATAAAAAATGATCCGGAAAGAAAAAGAGCTGACTCTAATTCGTATTCAAAAAATCCGTTGTGTTGATTGGTATATTCTGGATAAAACAATGTAGGAAAAACGTGTATGGTATCTCCAGGAACACCTCCATCATTTTCCCAAACAACTATTTGAAAAGCAGTAGCAGAAACATCGTTTAGATTTTGCTGGAAATGTAATTGCAATGCTTTTAAAGAATCTGCTTGTGCTAAATTAAAACGCATTGCTACTTTGCCACCCGAAACATTCACTCCATACGAAGCTTCAGCACTACCATCATCCAGCGCATAAAGATTGTTGAATTTTTGCGTAAAATATAAGGTGTCGTTGTCTTTAAAATGATCTGCATCATTAGTAGTCAGTATCTGTTTAAATTCAAAAGATGGGTTATTTACAGACTCCGTAAAGAATAGTGTTGGATCTAATACCTCAACGCCACCTCCTGAAGCATTTGCATGCAATGCATAATTAAATAATCCATCAGATTGAAATGGATGAATATCGTCATTTCTACCCGGATCGCTTATAGAGTTTGGAGGATAAACAATACTAGAACCTGAAGGCTTAGTAAGAATATATTTATAGTTTACACCTTCAATAGATGCATAGTTATTTCTTATTATCACATTAACCAAATAGTCATTTATTTGTAGGTAGGTGCTGTCAAAGGTGACAGGATCAATACTTGAGAGAATGCTATCAGTAAAGTTGATATAGCTAGCGCCTGAGTTCTGAAAATGCAACCAAGGCATTTCATAATAGGTCTCTAATAACCTTACATCATCGTGTATAAAAGCAACATCGTCTTCGTCCTCAATCAAGCCATAGTCCTCCGTAAGCAAAACATTGTCAATATGCCAATGATCAAAATTTCCAGAAAGGGTAGCTTTATTATGAAACCTAAATTGAAAATCTGCATGCAGGTAAGATGTGTTGTCAAGTGTTAAAATCATTTTTTGAAAAGGAGCAACACCAAAACCTAAGGTATCCCAAATAGTTACCCAAACACCGCTAAGGTCCTTTACTTCTACCGATAAGACGTCATTGGGTTCAGGAGCATTTCCTACACCCTCTGGTTGAAAGTAAAAACTTAAATAAACTTCAGAAAAAGAGCTTAAATCAATGGTTTTAGAGGTAAGGTAATCTGCATCACCAAAAGCATTAGCGCTTGATATATTCCTTGGGTTTCCTAAAGAGTCTAAGCCATCTAATGTTGCTACCCCAATATTTACTGGTTCAAGAGGTAGGTTGGTGTTAATGTAGGCATCATGATCATCCCAAAGTTGAGGGTTTGGATATCCTTTGTAAGTTGAAAAATCATCAAAAAAAGGAAGAACTAAAATGTTTGCACTTCTTTTTTCAAAAAGCTTAACTGAAGGTGCCGACAACTGTGTGTTATGCATTAATGTGTTGACAATTTCTTGCGAAAACACAGCTGAACTTAAAAACATTAAAAAAAATACTATCCTCATTACTCTATAACTTCATCCATTGCTTGCCTTAAAAAAACATCAACTGGTTTTCCTAACTTTATCAACCTTCCTTCGGTAACTACAGGGCGCTGTCGGTACACAACAGCTTTTGTGCTATCAACAACCGACGATTCATAGATAATTAAACCCAAATTTAATGAACTGAGCTGAAGAACCATCCTTGCATCTGCTAATGTTAAACCTTCTAATATCGGAAGCTCTACCATTACATCACTTAAACCATTGCCTAGCACAAGGTCTACTGCTGTTCCTACCGTTAAAAATTTTCCTACTTTCACATCTTTGCCATTTATCTTTTGTTTCAGAACAGCATTTTTGGCAAGGTTCGGCACATAGCTTAAGTCCCCTACTGCTAAGCCAACAGCTTTCAGTTTAGCAATGGCACTTCTATGCGTTAAGTCGATTAAATCGGGCATTGCAATTTGCTTTTTCTTTTTAGCAATAACGGTTAAATACACCCTTCTATTTTCCTTAACATGAATTCCTGGCTTTGGATCTTGATCAATAATTACACCCGGTTCTTTTTCCAGATTATAAATTGAATCGATTACCACATAGCGCAATGAATGCTGATTAAAAATACTGTCTGCATCATCAATATGCACATTGGTATAATCCGCCAATTGTATGGTATTATCGTGATTGGTAAAAACCTTTAGATAAATCAAAACACCAAAAACGATTAGAATGATAGAAAGTGTGCACAATAAGAGGTGCTTATAAAAAGATTTATGAAACAAAAATTTAAGCCAAGATGTCTGTTGCTTTGCCATGTGAATATAACGTTGAGCAAATATAATAATTATAACAGGCCTTCCTTATCGTTAGTTTTTAGTTTAATTTTGAAATTATGAAAAACATTGCTGTAGTTATGGGCGGTTATTCTGCCGAGGAAGTGATTTCTTTCAAAAGTGGTGAAGTTGTTTTAACACATTTACAATCTCATGAATTTGAGGTTTATAAAATTCTCATTAACAATGAAGAATGGAGCGTAATCCATCATGATAAGGCTTATCCCATTGACAAAACAGATTTTAGTATAATGATAGGAACACAAAAAATAACATTTGATGTTGTTTTTGTGGCTATACACGGCTCACCTGGAGAAGATGGGATTTTACAACACTATTTAGATCGTTTACATATTCCTTATACCACATCTGGTTATGAAGCTGCTAAACTCAGTTTCAATAAAGGAAAATGCAATGACTTTCTGCGATCTAAAGGGATTCTATGTGCTCAGTCCTATCTGTTGCAAGAAGGTCAAAAGATTAATATTGACGATATTATTGAAAAAATTGGATTGCCTTGCTTCGTTAAGCCAAACAAAAATGGCAGCAGCTTTGGTATTAGTAAAGTAAGTCAGCCTCAAGAACTTTTAAAAGCCATCCATACGGCATTTCGCCATGACGATGAAATACTCATTGAAACCTTCTTGAAGGGCACTGAAGTGACCTGTGGCATTCATAATTTCAATCGTACACTTACCACCTTTCCAGCAACCGAGATTGTAAGTGAAAATGATTTTTTTGATTTTGAGGCTAAATACAATGGAAAAAGTCAAGAGATAACACCAGCAAGGATAAGCAAGGATATTGCAAAAAAAGTAGCTGAAAAAACCAAAGAAATTTATCAACTGTTGGGTTTAGATGGAATTGCCAGGATTGATTACATCATTCAGCAGGGCCAGCCCTATGTGATAGAAGCAAATACTGTTCCTGGATTATCTGAAGAAAGCATCATCCCTCAACAAGCCAAACAGCTCGGCATAAGCTTAAAAGAATTATTTACCGCCGCTGTTAAACATGCCTTAAAAAAAGTAAACTAAGTCTTACTTTCAATAATACTTTCTACAGCAAGTACATAGGAGTGCAGTCCAAAACCGCATATACTGCCCACACAATGAGGTGCAATAAGTGATGTATGTCGGAACTCCTCTCGTGCATATACATTGGAAATATGTACTTCTATTACAGCAGAAGAAATAGCTGCAATGGCATCAGCAATAGCAACAGAAGTATGGGTGTAACCGCCAGCATTAATTATAATAGCATCAGAGGAAAATCCTTTTTCATGCAGAAAATCAATAAGTTCACCCTCAATGTTTGATTGAAAATAACAAAAGTTAATGTTACCATATTTCTTTTTTAGAACCTCTAAAAAATCATCAAAAGTAGATTCCCCATAAATACTCTTTTCCCGTACTCCTAATAAGTTTAAATTTGGACCATTAATAATAACTATATTCATAAAGGCAAAAATAAGCATTGAGTTGGAAAAGTCACATAAACGGTTTTCGTTCATTTTTGCAAATTGAAAAATCACTTTCTACTAACTCTGTATCTGCTTACGAAAGTGATCTAGAGAAGCTCCTTCAATTCCTAGAAGTAAAAGGCAAAAAAGTAAGCCCTAAAAAAATTCAAAGTAAAGACATACGAGAATTTATGCAATGGATTGCACTAATGGGATTAAGTGCAAAGTCTCAATCCAGAATTTTAAGTGGGATTAAAGCTTTTTTCCGATACTTAATCCTTGAAGATGAGCTAAAACACAATCCTACCGATCTGATTGAAGCTCCAAAGGTCGGAAGAAAATTACCCGACACCCTTTCCCTAAAAGAAGTCATTACACTTTTAGAATCTGTTGATTTAAGTCACCCTCAAGGAGAACGTAACCGCGCTATGCTTGAAGTTTTATACGGATGTGGCTTGCGTGTTTCTGAGTTAATAAATCTAAAACTGACTGATTGGCATCAGAACGAAGGTTTTGTAAAAGTAATCGGAAAAGGAAACAAACAACGCCTTGCTCCAATAGGTTCAATTGCCGAAAAACACTTAACAACGTACCTACAACAAATACGTTCTCACCAAAAGAGAGTAAAAGGACATGAAAATTTTATTTTTCTAAATAGAAATGGTAAACAACTTAGTAGAGTGATGGTTTTTTACATCATTAAGGACCTTGCCATTAAAAATAACATTCAAAAAAAGATTAGCCCACACACCTTTAGGCATAGTTTTGCAACCCACCTTATAGAAGGGGGGGCAGACCTCCGTGCTGTACAAGAAATGTTGGGCCATGAATCCATCACTACCACTGAAATATACACTCATTTGGATAGGGATTACCTGAAAGAAGCCATCATTACACACCATCCGAGATCCTAAGCGATGCAAGTAAAAAACAATATTTGGAAGTTATACGTCATCAAGGGGCTAATGTGGTTCATGGTGGCTATGCCAATTATTGTCCTGTTTTTTCAGGAAAATGGGCTCAGCTTACAGGAAGTAATGATTTTACAAGGCTCCTACTCTATGATGGTTGCTTTAATGGAGATTCCTAGCGGCTACATTGCTGATTTATTTGGACGTAAAAAAACACTAGTACTAGGAACTCTTTTCTGCTTTGTAGGTTTTGCATTGTTTAGCTTTTCCTTTGGGTTTTGGGAGTTTTTCATTGCAGAGCTTCTGTTGGGCGTTGGAAATAGCTTTATTTCTGGATCCGATTCGGCACTTCTTTACGACTCCCTACTTGAAAGCGAGCAAAGCGATGAATACACACGTATTGAAGGAAAAACCTATTCCATTGGAAACTTTGCGGAAGCTGGAGCGGGTATCTTAGGTGGGTTTTTAGCAGAAATGTCCCTGCGTTATCCTTGGTATGTACAAGCCGTTATTGCCTGTTTAGCCATCCCTTTTGCGCTTTCTTTGGTAGAACCCAAAATAAAAGGCCAACAATTAGAAAAAAGCTTTGGCACCATTATTAAAGTAGTAAAATACACCTTAGTAGAGCATAAACTACTGAAATGGTTTACGTTGTTTTCTGCCATCACAGGCATTGCCACTTTATCTATGGCATGGTTTGCTCAACCCTTCTTTAAAGAGGTTGGCATTCCCATCAAATGGTTTGGAATTTTATGGGCTGGACTTAATTTTTCGGTAGGCATATCTTCCTATCATGCTCATCGTTTTGAAACTAAAATGAATAAAAACACTCTCTTACTATTTATAGGTGTTGGAATTGCTGTTTGCATGGCTTTTCTTGGTTTTTCTGAAAGCAAATGGGGTGTTTTTTGGATTTTGCTTATTTACCTGATACGAGGTATTGCTACACCTATTTTACGCAACTACATTAACGAAGTGACAAGTTCTGAGATAAGAGCAACCGTTCTTTCGGTAAGGAGTTTTATCATACGCGCTAGTTTTGCACTAACGGCACCCTTTTTGGGTTGGGTGGCAGATCAATACACCTTAGGGCAAAGTTTTTGGATACTAGGTACAATAGTGGGTGTTTTTGGGCTTATCTGCTCCTTTAAACTAATTTCTTTATCGAAGCAATAAGGTGCTTTTGAAAACCTCACCATTGGATTGGTAATGCATAAAGTAAAGGCCTCTTTCTAAATTTGAAACATTTAAGTAATTGGCTACCGCTTTTTGAAGTACTTTTTGACCGTTAGCATTCCAAAGAATTACTGAACCACTTTTATCAAAATTTAAGTGATCAGTGGCAGGGTTAGGGTAAATAAAAGTAGGTTGTATTTCTTCTCTGTTGCTTGTTAGGCAATCGATCATGTAATCGATGCTTTGCGTATCGTTATCCCCTAGTTCAGACTGAATGGATGTGTAAAATTCTAAGGTAGAGGGTGCTGGGTTTAAAAATAAGTTTTCAAAAAACACAATGGAATAATTTCCTGATGTGTAGTTATTTCCATCAGCAGGAAAAGTGTTTAAAATTTTTATCCCTCCGTTGTCATTCTCTATTGTAAAAGAAGCATCTATTACAGCTGTACTATCATTTTGCATGGCAATAATGGCTACATTACTTGAGATAATCTGATCTACCAGTAAGGTGTAATCATATTCATAAAAGCCACCACCAGCCATTACATCTGCATAACCAATAGTTTGTCCAACAGATAAAGAGCTGATAGGAAAACTTCCTGAACTAGAAAAAACTGCTGAAGAAGCAATATCAGCTTCGTTGGGATCTTGAGCTATTGTAAACTGCAAATCGCTTAAAGAATCGCATACATAGTGTGAAAGATCGATGGAGAAAGAGGGAGAAAAAGGAGCTGGTACAAAAGTGTTGGTGCTAAAAGTATCTTGTACAGACCAAGCAGACGCTAAACTATTAGTAGTATCACACCATGCTCTAGCTCCCCATACATAGGTTTCATTTAACTCAAAGCCAAATGCACGGACTGTATCCATGTTCATAAAGCGGTACTCCCAACTGCTAGCTGTTATTTTCATAAATCGAACTCGATACTCTTCTGCGCCAGAGACTGAGTGAAATCGCAATTTCTTCCAATCATAATCGAGGGTTGTTAAAGAATCTTGAACGCTAAGGTTTTGTGGCGCATCACAGTTTTGCCCAAAAGTGAAAAAACCAAATAAGGTACATAGCGTTAGTAAAAAAACCTTCATCTTACAAAGATAATCAAAATTTTAGGTGTTAAATCGGAAGTGCATGATGTCCCCATCCTCTACAACGTATTCTTTTCCTTCTACCGACATTTTACCCGCTTCTTTGCAAGCTAATTCCGAACCCATTTCAATGTAATCCACATATTTAATTACTTCAGCTCTGATAAATCCTTTTTCAAAATCGGTATGGATAACACCGGCCGCTTCGGGAGCCTTCATTCCTTCTTTAATCGTCCATGCTCGAACTTCTTTTACCCCGGCTGTAAAGTAGGTCTGAAGGTTCAGTAATTGATAAGCTGAATGAATGAGTTTATGTACGCCTGGCTGATCTAGTCCCATATCCTCCAAAAAAAGCTGTCTTTCTTCATAACTTTCTAGTTCAGCAATGTCGGCCTCTGTAGAGGCAGCAATTAGTAATACAGCAGCATTCTCATTACTAACGGCGGCTTTTACTTTCTCAACATATTCGTTTCCAGATTGTACAGAAGCTTCGTCCACGTTACAAACGTACATCACAGGTTTATCAGTCAATAACATTAAATCCACAGCATGTTCTTTGTCTTTCTCTTCTATTACAATAGAACGAGCCGATTGTCCGCTTTCTAAATGTGTTTTATAGGCTTGTAATACTTCCGCTACTTTGCGAGCATCCTTGTCACCCGTACGCGACATTTTTTCGTATTTCTGTAACTTCTTCTCAACCGATTCTAAATCTTTCAACTGCAACTCCATATCAATGGTTTCTTTATCCCTAATCGGATCAACAGAACCATCAACATGTACAATATTATCGTTCTCAAAACAACGCAAAACATGAATGATAGCATCTGTTTCACGAATGTTTGCCAAAAACTTATTTCCCAATCCTTCTCCTTTACTGGCTCCCTTTACCAAGCCAGCAATGTCTACAATCTCTACCGTAGTAGGAAGTACTTTTTCAGGTTTTACCAACTCCTCTAATTTTGATAGTCGCTCATCAGGAACCGTTATTACTCCCACATTGGGTTCTATAGTACAAAAAGGAAAATTTGCCGATTGTGCTTTGGCATTTGATAAACAATTGAACAAGGTTGATTTACCTACATTGGGTAATCCTACTATTCCGCATTTTAAAGCCATCTTGAAAAATTTAGAGGGCAAAGATAAACAGCATAAATAACTTTTGTCAAAAAATATTAACAATTGCATTCTGCCCTATGTAAAAACTTATTTTAGCCATTCAAAGACGTAACAAATGATGGATCGATTAGAAGCTATTTGTACTCAAGTACGCAGGGACATTGTACGGATGGTACACGCGCAAAGCTCAGGACATCCCGGGGGTTCCTTAGGATGTACAGAATTTTTTGTGGCACTCTATTTTCATGTGATGAAACACCACACTGATTTTAACATGGATGGGAAAAATGAGGATCTCTTTTTCTTGTCTAATGGGCACATCTCTCCTGTTTGGTACTCCGTACTAGCTCGCAGGGGCTACTTTCCTGTTTCCGAAATGGAAACCTTTCGCACCATCGATTCCAGATTGCAAGGACATCCAACAACGCACGAAGGTCTTCCAGGCATCCGCATTGCTTCAGGATCATTAGGCCAAGGCATGTCGGTTGCCATTGGTGCCGCAGAAACAAAAAAACTCAATCAGGACCCACACATTGTATACTCCTTACACGGAGATGGAGAATTGCAGGAAGGACAAATTTGGGAGGCCACTATGTATGCAGCAGGGAAAAAAGTTGACAACCTCATTGCAACCGTTGATTATAACCTAAAGCAAATTGATGGTTCTACCGATGACGTACTGCCGCTAGGCGATGTAAAAGCCAAGTTTGAAGCGTTCGGCTGGAGCGTTTTAGAAAACAAAAAAGGAAACGACATACAAGAGGTGATTTCCTACTTGGAAAAAGCCAAAGCAATGACCGGAAAGGGCAAACCCATACTCATCTTAATGCATACCGAAATGGGAAATGGCGTAGATTACATGATGGGAACTCACAAATGGCATGGATCAGCCCCCAACGATGAGCAACTAACCTCTGCCCTAGCTCAAAATCCTGAAACCTTAGGTGATTACTAGAGCAAAACAAGGATGACAAAAGCAAAAACATACCTCACTAAGACAGCCCTCCTGTTGGTGATCCTGCTTTTATGTAATAGTAACTCAACAGCTCAAAACGAAAAACCGCTAACAAGGGTTTTATTCATTTTTGATGCTTCACAAAGCATGTATGCCAACTGGGAAGGTGGCAATCGAATGGAAGTGGCAAAAACACTTTTAGGAAACATGCTGGATAGCCTACGTGGAAAAGATAAACTGGAAGTAGGTTTGCGTGTTTACGGACACCAAAGGCCGGTGCCTCCACAAGATTGCAGAGATACGAAATTAGAAGTCGGCTTTGGATCCAATAAGATAGACCCTATTAAGGCCCGATTAGCCACCTTGAAACCCAAAGGCACTACCCCTATTGCCAAAGCGCTAGAATCGGGCGCTTACGATTTTCCAAAATGCGACGATTGCCGCAACATCATTGTTTTAATAACTGATGGTATAGAAGAGTGTGGGGGCGATCCCTGTGCTGTTTCTCGCCTCTTTCAAGAGAAAAAAATCATCCTAAAACCTTTTGTTATTGGGATTGGCTTGAGTGAAGAATACAAGGATGTCTTTGACTGTGTAGGTACTTTCTATGACGCCAAAGATCCAGAAACCTTCACCAATGTACTAAGTGTAGTTATTTCGCAGGTACTGAATTCTACTACTGCACAAGTAAACCTGTTAGATGAACAAAACCAAGCAACCGAAAGCAATGTTCCCATTACTTTTTACGATGCCTTTTCGGGAGTTTTACAATACAATTTCGTACATACCATCAATGCAAAAGGAAATCCTGATACCCTAACCATCGATCCGGTGCTTAGCTACAAAGTAGTAGCGCATACCGTTCCGCAAACTTGGGCCGAAGGAGAATGGAAACTGAAGCCAGGTGAACACACCATTATACCCATCAAGGCTGCCAGAGGAAACTTACAGTTAAGCGTTAGTGGAAATCAGGACATAAGCTGCATTGTAAAAGAAAAAGGAAAGCAGGAAATCTTAAATGTACAATCTTTCAATACCAAACAGGCCTACCTTACTGGTACCTACGATATAGAAATTTTGACCCTTCCCCGCATCTATGAACGCATTCGGGTAGAGCAGAACAAAACTGCAACCGTAGCAATTCCAGAACCAGGGCTGGTAAGCCTTTCCTTTAACTCAAAGGCTTATGGAAGTATTTTTGAAGAAGGGAGTGAATTAAAATGGGTATGCGATATCAATTCCACAAAAAACAGAGAAACGCTTTACCTCTTACCTGGAAAATACCGGATCGTTTATCGAGCAAAAAGCTCGAATCAAAGCATATACACAAAAGAACAGGTCTTTACAGTAACCTCAAAAAAATCTGTATCCCTAAAATTATAAAAAATGGAGAAGAAAGATACACGTTCCGGCTTCGGGGCAGGACTTAGTGAATTGGGCAAAACACACCCTAATGTAGTAGCTCTTTGTGCAGATTTAACAGGTTCCTTAAAAATGAATGCTTTTGCGGATGCACACCCTGAACGTTTTTTTCAGGTAGGGATTGCAGAAGCAAATATGATGGGAATTGCTGCCGGCATGACCATAGGAGGGAAAATTCCTTTCGCAGGAACATTTGCTGGCTTTGCTACCGGAAGGGTGTATGATCAAGTACGACAATCCATCGCTTATTCTCATAAAAATGTAAAAATTTGTGCTTCTCATGCAGGGCTTACTCTTGGTGAGGACGGTGCTACCCACCAAATTTTAGAAGACATTGGTTTAATGAAAATGCTTCCAGGCATGACCGTTATCAACCCTTGTGATTTTAACCAAACAAAAGCGGCAACCTTGGCTATCGCCGATCATGTAGGCCCTGTATATTTACGCTTTGGACGACCAAAAGTCCCTAACTTCACGCCAGAAAATCAGGAATTTAAAATTGGTAAAGCCCTACACCTAACAAGCGGTAAAGACGTATCCATCTTTGCTACTGGACATTTGGTATGGGAAGCGCTAGAAGCACAAAAAAAACTATCTGAACAAGGACTTGAAGCAGAAGTTATTAATATACATACTATCAAGCCTTTAGACGAGGATTCCATTTTGAGATCTGTACAAAAAACAGGCTGTGTTGTAACGGCTGAAGAGCACATGATGTTGGGCGGATTAGGTGAAAGCATTGCGCAGCTATTGGGTCGTAAACACCCTTCTCCACTCGAAATGGTAGCCGTAAACGATACTTTTGGCGAGAGCGGAAAACCAGCCGACCTACTCAAGAAGTACGGCCTAGACAGCACCAATATCATAGCCGCTGCTAAAAAGGCTATCCAACGTAAATAAGCCTTTCGTACTTTTGCACAATGAGTAAAGAACTATTTCTTCATCATCAGGCACAAATAACACCGCATCCCAAAGCGCTGGAAATCAAAAAAGCACAGGGCATGTACGTGGAAGACATCAACGGAAATCGATTACTTGATTTAGTAGCAGGCGTATCTGCTAACACACTCGGACACGGCCATCCTGCTGTTGTTCAAGCTGTAAAAAAACAAGCAGACCAATACATGCACGTAATGGTCTATGGCGAGTATGTGCAAGCACCTCAATACCAATTGGCTCAACTATTGGCAAAAAATTTACCCAACGAGCTAGATTGCACCTACTTGGTGAACTCCGGATGCGAAGCCATCGAAGGAGCCATGAAGTTAGCCAAAAGAATAACAGCGAGAACAGAGTTTATCTCTTGCATTGATAGTTACCATGGCAGCACTCATGGAGCACTGAGCTTAATGGGAACAGAAATGTATAAAAACAAGTTTAGACCCTTGCTCCCAGATTGCAATCGAATAGCCTATAACTGCCCTGCATCCTTACAACAGATTACGCACAAAACAGCTGCTGTAATGGTTGAACCCATACAGGGTGCTAGTGGTTTTATCACTCCCACCCATGATTGGTTAAAAAAATTAAAAGCTCGCTGTGAAGAAGTAGGCGCACTGCTTATTTTTGATGAAATACAAACAGGCTTTGGGCGAACCGGAAAGCTTTTTGGCCTCCATACGTTTGGCGTTACACCCCATATCCTTTGCCTAGCCAAAGGAATGGGTGGAGGCATGCCCATCGGTGCTTTTATCAGTAGTAAGAAAAAAATGGATGCCCTAAAAGACAATCCAAAGCTGGGGCACATAACCACTTTTGGAGGGCACCCAGTGAGTTGTGCTGCTGCACTGGCCACCTTACAAACCTTAGTTGAAAACCCCCAGATCATTGAAAGCGTAGAAGGTAAAGAAGCCCTGTTTCGAAAAAAGTTACAGCATTCCAAAGTAAAAGAAATAAGGGGCAAAGGCTTGATGCTGGCCTTGGAGCTGGGCAATGCCGAAAATTGCAGGAAATTTGTAGAATTAGCTTATCAAAAAGGATTGATTACCTTCTTTTTTCTTTTTACAGCTACTGCCGTACGCCTGTCTCCTCCCCTCATCATTAGCGAAGAAGAAATCCTAATAGCCTGTCAAAAAATGCAGGAATGCCTGGATGAATTATAAGCCAGAGGCAGCACTGGTAACAGTAATCTGTGCAATGTCTCTATCAAACAAATACAAGCCTCCTTTATCGTTTCCAATCAAGGATAGCTTATCCAAAATAGTCCTTGCTAGTGCTTCCTCTTCAATTTGCTCGGCCACATACCATTGTAGAAAGTTGTGCGTGGTATAATCTCTTTGCTCCAAACAGAAATGCACCAACTCATTAATAAGTTGTGTTATTTTTACCTCATGATCTAGCAAATGCTGAAAAGCTTGTTTTAAATCGGTAAAGTCGTTAGGAGGTTCTTGTACGGCTGTTATTTTAGCATGTCCTCCACGCTCGTTTACGTACTTAACTAGTTTGAGCATGTGTTGACGCTCTTCATCCGAATGATCATAAAAAAAGTTGGAGACTCCCTCAAAGCCATTTTTTTCGGCCCATGAAGCCATGGCTAAATAATACTGAGATGAATCGGCTTCTGCTTGTATCTGCTTGTTTAAGGCAGCTTGAATTTTTGGATGTATCATAAAGAAAAAGTGTTTTAACAAATTTAAGGCATTAAATGATTTCATCAACATCAAAGTGCTTATTTTAACTAATTTATAATCAGTCTTATTATACACCAATTGAAAACGTACTCACAGGGCAGGTCGTGAATTCGCTATGCTTATTTCGAAGGTTCTCATCCCTAAGTCGCCACAAAAAAAGCACCCCTTACGGAGTGCTTTGATTTTGTGATCGCGACAGGATTCGAACCTGTGACCGTCTGCTTAGAAGGCAGATGCTCTATCCAGCTGAGCTACGCGACCCTGCTCTTATAAAAATCGGAAATCCTTTTCAATGTGCATAAAAAAAGATTCTTTTCTCTAGTAATTTTTAGCGTGGCAAATATAAATAAATATGATTTATATGCTTTACTTTTTTAAAAATTTGATGGAACACTAAAAAAGAAGACCTTACTGGATAAAGTCATGCACCAGCTGATTAAAGGTTTCGTGATTATCAATATTTATGATGTGTCCCGAATCATTCACTTTTACAAAAGAAAGGTTGGGCTTGTCTTTTACAAATTGTTCAATCTTTTGGATGAATAAATAGTCTTCTTTTCCAGAAATAAACAAGGTCTTTTCTTTAAAATGAATATCCACTAACTGATCGATGGAAATTTTAATCTCAGGCAACAAAGAAAGCCACTTACGAAAAGCCCGGTTTTTAATTTTCTTGGCTTCGTTTACAAACAACTTTCTAGAATAGCTATGGTTCGATTTAGGCATTATGATCCAAGCAAAAAGTTTGTACAACAAAATATTGGAGAGTAAAAACTTTACCACATGCACACTGTTCAGCAAAAATTGAGTGCGGGCATCAAAACCCGTAATGGCACCTGCCAAAATCATTTTATCTACATAGGCAGGGTACCGCTGATGCAAATGAGGGATGATAACCGAACCAAAAGAAACGCCCATAAAGTTGGATTTTTTAATCTTTAGGTGATCCAATACTTCTATGATTTCTTCAAAAATCATGTCGTACTTAAAGCTTGAGCCAATCTCTAGCTCATTGGACATACCGTGCCCTCGTAAATCAATTAATAATAAATTATAGTCTTTTTTAAAAAACTTTATTTGTTTGTGCCAAATAGTGCTACTTCCTCCAGCACCATGAATAAAAGTGATCCATTCTTTATGATGTTCTTGGGTATAGGTTCTGTATTTTAACAAGGGTGTGGTAGGCTGCATTTTCAGTTTACAATATTATGTTATTTTCTATTAAATCCTGAAAACACAGAACATCTTCTGAAAAAGAACTGAATTTATTTACTTTAAAAAAGAAAATTTCATGATCGCCATCCACATTTAACTGTGTTGTTTTGTTGAGCTCAAGTACTGCACTGCAATCCTTTAGCACTGGGTAAGAACGCCAGGTGGTTAAACAATCATTCTTTCGCAAATAGGCTTCTTTATCAATTTTAAAACCACTTTTTTTACCCAACTTTTTTACAAGCTGCATGTGCTCCTTGCTCAACAATTGCAAAACAGCTACTTGGCTATTTGTTAGGTTTTGGTAGGTTTTCGTTTTGTAATCAATGGCAACCGAATAGATTTTAGGTTGCATACTTACTGCACTTACATAGGTGCAAATATTCATGTTAATGACTCCTTCCTCATCAAGGGTAAGCAAACTATATACAGGCAAGTCAATTAAGTTCCAAGGTCGTTTCATTTGTTTTGTGGTGTATGGGTGAGTAGTTGATAGGGGTGTTTTTTTGCATAGGTCTGTACTATTTTTAATTCGTCATTAGAGGGAAAAGCAACCGCATGATGACTGATGGTTTTTACGCCATAGGCTTTTACTCGATGGTTTTCAATCTCTACAAAGGTGGTTGACGCTTTTTGCTGAAACTCCAACAAACAATGCCTTGGCAACTGATGGATGGCTGCCAAAGCCAATGAAAAGCGCTCATTGTAAAGGCTTGCTGCTTCGACCTGAACGCAAGCCCCCAAACAGAGCTTTAGCTGATGTTTGAAGCAGGCATTAGTGCCTTTCTCCAATCCATTGAGCTGATCGCATAGCTGAAACTGCTCCCCATAAAAGCGCACTGCCCCAATGGCCCTGTGCTTGCTGGCAAATGACATTAAGGAATTGGCTTCTTCTGTGTTTATCCTGAAAACGGAATAAGCTTCTTCGTTTTGCGCACTATGAAGAAAAAATCGAGCCTTGGTTTTGCGCAGCTTTCGGTTATAAATAGGTCGGTGTTTTTTTATTTGCTGCGATTCGTAAAGCAAAGATTCCAATTCGGAGGAAAAAACCTTAACTTCTAAAAACGCAAAAAAATGAAGCAAGCGTTTTCTGCCTTTATACAAATGCTGTTGCAAACGCTTTTTAACATCAATGCTCTTACCAATGTAAATGATTTCTTTGTGCTGGTTCAGAAAAAAATACACCCCCATCACTCCTGTTGGAATGGCTCCTTGTTTTACTTCTGATGCATTGAATCGTAACATTTAACCGTAATTGTATAATCTTTTACTAAATTTGTTATACAAATATAGCCTTATGTTAGTACAGACCAGTAAAAATCCTAAAAAAACCTACCAAACAGTAAAAGCCCATGCTGGGCCTTCTTTTAACCTGTTGGAACAGTTCAAGTACAATGCCTTCGGATCGCCCAAATACACCTTGCTATCCATCCAACCTCAAGAAGAGTGCCTTCCTCTAGATGAATACACTGATTTAGTATATGCAGCCATCGAATTACGTAAAAAAGGGGTAGCGGTTTTTTTTCGCTTCAAAAACGAGGAGTTCATTCTTTTCGGACGCTACAACCAGTGTAGCTTTCTATCCAACGATGGCATCTTAAAACTACAGTTAGACAATCATACCTTAAAGCTGAAATACAGCAATGCCAACTCTCATCAAAAATTTTTGAGTCGCTATATGCAATTACGAAAGCAGTCTTTTTAATTTTTATACCTTTTTTTACTAGATTAAAAGTCTTTTTTTAGCTGTTTTTATTAAAAAAAATGGAAACCCTAATGAAGCCTTTTCGTGTAAGTGTTTATAACTAAAAATTCCTTAGCCTTATGAACGCTTTGTAAAGCCACAATAGAACGAGCACCTAAAAAGGTCAAGGATTTGTCGCTAGCAACTTTTTGTATCTTTGTACCATGCAAAAATACCTACTTTTACTTCTGTTTTTACCGCTTTTTAGTTTGGGCCAGCGTACTTGCGGCACAATGACACACCTTGAAAATCAGATGCTGATGAATCCCAATTTGGAACAGCAGATGGTGCAAGATGAGCTTCAGCTACAACAGTTTATTAGCAGCACTTCTATGGCTGCTAACTCCATTATTACCATACCAGTAGTAGTGCATGTGGTTTATAACAATGCCACTGAAAACATCAGCGATGCACAGATCTATTCTCAATTAGACATCCTGAATGAAGATTTTAGAAGATTAAACAGCGATACCGTTAATACGCCTGCAATGTTTCAGAGTGTGGCTGCCGATACAGAGATTGAATTTTGTTTAGCGGTAAATGACCCTGACGGAAATCCAACTACGGGCATTACCCGTACTTCTACCAGCCAGAGCTCCTTTAGCACCAATGACGGAGTGAAATACAGTGCTTCTGGGGGTGTTGACGCTTGGGATACCGATCAGTACCTAAATATGTGGGTGTGCGATATTTCTGGAGGTATTTTGGGTTATGCTCAGTTTCCGGGTGGCGACCCCACTTCTGATGGAGTGGTGTGCGATTACGAGTATTTCGGAAACATTGGTACCGCTAGCGCTCCTTACGACCTTGGTCGAACTGCTACCCATGAAGTAGGACACTGGCTAAACTTAAGACACATTTGGGGCGACTCCAACTGTGGGAACGACTTTTGCAACGATACTCCAGAACACTCCGGCTCTAACTATAGCTGCCCTACCCACCCTAGCCCTAGCTGTGGTAATAATGGAGATATGTTCATGAATTACATGGATTACACAGACGATGCTTGCATGAACATTTTTACCAATGATCAAAAAACAAGAATGATAGCAGCCATCAATACCCAACGCAGCGGTTTATTGACCAGTACAGCTTGCCAAAGCCCGGATAATGGATGTACCGATCCTGCTGCACTCAACTATTCATCAGTCGCTATTTTTGACGATGGCTCTTGTTGTTACGTAGCGAGCTGTACGGATCCATATGCCATCAATTACGACGCAAATACTTGTTTTCAAGATAACAATACATGTATCTACCCTGTTTTAGGATGCGATAATCCAAACGCTGCTAATTACAATGCCAATGCCAATACCACTTATTGTGTGGGTGG
>CBFIDX010000033.1:0-19264 GCA_965661505.1 Flavobacteriales bacterium | reverse complement strand
TAATTTATTTTGGCTAAATATTAGACAGAACTTAATTAAAAGACTAGAACATATGCATTAAAATAAAAAAGCAGAATATTATCACTGGATACATTCCGCTTTGGTGGACCATACTGGATTCGAACCAGTGACTTCTACCCTGTCAAGGTAACACTCTAAACCAACTGAGTTAATGGTCCGTAAGTAAAAACCCCCTTTTTATCAGGGGCTTTAATCTTTGTGGAGCATATCGGAGTCGAACCGATGACCTCTACGCTGCCAGCGTAGCGCTCTAGCCAGCTGAGCTAATGCCCCCAAAACAAACGACAAATCTAAAAAACATTTTTCTCTTTTCATTACTATTGCTTATGCAGTAATCAATCCTTATTTTTGCGCTCTTAATATCAAGGGTTTATGAGTAGTAAAAAAATTGAATCGAGCAAAGCTCCTGAGCCAGTAGGCTTATATCCACATGCACGCCAAGTAGGCAACCTATTATTTCTTTCTGGAGTAGGCCCTAGAGAGCGAGGGACAAAAAAGATCCCTGGAGTAGAGCTGGATGAAGATGGAAATATTACTAATTACGACATTGAAACACAATGCCGTTCAGTATTCGATAATGTGCGAACAATTGTTGAAGAATCTGGTTCTTCATGGAGTCAAGTTGTAGATGTTACTGTTTTCTTAACTAATATGGAAGACGATTTCAAAACATATAATCGCATTTACGCCGAGTACTTTGCCGATAACCAACCCTGCCGAACTACTATTGAAATCAAAAGTTTACCTACTCCTATTGCCATAGAACTAAAAGTTATTGCCACCATTTAATGAGTAAATATCCAGAATATAAGCATTTAAACTTGCCCCAAATTAGCCAAGAAATATTGGCCGACTGGAAAGCAAGAAAAACCTTTGAAAAAAGTGTTTCAACAAGAGCAGGCAAACCCTCTTTCACTTTTTATGAAGGCCCTCCTTCAGCCAACGGGATGCCCGGCATCCATCACGTGATGGGACGAACCATTAAAGATATATTTTGTCGATTTAAAACCTTGCAAGGTTTTCAAGTCCACCGAAAAGCAGGCTGGGATACACATGGCCTTCCTGTAGAGCTTGGAGTAGAAAAAGAGCTAGGCATAACCAAAGAAGACATTGGCAAAAGCATTACCATTGCTGAGTATAATCAGAAATGCCGAGAGAATGTAATGAAATTTAAAGGTGTATGGGAGAACCTAACCAACCAAATGGGCTACTGGGTGGATATGAAAGACCCTTATGTTACCTACGATAACAAATACATTGAAAGCGTTTGGTGGCTTCTTAGCCAAATGAACGATAAAGGCATGTTATACAAGGGGCATACCATTCAACCTTACTCGCCCAAAGCTGGTACTGGATTAAGCTCTCACGAACTAAACCAACCTGGCTGTTACCGTGATGTAAAAGACGTAACGGCTGTGGCACAATTTAAAGTTCAAAAAAGTGAAAAATCCAATTTTCTGTTCGAAAATCTACACGGCGATTTATTTTTCTTAGCATGGACCACTACTCCATGGACACTACCCTCAAATACAGCCTTAGCGGTGGGTAAAAAAATTGAGTATGTAAAAGTTCAAACTTTTAATCAATATACCCATCAACCCATTACGGTCATCTTAGCAAAAAATCTGTTGGCTAAGTTTTTTTCAGAAAAAAATGCTGATCTCGTACTGAGTGATTATGAGCAAGGCGATAAAAATATTCCCTTTAAAATCACAGATACTTTCAAAGGAAGTGATCTAGAGGGGATCAATTACGAGCAATTATTACCTTATGCTCAACCAGATGAAGGGGATGCTTTTCGGGTACTGATTGGTGATTTTGTAACTACTGATGACGGAACAGGAATCGTTCATCTAGCACCTAGTTTTGGTGCTGATGATAATCGTGTTGCTAAACAAAACGGCATCGGCTCATTGACCTTAGTAGATACGCAAGGACGATTTGTAAATGAAGTGACCGACTTTGCCGGCATGTATGTAAAAGACGAATACTACAAAGACGGCGAAAGCAAACCCGATCTTCCTGTTGATGTGCAAATCGTTATTAAACTAAAAGAGAGCAACCTTTGTTTTAAGGCTGAAAAATACGAACACTCTTACCCCCACTGCTGGCGGACGGATAAGCCAATATTGTATTATCCATTAGAGAGTTGGTTTGTTAAGACAACTGCGGCCAAAGAGCGCATGGTAGAGCTCAACAAAACCATTAACTGGAAGCCGACTTCTACGGGTGTAGGTCGTTTCGGTAATTGGTTAGAAAATTTGGTAGACTGGAACCTTTCTCGTTCTCGATTTTGGGGCATCCCATTACCCATTTGGGCTACAGATGATTATAGCGAACAGCTCTGTATCGGATCCATGCAACAGTTAAAAACAGAAATTGAAAAATCTGTAAATGCTGGTCTGATGAAAACAAACCCCTTGGAGAAGTTCGTCCCTGGAGATATGAGTGAAGAAAATTACAGCTCTTTTGACCTACACCGACCCTATGTTGATGATATAGTACTCATTTCACCTTCTGGTAAAGCCATGAAACGAGAGCTTGATTTGATTGATGTTTGGTTTGATTCGGGCTCCATGCCTTATGCACAACTTCACTATCCTTTTGAAAACAAAACGCTTTTCGAAAAGTGTTATCCAGCTGATTTTATTGCAGAAGGGGTTGACCAGACAAGAGGGTGGTTTTTTACACTTCATGCTATTGCTTCTATTCTGTTCGACAATGTGGCTTTTAAAAATGTCGTTTCTAATGGTTTAGTTCTAGATAAGAAAGGCAATAAAATGTCAAAGCGTTTAGGAAATGCTGTAGATCCTTTTGACACCCTAGAAAAATACGGGCCTGACGCAACGCGTTGGTACATGATTGCAAACGCACAACCTTGGGATAATCTAAAGTTCGATTTAGAGGGTATCGATGAAGTTAGAAGAAAGTTCTTCGGCACACTTTACAATACCTATGCCTTCTATGCCCTATATGCCAATATTGACGCATTTAATTACCAGGAAAAAGAATTGGACTTAAGCCAAAGGCCTGAAATTGATCGTTGGATCTTATCAGAATTAAATAGCCTAATTGAAGTGGTTACTCTTTCCTTAGATGACTACGAGCCAACAAAAGCTGCTCGTGCCATACAAGAGTTTGTCAACGATAACCTAAGCAATTGGTATGTAAGGCTTTGCAGAAGACGATTTTGGAAGGGAGAGTACGAGCAAGACAAAATATCGGCCTATCAAACCTTGTATCACTGTTTAGAAACCATATCGATATTGAGTGCTCCTATTGCACCATTTTTTATGGATCGCTTGTTTCAAGATCTAAACCATGTAACGCAGAAAAATATTGCTGAATCGGTACACTTAGCCGATTTACCAAAAGTGGATAAAAACATCATTGATGCAGATTTAGAGAAAAGGATGCGACTAGCGCAAGACATCACCTCAATGGTACTATCATTACGTAAAAAAGAACGTTTAAGAGTACGACAGCCTTTGCAAAAGATCATGATTCCTGTGTTAAACGAGGTGGTAAAAAAACAAGTGGAAGCCATCAAAGATTTAGTGTTAGCTGAGGTCAATGTAAAAGAGTTAGAGTTCATGACAGAAGACGCTGGTGTTCTGGTGAAAAAAATCAAACCGAATTTTAAAACCCTAGGCCCAAAATATGGCAAACACATGCGAGCCATAGCCGCTGAAGTAGCACAATTTACAGACGATGACATCAATAAAATTGAAACCGAAAACGAATACATACTAAATATTGGTTCGGAAACAATTACTTTACAACTAGCTGATGTAGAGATTAGCTCTGAGGATATTCCCGGCTGGACCGTTACTTCTTTAAACGGAACAACTGTCGCTTTAGACATCAATATTACGGATGAACTTGCAGAGGAAGGATTGGCAAGAGAGCTTATTAATCGTATCCAAAACCTAAGAAAAGACAGTGGTTTAGAGGTAACTGATCGTATTGAAATCATCTTGTCTGCTGACAACCAACTATCTAAAGCAATACATCATAATTTAAATTATATTTGCTCGGAAACCCTAGCTGATGAATTGCGTATTGATAATGACATTGATCAAAAAACGCAAGAGATAGAATTAGTTGAAGGAGTAAAAGCCTCCATAAACATAAATAGAATAATATAACCATGGCAGATAGTAAAACAAGATTTTCAGATAAAGAACTTGCCGAATTTAAGGAGTTGATTCTTAAAAAAATTGAGAAAGCCGAGCAAGACCTTGAGCTTATTAAAAGCGCATATACCAACGACTCTAACAATGGTACAGATGATACTTCGCCTACATTTAAAGGCTTTGAAGAAGGTTCTTCTACCCTTTCTAAAGAAGATAACGCTTTGTTGGCCTTAAGACAGGAGAAATTTTTACGCAACCTAAATAACGCGCTAAAAAGAATAGAAAACAAAACCTACGGCATTTGCAGAGTAACAGGAAAGCTAATTCAAAAAGAACGTCTTTTACTCGTTCCACACGCTACCCTTAGCATAGAAGCAAAGCGCGCACAATAACTTCATACTTTGAAAAAACCAATTGCTCTTATTGTTTTCATTTTAGTCCTCGACCAACTATTAAAGTTTTGGATTAAAACCAATATGATTATTGGAGAAGAAATTCGTTTATTTGATTGGTTCATTATTCATTTCACCGAAAACAAAGGAATGGCTTTTGGCATGGAGTTTGGAGGCAAGTGGGGAAAGTATTTACTCAGCATCTTTCGAATATTGGCCATTGGTGGCATCGCTTGGTACTTAAACAGCCTTGTTAAAGCAAATACCAAAACAGCTGTTGTAATGAGTATTGCACTGATTTTAGCAGGAGCCATTGGCAACATGATTGACAGCGCCTTTTATGGAATGATTTTTAGCCATAGCTTTGGGCAAACTGCTACCTTTATGCAGGGAGGGTATGCTGGTTTTTTGCAGGGGAGTGTAGTGGATATGTTTTATTTTCCAATTATCAATAGTCACTTTCCAGATTGGCTGCCCTTTTGGGGAGGAGATCATTTTATTTTCTTCCGGCATATCTTTAATATCGCTGATTCCGCCATTAGTATTGGCGTAATCAACCTACTGTTGTTTCATAGAAGCTTTTTTAAATAATCCCCTTATCGATCAGTTTTTCGGCTATTTGAACCGCGTTAGTTGCAGCTCCTTTGCGTAAGTTATCCGCAACAATCCACATGTTTAAACTGTTTGCTCGCGTAAAATCTCTTCGGATTCTTCCAATAAAAACTTGGTCTTTATTTACCGCTCTAATAGGCATCGGATAATCGTTTTCTGAAGGGTTGTCTTGTAAACAAATCCCATTTGTAGCTGATAATAACTGGCGCACACGACTTAATTCAAAATCATTTGCAAACTCAATATTCACACTTTCAGAATGACCTCCTTTAACAGGAACACGAACTGCGGTTGCGCTAACTAAAACAGAATCATCTCCTAAAATCTTCTTTGTTTCACGACTTAGCTTCATCTCCTCTTTAGTGTAGCCATTTTCTTCAAAAACATCACAATGTGGTAATGCGTTTTCATGTATGGCGTGGGGGTAAACGCTGGGCCCATCGATGCCAGCCTTTTCGTTTTCTAACTGTTGCACAGCCTGCATACCTGTACCGGTCACTGATTGATAGGTTGATACAATGACTCTTTTTATTTGAAAGGCATCGTGTAATGGCTTTAAAGCCATTGCCAACTGAATAGTAGAGCAATTAGGATTGGCAATAATTTTATCGTTACTACTCAGTATGTCTCCATTGATTTCTGGAACTATTAAGGGGTGGCTAAGTCTCCAAGCAGAAGAATTATCAATAACAATGGTTCCTGTCTCAGCAAAGCGAGGTGCCCATTTCAAGGAAGTATCTCCTCCCGCAGAAAAAAGAGCGATGTCCGCACCTTGAGCAATGGCATCTTGCATAGATGAAATGACAAGGTCTTTTGATTTAAATCGTATGCTTCTGCCAATAGATCGTTCTGATGCAACAGGAATGAGGCTGGTAATCGGAAAATTACGTTCCTCTAATACTTGAAGCATTACACTTCCGACCATGCCCGTGGCACCTACAATTACTATTTTCATATTGGATTCAAAAATAATATATTTATACACTATGAAACGACTTCTCTTTACAATGCTTTGCCCCCTAACACTTTTGGCCCAATGGTCCGACAATTTTTCAACCGATCTAAGTAATTGGACTGGTGATACAGCCTTTTTTGAAATTGATACGATAAACCAACTGCACCTCAACGCACCGGCAGTTGCCAATACAACTTATTTATGGCGCCAAAGCACCTCAGTGTTTAACGGAGAATGGGCCTTTTACGTACAAATGGACTTCAACCCCATCAGTATCGAACCGACCCTCTTTTCTCCCAATAACGACGGTCAAGACGACCTCTTACAGATTAAAATCTCGTTAGGGCCGGGTCAATATGCTGGCAGCATACACATTTATGATCAAAATGGCTTGTTAATTAAGCTCCTTCAAAACAATGTTTTATTCGGTAGTGAAGAGGTCTTTTTCTGGGATGGAACTAGCGATCAAGGGTACAAAGCGCCCATTGGTCGTTACATCCTTTTTTTAGAAGCAATTAACCATCAAGGAAAAATTGTAAAAGCCAAAAAAACTTGCGTACTTGGGGGTCGTCTATGATACCTTCTGAAGACATACAAAATCAGCTGCAAAATATCCCTAACGATGCCGGGGTGTATCAATACTTCGATAAGGAGGGGAAGATCTTATATGTTGGCAAAGCCAAGAACTTAAAGAAACGCGTTTCTTCCTATTTTCAGAAACAAGATCAAAATGGTAAAACCAAGGTGTTGGTGCGTAAAATTGCAACTATACAAACCATTGTCGTGGCTTCAGAAATGGATGCCTTACTGCTGGAGAACAGCTTGATAAAAAAACACCAGCCTCGCTACAATGTATTACTAAAAGACGACAAAACATATCCCTGGATATGCATCAAAAAAGAGCGTTTTCCAAGAATTTTTTCTACCCGTAAGCTCATCAAAGATGGTTCCGAATATTTCGGACCTTACACCTCAGTACGTTTGGTAAAAACCCTGTTGGAATTTACCAAACAGTTGTATCCTTTGCGTACCTGCAACTATGCGCTAACGGAAGAGAATATACAAAAGGAAAAATTTAAAGTCTGTTTAGAATATCACATTGGCAATTGTAAAGCCCCCTGTGTAAAGCTGCAAAGCGAGACAGATTACGATATCGGCATACAGCACATCAAGGAGATCTTAAAAGGAAATATCCGATCTGTTATAAAACACCTTCAGCAGCTCATGCATTCCTTTGCACAAGAAATGGCTTATGAGCAGGCACAATTGATGAAAGAAAAAATCGATTTATTGGAAAATTATCAAGCTAAATCAACCATTGTGAATCCAAAAATTAATGATGTGGATGTGTTTAGTATTGTATCTGACAAAGAATACGCTTATGTCAATTTTTTTAAAGTAGCTAGTGGCGCCATCATACAATCTCACTCTTTAGAACTCAAGAAAAAGTTAGAAGAAACGGATGAGGAGTTATTAAGCGTAGCCATTACTGAATTACGGCAGCGTTTTCAAAGCACCTCAAAAGAGTGTTATACCACTATCCCTTTGGTGTGGGAGGGGCTGAAAATAAGTGTTCCTAAAATTGGAGATAAACGCAAATTGGTAGAGCTCTCTTATCGCAACGCCAAGCACCTGCAACATGATCGCCTACGCAAAAATGAACAAGCTCGTGCAAGGGTTGACAACCGCAGGCTAATGGAACAAATGCAACAAGATTTGCGTCTTAAAAACAAACCTATACACATTGAGTGTTTTGACAATTCCAACATACAAGGCAGTAATCCTGTAGCAGCTTGTGTTGTGTTTAAAAATGGAAAGCCAAGTAAAAAAGAATACCGCCACTTCAACATCAAAACAGTAGTTGGTCCAGATGATTTTGGCTCTATGGAAGAGGTAGTACACCGAAGATATCGAAGGCTGCTAGAGGAAGGGCATGAACTCCCTCAACTTATTGTTATTGACGGTGGTAAAGGCCAACTCAGCTCTGCAGTAAAAAGCTTAGAACGATTAGGGCTGATGGGGGAAATTGCCATCATTGGCATTGCTAAAAAGTTGGAAGAAATTTATTTTCCTGGCGATAGTATTCCCTTGTACTTAGACAAGCGTTCAGAAAGCCTTAAAGTCATTCAACAACTGCGCAATGAAGCCCATCGTTTTGGCATTAATCATCATCGTAACCAAAGAAGCAAAGACGCATTGCACACCTCTTTGGATAACATTCCTGGAATTGGACCCAAAACCATCCAAAAACTCATCTCTCACTTCGGTTCAATAAAACGCATCAAGGAGGCCAACGAAAAGGAGTTGGCTAGCTTAGTAGGGATGCAAAAAGCCAAACTTATTTTAACGCATTAGGCAAGCAAGCACTCAGCGCCCAACACAGCTAAATAAAAGGCGGGCATTGCGGTGCCAAAACCAAGAGGCAGGTGTGCCCTTTTAGCATAAAACACCCAAAATGATTGTTTTCTGCGTTTTTTTACCTACTTTTAGGCAATTCTTAAACATAAAGCATGAAAAAAATGATTTTCTACAGCACCCTTTACCCCCACGCTACCAGCCCTTACCGACGCACAGCACTATTTGGTTTTAACTGCTTTTTAAACACAAAAAACCAAATAATAAATACTCCCCTTTTTAGACTAAAAACACAGCCATACACGCTAGTAAAGCATATAGGTGTTGGATTAACAACAAGTTATATGCCATTGAAAAAAGGAAATGAAACTAACTGAACGATACCCAAAAGTTAAGATTGAAAAAATTGAGGAGGATAAGAGACTTCATATCCATAATTTATGGAATGATGATAGTTTCATTTTAAGATTCGATGCTGAAACGAACCTTGATTTCTTAAATGAACTACTATTTCCTGAAGAGCTCATGGCAGCATGTTCAATTGCTAAGGGGTATTTGGAAGTATTTGCATATCCTATTGAGCCTGAGGATGATTTAATAAAAAGAAAATTTGATTTTAACTATAAGGGTAAAACGTATAAATGCTATTGGGATAAACCTACAGAGGGCTCTTTATACTGAATGTTACAACGAAAGAGGAAGCCCAAGAGCTGCTGCAAAGCGATCCGGCTATTGCGGCAGACTTTTTAGCTCCAGAAATATATCCATGGTACGGTTCGGCCGCCTTGCCAGAATACCTCTCCGTTTCCGAAAAAATATGGAAAAAGGGTTTTTAAAAAAAGAATAAAGCGCCCATTAATTCAGCTGTTCGCTTAAAAGACGCATTTCAATAATTGGAGAAATATTTTCGTAAAGAATGTTGTACGCCGCATCGGTAATGGGCATGCTCATGCCATACTGCTCGTTAATTTCTTTGATGCATTTAACGGCATAATAGCCTTCGGCCACCATTTTCATTTCTAGCTGTGCTGAGCGTACGGAGTAGCCTTTCCCAATCATGTAGCCGAAGGTTCTGTTACGACTAAATTGCGAATAGGCTGTCACTAATAAGTCGCCCAGGTAAGCCGACTCTTTGATGTCCCGTTTTATGGGGTGGACTGTATCAACAAAACGCTTGATTTCTCGTATGGCATTGGACACCAGTACGGCCTGAAAGTTATCGCCATAACCCAAACTGTGGCAGATGCCCGAAGCAATGGCCACCACATTTTTTAGTACCGCCGCAATCTCCGTTCCAAAAATGTCTTCCGAAAGATTGGTCTTAATGTAGCGACAAGAGATCTGCTCGGCAAACCATTCCGCTTTTGCAATGTCTTGACAGGCAACGGTTAAATAAGAAAGGCGTTCTAGTGCTACTTCTTCGGCATGGCAAGGACCCGTAATCACTCCAATTTGGGCATATGGAATTTGATGCTCCTTGTGAAAAAAGTCGCCAATAATGGCGTTGTCTTCAGGAACAATGCCTTTTATGGCTGAAATGATGAGTTTACCCTTTAAGGATGTTTGTAGCGGTTGTAGTGTGGCTTTTAAAAAAGCGGAAGGAACCGCAAAAACTAGGCAGTCTGCAGCACTTATAATGGCATTTAAGTCATTGCTTATTTTTAACTTATCAGAAGGCAATTCTGCAGCACTAATGTAATTAGGATTGTGTCCATACTTTTTGATGTGAGCAATGGTTTCTTCATTGCGCATCCACCATGCCACTTGATCCACATTTTCACACAACATCTTTATGATAGCGGTAGCCCAACTACCCCCTCCAATCACTGCTATTTTTTGTGGCTTATCCAAGCTTAAACCTCCTCCTTTGGTGCGTTGTTTTCCGGTTTCATTTGTGGAAAAAACAAAACGTCTTGTATGGAATTGCTATTGGTCATAATCATACTCAATCGATCAATACCAATGCCCAAGCCTGCCGTTGGGGGCATTCCGTATTCAATGGCTCTTAAAAAATCTTCATCCAATACCATGGCCTCTTCATCGCCTCTTTTCCCTAGCTCTAGCTGTTCTTCAAAACGAGTACGCTGATCAATGGGGTCATTGAGTTCAGAAAAGGCGTTACAGATTTCTTTTCCATTACAAATGGCTTCAAATCGCTCTACCAAACCCTCATGTTTTCTGTGCTTTTTCGCTAATGGCGACATCTCAACAGGATAATCAGTAATAAAGGTTGGTTGAATCAATTGAGCTTCACACTTCTCTCCAAAAATTTCATCAATTAATTTTCCTCTGCCCATGCTTTTATCTACCTCAACGCCTAATTTCTTAGCGGTTTCTGCCATCTCTGCTTCCTCCATTTGCGAAACATCAATTCCGGTAAAGTGCTCGATGGCCTCGTACATGCTATAGCGCTTCCAAGGGCGCTGAAAATTGATCAAATGATCTCCTACTTGAACTTCCGTTGTTCCATGTAGATCGAGCGCAATTTTTTCAACCATCTGTTCCACCAGGTCCATCATCCACTCGTAATCTTTATAAGCCACATAGAGTTCTACCTGAGTAAACTCAGGGTTGTGAAAGCGACTCATTCCTTCGTTTCTAAAATCTTTAGAGAACTCATACACCCCATCAAAACCACCAACAATTAAGCGCTTAAGGTATAGCTCATTGGCTATGCGTAAGTAGAGCGGCATGTCTAAGGTGTTGTGGTGTGTTTTAAACGGACGAGCTGCTGCGCCTCCATAAATGGGTTGTAAAATGGGCGTTTCTACCTCTAAATATCCTTTTCCGTTTAAGTAATCTCTCATGGAATTGGTCAACTTCGTACGCTTTATAAAAGCGTCCTTCACTTGTGGATTAACCACTAAATCTACATACCGCTGGCGGTATCTTTTTTCTGGGTCAGTAAAAGCGTCGTATACATTTCCTTCAGTATCTACCTTTGGTAATGGTAGGGGGCGAAGTGTTTTTGTTAGCACCTTAAATTCTTCCACATGAATAGAAATCTCGCCTACCTTGGTGGTGAACACATGTCCTTTGATTCCTACAAAATCACCTATATCTAATAGTTTTTTAAAGACCGTATTGTACATTGTTTTGTCTTCCCCCGGACAAATTTCATCTCTGTTAAAATACAGTTGAATACGCCCAGAACTATCTTGCAGCTCGGCAAAAGCCGCCTTTCCCATGATGCGTCGGCTCATCAAACGGCCGGCAATGCTGATGTTTTTATAATCTAATTTACGAGCCTCGTAGTTCTTTTTGATTCCTTTAGCGGAAACGTTTACCTCAAATAGTTCTGCTGGATATGGATTAATCCCTAAATCTAGCAGTTTTTGTAAGGATTCTCGCCTTACTATTTCCTGTTCTGACAGCACTCTGCTCATGGTTGAAATTTTGATCAAAGATATTAAATATTTACCTGCCTATTTTGTATTTTCGAGCCTGTTAAACTAAAGAAGAAAATAATGAAGATGAACGATTACATCAACGACTTTACTAATCACCTCACCGAAGCATTAGATATTGGTCGTAAAGCGGAGCTGAAACCTTGTTCAAAAGACATACGCAATGTATTAATTTGTGGACTAGGCGGGTCTGGTATTGGTGGAACCATCTTAACCGATTTGGTAGCTCCTGAAGTAAGCATTCCTATATGTGCTACAAAAGATTACAGCATCCCCAATTTTGTTGATGAACATACCTTGGTGATTGCCTCGTCGTATTCTGGAAATACGGAAGAAACCTTGTTTGCTTTGGAAAAATGCCAAGCTAAAGGGGCCGAAATTGCTTGCATCAGTTCTGGGGGGAAATTAGCTGATATCGCTAAAGAGAATGGTTATAATTTCATCCAAATTCCTGGGGGACAACCGCCAAGAGCTATGTTTGGGTTTTCTTTTACACAACTGTTTTTTCTATTCAAACATTATGGCTTTATCGATAACTCTTTTGAAATGGAGTTCGGAAAATCCATTGAGTTATTAAATAAACGAAAAGAACACATTCAGGCTGAAGCCAAAAAGTTAGCTGATAAAATGTACCAACAAACGGCGGTCATCTACACCGCTAGTGGTTTTGAAGGAGTAGGCGTTCGTTTTCGTCAGCAAATCAATGAAAATAGTAAGATGCTTTGTTGGCATCATGTTGTTCCAGAAATGAATCACAATGAGCTTTTAGGCTGGAGAATGAACACTGATAACTTAGCGGTAGTATACTTCCGTAATAAGTGCGACTACTCTAGGAATCAAGTTCGAATAGATATCAATAAAGACGTTATTTCTAAATTTACCAACAACATCACAGAAATTTGGAGCGAAGGAGACAGCCCTTTGCAAAACACATTGTACCACATCCACCTAGGAGATTGGGTGAGCTGGTATTTGTCGGTTATGAACAATGTTGACGCCATTGAAATTGATGTAATTAACTACCTTAAAGGGGAACTCGCTAAGGTGTAATATGCAGTCGGTTGTTTTTAACGATTTAGGACTTATCGACTATCAGGAAGCTTGGGATCATCAAGAACAACTTTTTCAAGACATTATTCAAATCAAAAGTAGAAACCGTAAAGAAGGAACAACTACCCCTACACAATCTCATCTTCTGTTTTGCGAGCATCCACACGTTTACACATTAGGAAAAAGTGGGAAGGAAGAAAACCTATTGGTAAACGAAGCGTATTTAAAATCTAGAGGGGCTACTTTTTATAAAATCAATCGAGGAGGCGACATTACCTATCATGGCCCTGGTCAAATAGTGGGCTATCCTATATTTGACTTAGATAACTTCTTTACTGACATTCATAAATACCTCCGGTATTTGGAAGAAGCCGTCATAAAAACCATTGCAGAATACGGTATTGAAGGAGAACGATCGGGCGGTGAAACGGGTGTTTGGTTAGATGTTGGCAAACCAACTGCTCGAAAATTGTGCGCCTTAGGAGTGCGTTCCAGCCGATGGGTAACAATGCATGGGTTTGCTTTTAATGTGAATACAGATCTATCCTACTTCGGCAATATTGTCCCTTGTGGTATCGTAGATAAATCCGTAACTTCATTGCAAAAAGAATTAGGTCGTGAGTTGAATATGCAGGAGGTAAAAGAAAAACTAAAAAATCACCTGTCCAATATTTTTGAAATCAACTTGGATCAATAATAATCTCATCTATGTTAAGCCATCTTAAAGTTGAAAATATTCTTTTTTTGGATATCGAAACCGTCCCTATTGCTCCAACCTATTCTGATCTCGCAGATAACTTTCAACATCTATGGGCGGAAAAAACCAAGTGGCAGCGTAAAGAAGAGCATTCTGCCGAAGAGTTTTATGCGAAAAAAGCAGGCGTCATGGCAGAATTTGCTAAAATCGTGTGTATATCCGTGGGGTATTTATTCAAAAAAGAGCATCAAAATCACTTTCGAATCAAATCCTTTTATGGAGATAACGAAGAAGATCTACTTACGGGTTTTGCTAATTTATTAAACGAAAAATTCGCCACAGAAAAGCATCACCTTTGCGCCCATAATGGCAAAGAATTTGACTACCCTTTTTTATGTAGACGCATGTTAGTTAATGGTATTAAACTACCTAAAATACTAGACATTTCAGTAAAAAAACCATGGGAGGTTCGCCACCTTGACACCATGGAGCTTTGGAAGTTTGGTGATTATAAACACTACACCTCCATTAAATTGTTAGCTGCACTGTTTGATATTCCAACACCTAAAGACGACATTGACGGAAGCCAGGTTTCAAGGGTCTATTGGCAAGAAAAGGATTTAGAACGTATTAAAATCTATTGCCAAAAAGACACCCTAACGGTGGCTCAGCTACTGCTAAAGTATATGGGAAAAGAGCTTATTTTATCTGAACATATAGAGGTTGCATAATCCGTGCAGAAGACCTATTTTTAACAGCAAATTTGATGAAACAATGAGTAAGACTTTATTAGAGTTCAAAAATTTAGTGACGGAGTTTCATACTGAAGGAAAAGTAGTTACTGCTGTAAACAATGTAAGCTTCACATTAAACCGTGGAGAAACCATAGGTATCGTAGGAGAATCAGGGTCTGGTAAATCGGTTACCTCCTTATCCGCTATGCGCCTGGTACCATGCCCTCCTGGAAATATTGCCAATGGAGAAATTTTGTTTCATCATAAAGACGGCTCGACTATTGATTTGCTTCAAATTTCTGAAAAAGAAATGCGTTCATTTAGAGGAAATGAGTTGGCCATGATTTTTCAGGAACCCATGACTTCTTTAAACCCTGTATTTACTTGTGGGGATCAAGTGATGGAGGCTATTATGTTGCATCAAAACATTTCCAAAAATGATGCCAAAGCCCTCACTATTAAACTTTTTGAAGAAGTTCAACTACCAGATCCGGAGCGTATTTTTAGCACCTATCCGCATCAAATATCAGGGGGTCAAAAACAACGGGTGATGATTGCCATGGCTATGTCGTGCCAGCCTTCAGTTTTAGTAGCTGATGAACCAACCACTGCTCTCGACGTAACGGTACAAAAAACCATTTTAGAGTTGATGCAAAAACTCCAAAAAGAGCATGATATGGGCATTATGTTTATTACACACGATTTAGGTGTGATTGCCGAGCTAGCGGATAAGGTGGTAGTCATGTACAAAGGAAACATTGTAGAGCAAGGAAATGTTTGGGACATCTTCAGTAATCCACAACACCCCTATACCAAAGGGCTTTTGGCCTGTCGCCCCCCACTGGACAGACGCTATAAATTCTTACCTACCGTTGGTGATTTTATGCGAGTTAACGATAAGGGTGAAATCATTCAAAATGATGTTACCGTAGAAGAATTTACCAAAGATTTAGTAGTTCCATTAAGTCAAAGGAAAAAGGCACATGAAGCTCTTTATGCTCAAGAGCCCCTATTGCAAATCAAAAACTTAAAGACGTATTTTCCTATCAGAAATGGCTTTTTCGGAGGGATTACAGGACATGTAAAGGCGGTAGACGATGTCAGTTTTGACGTCTATCCTGGCGAAACACTTGGTCTAGTTGGAGAATCAGGCTGTGGTAAAACAACGACTGGGCGTACCATTCTCCGTTTAGAAGAGCCTACCGATGGACAAATGTTCTACAAAGGGCGTGATATTGCGAGCTTTGACGAAGAAGAGCTTCGTGCTTTCCGAAAGGAAGTTCAAATCATTTTCCAAGATCCATACTCCTCTTTGAACCCAAGAATGACCATCGGTAACGCCATCATGGAGCCAATGCAAGTACATGGAATTTTATCGAACGATGAAGAACGGAAAAAACGTGTTGAAGAACTGTTAGAACGTGTAAGCTTAGGAAAAGAGCATTTTCATCGCTATCCACACGAGTTTTCTGGAGGACAAAGGCAACGAATTGGTATTGCAAGAGCATTGGCTGTAAACCCAAAATTCATCATCTGTGATGAATCTGTTTCTGCACTTGATGTTTCTGTTCAAGCGCAAGTATTGAACCTACTCAATGAACTAAAAGAAGAATTTGGACTAACCTACATATTTATTTCTCACGATCTTTCCGTTGTAAAATATATGAGCGATAGAATGGTGGTGATGCAAGGTGGTAAAATTGAAGAGATGGGCGATGCTGATCAGATTTACTCAGAAGCTAAAACAGCCTATACTCAAAAACTAATTTCCGCTATTCCGGAAGGGAAACTGGACGACATCAAAAAACACCTTGAAAGCAAAGGGATAAAGGTCGACTAACTTTTACATTTTTTTACGTTTTACTTGCTGTTATTAAAATAAACTGTAATTTTGCAAGTGATTACTCACTATGACTGAAAAACAAGAAAAAATCATTGAAGCAGCTTTGGAATTATTTTCAAAGAACGGTTTTCATGCTACCTCTACCAGCAAAGTAGCAAAACATGCCGGGGTGTCTGAAGGACTTATCTTTCGTCATTTTGAGAATAAAAACGGCTTATTAACTGCCATTGCTAAAATGGCAGAAGAAAAAATGGGTGGTGTTTTTTATAGTGTCATCACAGAAAGTGACCCTAAAAAACAAATCCGCCTCTTCCTTGAAATGCCTTTCGAAATTAAAGAGGAAGATAAAGAGTTTTGGAGACTTCAGTTTAAATTAAAGTGGGAGCTAAACACCCATAGTAAAGATAAAATGAAGCCTATTACAGATGCGCTAACTATTGCACTCCAAAAGCTGGGGTACAAATCGCCAGAGATGGAGGCTCACTTCCTTTTGTTTTTTGTGGAAGGAATCTCTACCTCTATATTAAGAAAAAGCATGCGTCTTGATCAAAAGGAAGTTTTATCCTTCCTTATTAATAAATATGACTTGTAAAAAATTTAAACTTAAAGTAAGTAAGTAATCACTAATAAAAACAAAAAATGGAACTATTAAAACTCGCAATCGACTGGGCAAAAACAGAAATCTTTTCATCAACTTTCTTTGTTGTTTTTGGCATCCTCTTTTTATTAGCAAGCCTAGGGTTTTGGCAATTTGGTAAAACTGATTTAGCAAAAGCCTATATAATACCAAGCTTAGTAGCTGCTGTTTTGCTATTAATCATAGGAAGCGGATTAATTTATAGCAACCTATCCAGAGTAAATAGCTTTCCAAACGATTATAGACAGGATGCTGTGAGCTTTGTAGAATCAGAAATTGACCGCACTGAAAAGACTTTAAAAGGTTATAAAAATGTATTTGTTATCATCCCGTTAATCATCGCTATCTGTGCCTTGTTAATGATCTTTTTCGACTCAGCAGTTTGGAGAGCAAGCTTGATAACAACCATTGCGATGATGTCTGTCATTTTATTGATAGACGGTAATGCTGGGTCTAGGATTGAGGCCTACCATGAGCAGTTATTATTAATTAAGGAAAAATAAAGCAAAATGAAAAAAGTAGTTTTAATAACAGGCGCTTCTACCGGAATGGGAAAAGATGCTGCCTTACACTTAATTAAAGAAGGGTACATTGTGTATGGCGCTGCGCGTAGACTATCTCATATGGATGACATAGTAGCGAGAGGCGGACACGCTATACAGCTGGACATCCTTGATGAAGCGGCTATCGATGAAGCTGTTCATCGAATTATGGACGAGCAAGGAAGAATTGACATACTGATCAACAATGCGGGCTATGCTGTTTGGGGAGCCGTTGAAACTGTTTCTATGAAGGATGCTAGGAGACAGTTTGATGTGAACATCTTTGGGCTGGCAAGCCTCACCAAAAAGATCATTCCCATAATGCGCGCTCAGCAAAGTGGTAAAATCATCAATTTATCCTCTATGGGAGGTCGCATATACTCTCCATTTGGCGCTTGGTATCACGCAACCAAACATGCCTTAGAGGGCTGGTCAGATTGTTTGCGTATAGAGCTCAAAGAGTTCGGCATCAATGTCATCTTAATAGAGCCAGGAGCAATAAACACTGAGTTTGGAGAGGTCATGATGAGTGATATGCTTGAAAGAGCCAAAGGAAGTCCTTATGAACAAAAAGTTAGCGCTATGCACAAAGCGTCCTTAGAAGTGTATGAAAAGGGAACTGGATCGCCTCCTTCGGTTATAACAGACCTTATTATTAAGGCTATTAACAGTGCCAAACCAAAAACACGCTATGTAGGTGGCAAGTATGCCAAACCAATGCTATTCATTAGAAAATGGTTTGGAGAAAGAGCTTTTGAAATGGCTGTAATGAGCCAAATAAACGCCATAATCAAAAAGAAGTAAAATGAAAGTTATCATTACAGGAGCCACTGGGATGGTAGGTAAAAGCGTATTGCTGGAATGTTTAGATCACAAAAAGGTTGAAAAAATTCTAGTTATTAACCGGAAACCTTTAAAAATGAAACACCCAAAAGTAGTAGAGTTAGTTGTTTATGATTTTAATAATATAACTCAGTATCAAGACAGCTTAAGGGATTATGACGCTTGTTTCTTTTGTATGGGTATATCATCAATTGGATTAAACGAATCTACCTATACGGGTGTTACCTATGGTATTACAAAGGCTTTTGCAGACACCCTATTTAAGCTAAATAAAAAAATGGTGTTCAATTATGTTTCAGGTACTAATACGGACAGTAGTGAGAAAGGCAACAGTATGTGGGCAAGAGTGAAGGGGAAAACAGAAAATTACATTCTTAATAAGGGCTTTAAGGATGCTTACATGTTTCGCCCTGGCGCCATTGTTCCTGAAAAAGGAATCAAATCCAATACCGTTTGGTACAATGTTTTGTATGTGTTGGCAAGGCCTTTTTTCCCACTAATGAAAAAAAGTAAAAACATTACCACTACTACCAAGCTTGGGGTAGCCATGATCAATACGGTCTTAAAACCCACTGATCTTAAGCACTTAGAAAATGTGGATATCAATAGATATGCTGTATTATAAATGAATCAAAAAAAAATGATTGGAACAATTGCATGGAGCGTAGTTGGCTTAGCCATTGTTGGGAGTTGTCTTTTCTTAGGCTTTAGTCCAGAATTTGGCGGTAAACATTCGAAAGAGGATCTTAAGCGGTATGAGCGCTCTGGGAATATTAAAGATGGTGTGTTTCAGAATAAGACTACCACTAAAATGGACATGAGTATGAAAGACATGGCCTCTATTATGAAAGAGTTTCTTTCGAAAAAAGGAGAGAAAACTCCCGATCGTGAACCTCCATTTAAAAAAGTTGACTCAACCTTATTAGCTGATTCTTATGACGACTTTTCTTTTGTCTGTTTTGGACATTCTACCTTTTTTCTTAAAATGGGGCAAAAGAAAATACTTTTAGACCCTATGTTTAGCAATGTTCCTGCTCCAC
>CBFIDX010000032.1:0-19375 GCA_965661505.1 Flavobacteriales bacterium | reverse complement strand
GCCATGTTAGACCCAGAGGTAAATTAATAGATACAATATGAAAGTCAGTAAAGGTTACTGTTAAACCCTGGTCAGAGGTGTCTAAAGGAAGTACAAAAGTCAAATCTTGATTATACTGTTGACCTTGAACTGCATCTGGCAAAGTATCGGGCGACAGACCAAAATTAGAGCTCGTAGGATTGTAAGAATAGTCTATGGAACACTGAGCAAAAGATTGCGCAGTAATCATTATTAAAAAAAATAAAAGAGAATATTTAGGGAATTTCAATTTACTAAAATATATTGATTAGGATTCACAATTTTAGTGTAAATTTTTGAAAATCACAAAATTAATATCTATAATAAGATGGCTTGTAAGGACCTTCAACTTTTACCCCAATGTATTCTGCCTGGTCTGGGCGTAACTCATCCAACTCTACGCCAATTTTAGCAAGGTGTAAGCGGGCCACTTTTTCATCTAAATGTTTGGGCAACATGTAAACTTTGTTTTCATAATTAGATGCATTATTCCACAACTCTAACTGAGCCAAAACTTGATTGGTAAATGAATTTGACATCACAAAAGATGGATGACCGGTAGCGCAACCTAAGTTCACTAAGCGTCCCTCAGCCAATAGGATGATATCTTTTCCATTGACAGTGTACATATCAACTTGTGGCTTGATGGTATCTTTGGTGTGTCCCCAATTGTCATTTAGCCAAGCAACATCTATTTCATTATCAAAATGACCGATATTACAAACGATTGCTTTATCCTTCATCATTTCAAAATGATGCCCTTGAATAATGTCTTTATTTCCCGTAGTAGTTACAATGATATCACCTTCCGCACAAACGTCCGTCATTTTCTTTACTTCAAAACCGTCCATGGCTGCCTGCAGAGCACAGATGGGGTCAATTTCAGTAACAATAACGCGCGCTCCCGCTCCCCTTAAAGAGGCAGCAGAACCTTTCCCAACATCACCATATCCTGCTACAACCGCAACTTTCCCTGCCATCATCACATCGGTAGCACGTCGAATAGCATCGACTAATGATTCTTTGCAGCCATATTTATTGTCAAACTTTGATTTAGTTACTGAATCATTAATATTAATAGCCGGAAGCACAAGCGTTCCTTTTTCCATACGCTCATACAAACGATGCACCCCAGTTGTTGTTTCTTCAGAAAGACCTTTGATTTCTGAAACCAACTCAGGATTATGATCGAGCACCATGTTTGTTAAATCACCACCATCATCCAATATCATATTCAACGATTTTCCGTCTTCGAATGCGGTCAAAGTTTGTGCTATACACCAATCAAATTCCTCTTCATTCATCCCTTTCCATGCGTAAACAGGAATGCCGGCAGCGGCAATAGCTGCAGCTGCTTGGTCTTGTGTAGAAAAAATATTACAGGAAGACCAACTTACCTCTGCTCCTAAATGAACCAAGGTCTCAATGAGTACAGCAGTCTGTACAGTCATGTGCAGACAACCGGCTATTCTTGCCCCAGCCAAAGGCTTTGTAGATCCGTACTCTTCTCTAATAGACATCAAGCCTGGCATTTCAGCCTCTGCCAATGTAATTTCTTTTCTCCCCCATTCTGCAAGGGTTATATCTTTAACTTTGTAAGGTAATTTATCAACTTTGGTATTCATCATAAGAATTTTTATAAGAGGTACAAATTTACGAATTTAAGACATAAAAAAATGCCTTAATTTGCAAAATCAGCATGCCCATAATATTGCATAAAAATATCGACTCCAAAACTCAACTTGTTGTTTGGGAAATGAACGAAACAGTATCGGAGCTGCAATCATTTGGCATCAGGGTAAATGATGATATAAAAAGTGAAAAAAGAGTGAAGGAATGGATCTGCAGCCGTTTAATACTAAAAAAAATCGCTCCTAACTGCACATTGTACTATGATCGTTATGGAGCACCCTTGCTAACAAATGGCAATGCGGTATCCATAAGTCATTCAAAAAATTTCTGTACGGTTTTAATTAGCGACCAACAGGCTGCTGTCGACATTGAGGAAATCAATGATAGGGCATATAAAATCAAGAGTAAGTACGCATCTGCAGAGGAAGAAAAAATGATAACTAAATCAGAAGTTGCCACCCTAATATGGAGTGCCAAAGAATGTTTATATAAAATTCATAAGAAAGGAATGTTAACTTTTAAAACAGATTTAGCTATTAAAAAAATTAAGAAAAGCACCCTGTTTGCATCCTTAAAGGGAATGCCTTACACTCTGCATTTTGAAAAAATTGACAACTATTACATAGTGTATTATCACGATTAATTACATTTGCCAACATGAATGTTTACGAACATATAAAAGATTGTAGAAATTCTTCAAAAAAATTATTTGCCATTTTGATTGATCCTGACAAACAGGACAAAAACGCTCTTTTAAACATCATTAAGAAAGCCAAAAGTGCTCAAGTAGATTTATTTTTTGTTGGAGGCAGTTTATTGACTAATGACAACTTAAATAGTTGTATTGAAACATTAAAAGAAAACTGCCAAATACCTGTGGTCTTGTTCCCTGGCAACGCTATGCAAGTAAATAATAAGGCAGATGCCATTTTGTTTCTTTCCCTAATTTCGGGAAGAAATGCAGATATGCTCATTGGCAAACAAGTGATTACCGCTCCTATTTTAAAACAGTCGTCTCTTGAAATTATCCCAACAGGATACATGCTTATTGATAGCGGCAAGCCTACCACCGCTTCTTACATGAGTAATACTACACCGATTCCTTATGAAAAAAATGAAGTAGCCGCCTGCACAGCAATGGCTGGTGAGATGCTAGGATTAAAATGCATTTTTATGGACGGTGGAAGCGGCGCACATCACCCTATATCCGAAAAAATGATTTCGCTCGTTCGTCAATCAGTCGATACTCCAGTTATTGTTGGTGGAGGCATAGACTCTGGTCAAAAAGCAATCTTAAACTGCAAAGCTGGAGCAGACATCATTGTGGTTGGTAATGCTATTGAAAAAGACGATTCTCTGATTGAAGAAATTGCTAACGCCATCCATAATTGCTAATGGAGTGTTCTGTTGAAATAAGCATGTACCCATTAACATCCGACTACGAAAGCACTATTATCTCTTTCATAAAAAGACTACGAAAACATCCCTTTATCAGCATAGAAACGAACGGAATGAGCACTCAGATTTTCGGAGATTACGACCGTGTAATGAATGCCGTCAAATCAGAAATGAAAAACACCTTTCTTTCGGATGAAAAAGTTGTCTTCAACATGAAAGTTATCAATGGAAATTTGTCTAAGAAACCACGGTTTTAATGTCTCTTATTGAAATAGTCGCAGTCTTATTCAGTATTCTTTATGTAATTCTTGCGGCCAAAGAAAACAATTGGTGCTGGCTATCTGCTGCCATCAGTGTTTCGCTATATATTTATCTTTGTTTTGAAGCCCAGCTTTATTTAGAAACAGGCTTACAAATTTTTTATCTTTTCATGGCAGGGTACGGCTTTTCTCAGTGGAAAAAACCGAAAATAGAACTTCCGATTAAGAGTTGGTCACTTATCTTTCATCTCAAATTAATATTTATTGGAATAGTTGCGTCTATCGCTTTTGGTAAGTTGGCTGAAACATACACCGATGCTGCTTTACCCTTGATCGATGCCTTTACAACTGTTTTTAGTCTTTTTGCCACCTTTATGGTAACGAGAAAAATTTTAGAAAATTGGATTTACTGGATCGTAATTGATGCGGTTTCGATTTACCTATATTACAGTAGAGATTTACACCTAACCGCAGCTTTGTTTGCTGCCTATACTATTATTGCTGCTTTCGGCTATCTATCATGGAAAAAAGAAATAAGCACATCGTAGTAATCGGTCCAGAGAGCAGTGGCAAAACCACTCTTTGTAAGGGCCTTGCTACCCATTACAATGTTCCGTTTACCGAAGAATATGCCAGAAAATACCTTGAAATACAGGGAGCCGATTACAATCCTGAAGATTTACTTCAGATAGCCAAAGGACAGCTTCTTTTGGAACAGAGCAATAAAAATGAATTTGCGATTCACGACACAGACTTAATTACCATTAAAATATGGAGCGAGTTTAAATATCAGTTTTGCGATCCGTGGATCGGAACGCAAATCGAAAAACAAAAAACACAAGACCGCTTCTATTTACTTTGCAACGCTGACATTCCTTGGGAAAAAGATCCATTAAGGGAACATCCCTTTGAAAGAGAAGAAATCTTTAAGATTCATGTTCGAGAACTTGAAAAAATGAATGCTAATTATGCCATTATCCAAGGAAACAACAGACTACCTCTTGCTTTATCAAAAATCCAAACTTTTTGTAAGTAATTAAAATTCTATTTGTAATTTTGTAACATCTTAACGGGGTGCCTAATAAGGCTGAGATCATACCCATCGAACCTGCTCAGGTAATGCTGAGAAGGGAAGGGAGTTAAAACAATAATCCAACTGCAAACTCCGTGTAGTTGGTGGTTTAACTTAATTACAAATAACAATGTTTAACAAAAAATCCATGCTGCTTAGCTTGTTTTGGGTTCCATCTTTAGTAATGGCACAAACACCAACTGACAGCATTCAAATCAAAAAACAATTAGACGAGGTAAACGTAAATGCATTGCGTGCATCAGAAAAAACACCCATGACCTTTACCAACTTGTCTGAAGAAGAAATCGATCAACAAAACCTTGGTCAAGATTTACCTTATTTGCTTTCCACCATGCCTTCTGTAGTAACAACATCGGATGCAGGAGCAGGCGTTGGTTATACCGGCTTTCGGGTTCGTGGATCGGATCCAACTCGAGTTAATGTTACCATCAACGGCATCCCACTTAATGATTCTGAATCTCAAGGAGTTTGGTGGGTCAACATGCCCGATTTCGCCAGCTCAATAGAGAACATACAAATTCAAAGAGGAGTGGGATCTTCCACCAATGGGGCTTCTGCATTTGGAGCAACCATTAATCTGAAAACAGATGGATTAAATACAAAAGCTTATGCACTTAGCAACAATACCGTCGGCTCTTTCAAGACCCTGAAGAATAACGTAGAATTTGGCACAGGGCTTTTAAACGGTAAATTTACTTTTGACGGAAGGCTCTCAAGGATTACCTCCGATGGATATATTGACAGGGCTACATCAGACCTTAAATCGTTTTATTTATCAGGAGCCTACTACGGTTCGGATGAAGTATTGAAAGGAATTGTTTTTTCAGGAAAAGAGCGCACCTATCAGGCCTGGAATGGAGTGCCCTTAAATTATCTAGAAAACGACTCTTTACGTACGTTCAACTCTTACACTTACGAAAATGAAGTGGATAACTACGGACAAACCCATTATCAACTCCATTACACCAAACAACTGAATAGCAATAGCAACTACAACCTCTCGTTTCATTACACCAAAGGAGCTGGCTATTACGAGCAATACAAAGCCAGTGAATCATTTTCGGATTATGGATTTTCAGAAATCATCATCCAAGATGACACGATTAACGAAACAGATTTAATCAGAAGGAAATGGCTCGATAATGACTTTTATGGGACTGTATTTTCATACAATACAAGTATTGACAACATGGACCTCACTTTTGGTGGTGCATGGAATACCTATACTGGCAAACATTATGGAGAAGTAATTTGGGCACAATACGCTAGCGATAGTGAATTAGGACATATTTATTATGATAACGACGCCACTAAAGACGACTTTAATGTATATACTAAACTGAACTACCAATACAACGATAAGCTAAGCCTGTACGCAGATTTACAGCGCAGAACAATTGATTATACCTTTATCGGTTTTGACCAAGAAGGCAATAATGTGGAGCAGTCTGCCGATTTCGACTTTTTCAATCCAAAATTTGGTATCTTTTATCAAATGAATCAAAATAAATCGGCTTACGCTTCTTTTGCGCTAGCAAATAAAGAACCCAACAGGAATGACTTTGTGGAGTCATCACCAGACAGCCGCCCACAACACGAAACGCTCTTCGATACTGAATTGGGGTACAAAATAAACGGAAATAAGTTGCAGTTTGGGATAAATGCCTATTACATGGTTTACGAAAACCAATTAGTCCTAACAGGTCAAATAAACGATGTGGGTGCTTACACGCGAACCAATATCGATTACTCAGAAAGAAAAGGAATTGAAGTAGAAGCCGCTTACGTTATTAGCGAAAAACTGAAGTGGGTAGGAAACGCCACTTTTAGTGAAAATAAAATTGCAAACTTCACTGAATACGTTGACAATTGGGACACATGGGGTCAGGAAACAATACATTATGAAGACACCGATATTTCCTTTTCCCCTGATTTAATTTGGGCCAGCACCTTTAGTTATGAGTTAAATGATCATTTGAATGCACAATTCATTTCAAAATATGTAGGGGATCAATACATTGACAATACCTCAAGTCAAGAACGAATGTTAGAGGCTTATTTAGTTCATAATGCAAGACTTAGCGTGAATATCAATTCCAAAGTATTTAAAACAGCAAAAATCACCTTTCAAGCAAATAATTTGCTAGAAGAAAAATACAGCAATAATGCTTGGATATACCGTTTTATTTCGGATGGATACGACCCAAGACCTGACGATCCTTACGTTAATGCTAACAGTGAAGGAGGATACGACATGGCAGGCTATTTTCCACAAGCAGGCAGAAATTACCTTTTGGGAATTTCATTAGGATTCTAAAATCTGATCGATTTCATCTCGGTCAGAAAGAAGTTGTTGATGAAGCAGGGATGCATTTTCAAATTTGATTTCTTCCCTCACTTTTTGAACGAATTCAACTTTAATTTCCGAACCATAAATAAGCTGATCGAACCCTAGAATATGAACTTCTAGGGTTCTTTTTTGATTTTCAAAGGTGGGTTTCACTCCGATATTCATCATGCCTTTGTAACGAACATCCTGTACAACAACCCAAACGGCATACACCCCATTTTGAGGAATTAATTTCAACTCATCATTAGGCTGTAGATTAGCCGTAGGGAAATCGAGAGATCTTCCAATGGCGTTTCCATGAACAACCTGAGCACTTATGGAGTAGTGATAACCTAAAAATTCAGCTGCTTGAGCAACAGCACCTGAAGATAGTGCCTTTCTTATTTTAGTGGAACTCACACCCACATCATCCAACAACTGAGCAGGGATTTCTTCAACCTCAAAACCATACACTGGAGCAAACTCATATAAAAGATCAAAAGAACCCTCTCTATTTCTGCCAAAATGGTGGTTATAACCAATCACCAGCTTGTGTGTATTCAGTTGATTAACTAAAATGTCTCTCACAAAATTAATGGAGGAAAGTCGAGAAAACTCCTTGGTGAAAGGATGTATAATAAGGTGCTGGATACCTGCTTCTTCGAGCAAAGCCTCCTTTTCTTCCATCGTATTTAGGAGGCTTAAGCCGTGATCATCTGGGAAAAGCACTATTCTTGGGTGTGGGAAAAAAGTAAGTAAAACCGTTTCCCCAGCACTGTCATGAGCCAATTGCCTCAATCGTTTAATGATTTTACGATGACCAAAATGCACACCGTCAAAAGTTCCGGTTGTTACAATTGGGCGATCCACCTCAGTGAATGCTTCAATACTGGAGTATATCTTCACGCTTACCTATGCTCTCTTAGTGTTAAAACTTTGTTCAAAAGTAGCAATTAATTTAATCACAAAATCATTGTTTGTAACGAAATAAATACTGTAATTTTGCGCCCGAAATTAAGCGTGTAAACACTGATTTTTAATAAAATACAACGATACAATGTCAAACAATACTGGAAAGATTTCACAAATTATTGGCCCTGTAGTAGATGTTACCTTCGAAAATAGCGAAGCTGGACTACCAGATATCTACGATTCACTAGAGATTGCCAAAGCAGATGGCACGAAGCTTGTTTTAGAATGTCAACAACACATTGGAGAAGACACCGTGCGTGCCATCTCCATGGACTCTACCGATGGACTCAAAAGAGGTGTAGAAGTACATGCTACTGGAGCTCCCATAAAAATGCCTGCTGGAGAACACATTAAAGGACGTGTTTTTAATGTAATTGGAGATGCCATTGATGGAATGGAGAATTTAGACCGTTCATCAGGACTTCCAATTCATAGAGAGGCACCAAAATTCGAAGACCTTTCTACCTCTACTGAAGTGCTCTACACAGGAATTAAAGTTATTGACCTGATTGAGCCTTATGCCAAAGGGGGTAAAATTGGCTTATTTGGTGGTGCTGGTGTTGGTAAAACAGTTTTGATACAAGAATTAATCAACAACATTGCAAAAGGACACGGTGGTTTATCCGTTTTTGCTGGTGTAGGCGAAAGAACTCGTGAAGGAAATGACCTTTTAAGAGAAATGCTAGAATCTGGAATTATCAATTATGGCGATGATTTCTTGCACTCTATGGAAGAAGGCGGATGGGACCTTTCTAAGGTTGATGCCTCTAAAATGAGCGAATCAAAAGCTTCTTTTGTATTCGGCCAGATGAACGAACCTCCAGGAGCACGTGCTCGTGTAGCCCTATCAGGACTAACACTTGCTGAATATTTCCGTGACGGTGATGGCCAAGGAAAAGGTCGTGATGTACTCTTCTTTGTGGATAACATTTTCCGATTCACACAAGCGGGATCGGAGGTATCTGCACTTCTTGGACGTATGCCATCGGCAGTAGGGTATCAGCCAACTTTGGCTACTGAAATGGGTACCATGCAAGAGCGCATTACCTCTACCAAAAACGGATCGATTACTTCGGTTCAGGCGGTGTATGTACCTGCAGATGACTTAACCGACCCTGCTCCCGCAACAACTTTTGCTCACTTAGATGCAACGACTGTACTCTCAAGAAAAATTGCAGAGCTAGGTATCTACCCTGCAGTAGATCCATTGGATTCTACCTCTAGAATTTTATCTCCTGATGTAGTAGGTGACGAACATTACGACTGTGCGCAAAAAGTAAAAATGCTTTTACAACGCTACAAAGAGCTACAAGATATTATTGCCATTCTAGGTATGGAAGAATTATCTGACGAAGATAAACAAGCCGTACACAGAGCCAGAAGAGTTCAACGTTTCCTTTCTCAACCTTTCCACGTAGCAGAACAATTTACTGGATTAAAAGGAGTACTTGTTGACATTCAAGATACCATCAAAGGGTTTAACATGATCATGGATGGTGAATTAGATAAATATCCGGAAGCAGCATTTAACCTCGTTGGCTCTATTGAAGAAGCCATTGAGAAAGGAGATAAAATGTTAGCAGAAGCTAAGTAATTGATGCTATGCAATTAGAAATAATCACGCCCGAAAAGAAAGTTTATACTGGAGAAGTTACTTCTGTCCTATTTCCAGGAGTAGACGGTAAATTCGAAGTGTTGAATAATCACGCTCCAATTATATCCTCCTTAACCAAAGGGCAAGTCCGTATTATTGACGACAAACAACAAACGGAACTAATCGATATTAATGGAGGAGTTGTTGAAATGCAAAACAATAAAATCATCGTACTAGCAGATTAATATGTATGAATATTCAAATTATAAAAGCGTCTCTTAATTGAGACGCTTTTTTTATGTTTGCTTTAATGCTCATCGAAAATTTAAAATCCATATTACATAAGCGGCAATCAGAAAACACCTTCAGAAGCTTGACCACTGCTCAAAATGGGATAGATTTCTGTTCCAACGACTATTTGGGTTTTGCCAAGAAAACACAGCAAATTAATGTCCCCAACGGATCTACTGGAAGTCGTCTTATTAGTGGACATCACCTCATACACCAAGAGGCAGAAAAAAATATAGCACACTTTCATCAGAATGAAGCTGCGCTTATCTTTAATTCGGGCTACGATGCCAACCTCGGTTTCTTCTCCACCATTCCACAAAAAGAAGATACGGTTATATACGACCAATTATGTCATGCCTCCATAAGAGACGGACTAAGACTAGGTACTGCTAGAAACTTTTCATTTCAGCATAACAATACGGATGATTTAAGGAAAAAGATTCAACAAGCTCAGGGGAACACATTTGTGGTCGTAGAAAGTATCTATTCCATGGATGGAGACAAAGCTCCTCTACAAGAAATCGAAGCTATCTGTAAAGAAAATGAGGTTAACTTGATCGTTGATGAAGCACATGCAACGGGTATTTTTGGAGAAAAAGGGCAAGGTGTTTGTCAGGCAGAAAACATACGACCCTTTGCTAAAATACATACTTTTAGCAAAGCGCTAGGTGCCCACGGCGCAGCCATAGTAGGAAGTCAAGTATTAAAAGACTACCTCATCAATTTTGCCAGGCCTTTCATTTACACTACTGCCTTGTCACCACACAGCATAGCAGTAATACAACATGCCTACAACCGCTTGCCCCATTGCCCAGAAAGGGATCAACTATTAGCCAACATAGCGCTATTTAAAAACCATTTTAAGCATCCTAATTTAATTGAAAGTCAGTCCCCAATTCAATGCATTGTTTTAGGAGGAGTTGATGCAACAAAACAGCTAGCTGAAATCGTTCAAGAAAAAGGCATGGACGTGCGTGCAATTCTTCATCCAACAGTAGCCAAAGGAGCTGAAAGAATCAGAATTTGTTTGCATAGTTTTAATACATCCGGAGAAATCTTACAACTTTGCAAATTATTAAATGAGTTAATATGAGGTTATTTGTTACAGGAATTGGTACAGAGGTAGGCAAAACCATTATCGCTGCTATTTTAACAGAAGCCCTAGAGGCCGACTACTGGAAGCCCATACAGGCAGGCGATTTACAGCATAGCGACACCCATAAAGTGCAAAGCCTTATCAGTAATAGCAGCAGTCAGTTTCATAAAGAAGCTTTTCGACTTAAGCACCCTATGTCACCACATGCAGCGGCCGAAAGAGATGGAGTCAATGTTCAGATCAAGGATATTCAAACACCCAAAACAACGAGACACCTCATTATTGAAGGAGCAGGCGGACTAATGGTTCCTCTGAATAATGAAGATTGTATTATCGACCTCATCCCTCAACTAAATTGCGAAGTAGTACTGGTTAGTCGCAATTATTTAGGTAGCATCAATCATACTTTACTCAGCATAGAGGCGCTTCAAAAAAGAGGGATTCCGATTAAAGGAATCATCTTTAACGGAGCAGAAAACAAAGAAACGGAAAAGGTTATTCTTAAAATGGCTAATGTTTCATTATTGGGCAGGGTAAGGGAAGAAAAAGATTTTGATCCGATGGTAATCAGAAAGTATGCCGCTCAATTTAAAGAATCATTATGAGCATATCAGACTTAGATAAAAAACACATCTGGCATCCATTTACACAGATGAAAACAGCACAAGCTCCTCTCCCTATCGAAAGAGGGAAAGGCACAATCTTGTTTGACGAGGATGGCAAAAGTTACATTGATGCCATTGCTTCTTGGTGGGTAAACTTACATGGACACGCCCATCCTTATTTAGCGCAAAAAGTCAATGAACAGATGCAACAACTGGAGCACGTAGTTTTTGCGGGATTTACGCATAAGCCCGCAGCCGAACTTTGCCAAAGGTTGAGTAAACGACTGCCAGCAAATCAATCCAAATTTTTCTTTTCTGGTGACGGCTCATCAGCTGTAGAAATAGCGCTAAAAATGAGCATCCAATACTGGAGAAACAAAGGGCAAAAAAAACAACGTTTTTTAGCTTTGGAAGGAGGATATCATGGAGAAACCTTTGGCGCCATGTCTGCCGGTGCTCGCAGCATTTTCTCGGCTCATTTTCAAGATTATTTGTTTGAAGTAAAACACCTACCCTTTCCAAAAGCTGAACAAGATTGCTTAGATGTACTTGAGGAGGAACTGAAGAGCGACGATGTTGCTGCTTTTATTTTTGAACCCCTTGTACAAGGGGCTTCTGGAATGCGTATATACTCGGCGAGTACGCTTGATAAATTGATTAAGCTTTGTAAAAAATACCAGGTCTTATGTATTGCAGACGAGGTAATGACTGGCTTTGGAAGAACGGGTGATTACTTTGCTTGTAACAAATTAAAAGAAGAGGTAGATTTTATGTGTCTCTCAAAAGGACTGTCTGGAGGAACCCTACCCATTTCTTTGACTACTTGTACCCAGGATATTTACAATGCTTTTTTAGGAAATGACATGAGCACTGCATTTCTACACGGGCACTCATTTACAGGAAATCCCATTGGCTGTGCTTCGGCCATTGCTAGCCTTGACCTACTCGAATCCGATGAATGTCAAGAAAATATTAGCAGAATCCAACAAATGCACGCTTCATTTGCAGAAAAACTTCAAAAACACCATCTAATAGAGGACATCCGACAGGAAGGAACCATTTTGGCAATTGAATTGAAAGCAGATCAATCCGGATACAATAGCTCAATCAAAGAAGGCTTGTACAAGCATTTCATTTCGCAAGGTGTGCTCCTTCGTCCGCTAGGAAATGTTATCTACATCTTACCGCCCTACTGCATTTCCGATGAAGAGTTAAAGCAAGTATATAAAAGTATCCTATCTGCTTTAGAAAAGATGGCAAATTAATACCTTTGATGTATGCAAAACATCCTCATTAAAGCAAAAGCAAGCATCTCTTCCGTTGGGCATGAAAGTGAACAAATATGGCAACAATACAAGAGCCAAAAATCCGCTTTAAGCACTTGCTGCTTTAATGGTCAGGATACGCCTACTGGTAAATTAAAAACTGAGAGCGAAGCACTTATAAAAACCATTCGAGGAGAAGACCTCTCCTACAGAAGACTCGATAAAAGTGTTTTACTTGCCCTTTGGGCAGGAAGAGAAGCCGTAAAAAATGCAGACTGGAAAAAACTTCAACATACTGGAATTAATATCGGTTCTTCTAGAGGGGCAACCCAACTTTTTGAAAAATACCATCAACATTTTATAGAAGCACCTAACAAACGGATGTCTCCTTTGGTATCGCCCACCACTACATTAGGCAATATTACCTCTTGGCTTGCTTACGACTTAGGTACAGAAGGGGCTACCCTATCACATTCTATTACCTGTAGCACTGCTTTACACGGCATACTTAATGCTTGTGCATGGCTTAACAGCAATATGGCTGACCAATTTTTGGTTGGAGGTGCTGAGGCTCCACTTACAGATTTCACAGTAGCGCAAATGCGTGCTTTAGGCGTTTACACCAAACAAAGTTCGGATTGGTCCTGCGCCCCATTACAAAAAGGGAAGAAAGCAAATAGCATGGTACTTGGTGAGGGTGCAGCTGTTTTTGCATTAGAGAAAGACAATGGACAAAAAGGAATTGCCAAAATTATTGGCTTAGGCTATGCAACCGAAATCATAGAACACAATGCCTCTCTTTCCGCCAATGCTGAGTGTCTACAAAAAAGTATGGTTATGGCTTTGAAAGAAGCGGAAATATCAGAAGTGGATTTAATTGTGATGCATTCACCAGGAACGCTAAAAGGGGATGAATCTGAGTTAATCGCTATCAAATCTGTGTTTACAGAACAAACACCCCACCTTATCAGCACCAAACATCAAACGGGGCATACTCTTGGAGCATCTGGAGCGTTGAGCCTCGATTTGGCAATTGAAATGATTGTAAGAGAAGAAAGTATTTCATTCCCTTATCCAACAGAAGTGAATCAAAAAAAAATAGCTCCAAAAACAATCCTTGTAAATGCGGTTGGCTTTGGTGGAAACGCAGTGAGCATAATCATTCAAAAAACAGAAGATTAAGTTTATATTTGTGAAATATCCCATACAATTATGAGTAACCATTGGACAAAAGAAGCCATACTAGACATCTACAACAAACCTCTTATAGAACTGGTTTATGAAGCTGCAAAAATGCATCGCGAAAACCACAACCCACAAGAAGTACAAATCAGCACTTTACTCTCTATTAAGACAGGTGGGTGCCCGGAAGATTGCGGTTATTGTCCTCAAGCAGCACGTTATCACACCGATATTGAAACCAATGAGTTAATGAGTGTGAGTCAAGTGAAGGCACAAGCTTTGCGTGCTAAATCAAATGGGTCCTCTCGCTTATGCATGGGGGCGGCTTGGAGAAATATTCAGAATAACGAAGAATTTGATCAGGTTTTAGAGATGGTAAAAACAGTGAACAACCTTGAGATGGAGGTTTGTTGTACGCTAGGGATGATGACCGAAGAACAGGCCCAACGACTTGCCGATGCAGGACTTTATGCCTACAATCATAACTTAGACTCTTCTGAGGAACACTACAAAGAAATCATTTCTACACGGGAGTACGATGATAGAATAAAAACCATTGACAATGCCAATAAAGCAGGGATTAGTGTATGCTCCGGTGGAATTATTGGAATGGGCGAATCAGCCGAAGATCGGTGTGGAATGCTACTGACTCTTGCTAATATGAATCCTCAACCAAAATCTGTCCCTATCAATGCACTGGTAGCGGTTGAAGGAACTCCTCTTGAAGATCAAAAACCGGTTCCAATATGGGATATGATACGAATGGTTGCTACTACTAGAATAGTAATGCCAAAAGCCGTAGTTCGATTATCTGCAGGGAGAACAAACATGAGTGATGAAGGACAAGCTCTTTGTTTTATGGCGGGCGCCTCTTCTATATTTGCAGGAGACAAACTTTTAACAACACCCAACCCAGACGTAAACGAGGACATGAAACTGTTTGATATTTTGGGACTGAAGCCAAAAGCTCCTTTTGTTGATGGAGAACAACCAGTTAGTAATGACAACTACAAGAGTTGCCTTTCAACTTCAGGAAATGTAAAATGGAATCGTCCCAATCATAAAATTGAACGAAACGAAGCAGCTAAAGAAAAAGCAAAAACAATTCGTCAAGAATTAAACTAACGGAGTTTTTTGTTATTTCGATGTCTTTCAACATCGCGATCAGTGATTTTTTTCATCTTTTGTTCAAAAGAAGCTTGTAGGTCAGTGTTGGTTTGATTAGCTAAACACAATACGACAAACAACACATCAGCTAACTCTTCACCCAAATCTTTATGATCGTTTTCTTTAAAGGATTGCTCACCGTATTGTCTTGAAATAATTCGGGCTACTTCTCCCACCTCCTCTGTAAGCACAGCCATATTAGTCAATTCGTCATAATAACGAACTCCATATTTTTGAATCCAATCGTCTACTTGTTTTTGCAATTCTTTTATCGGCATCACGCTTTGTTTTTAGTGTCAATAATAATCGTTACGGGACCGTCATTGCAAAGGCTCACTTGCATATCAGCGCCAAATTCACCTGTTTGCACAGTCTTACCTATCTCTTGTCCTAATACTTTCACAAACTCATCATATAAAGGAATGGCTTGTACTGGCTTTGCTGCATTTATATAGGAGGGTCGGTTTCCTTTCTTTGTTTTGGCATGTAAGGTAAACTGAGATACAACCAAAGCTTCTCCTTGCACCTCTACTAAAGATCGATTCATCAACCCTTCATCATCAGAAAAAATACGCAATTGAGCTATTTTCTTTGCGAGCCAATTAATGTCTTCTGTGGCATCTTCTTTTTCTATACCCAGCAATAGTAACAAGCCATGTTGTATAGAACTTTTCTCTTTACCCCCTATACTAACGTTGGCACTTAATACTCTTTGAACAACAGCGCGCATTAGTCGTAATTATTGGTTCGGTAACTCTCTTGTTCTTCCTCCAGCATGCTCAAATAGTTCTTATAGCGAGACTTAGCAATGTCTCCTCTTTCTAGGGCTTTTTTTATTGCACAATCGGGCTCGTTAATATGAATGCAATTATGAAATTTACACTTTCCTTTTAGTGCAAGAAATTCTAAAAAGTAATCACTTAGCTCTAATTTATCCATTTCCACCAAGCCAAAACCTTTAATACCAGGTGTGTCAATAATAGTAGCTCCAAAATCAAGCTGATGCATTTCTGAAAAAGTAGTAGTATGCTGCCCTTGTTGATGCTGCTCAGATATCTGTTGTGTAAGCAAGTCTAAGCCTGGCTGTAAGGCATTTACAAGTGTTGATTTTCCCACTCCAGAATGACCAGCAATAACATTTATTTTACCCTTCATCAAAGACCTTACCTCAAAAAGATCATCTTTTAACACCGATAAGGAAATGCATCTATAGCCGATCTTCTCATAGATAGCACGTAGTTTGTTTTGATCTTGCATGGCTTGTTCGCTGTAAAGGTCTTGCTTATTGAAAAATATGATTACCTCTACCCCGTAAGCCTGTGCAGAAACCAAAAAACGATCAATAAACCCTCTCCTTGTTACAGGACTTTGAAGCGTAACCATCAATATTGCTTGATCAATGTTGGCAGCGATGATGTGTGTTTGTTTAGATAAATTTACCGACTTACGAACGATGTAGTTTTTACGTTGGTACAGCTCAATAATCATCCAACTACCCTCTTCATCTTGTATTTTAACGATATCTCCTACCACAACAGGGTTTGTGCTTTTTATACCCTGAATACGAAATTTACCCTTGATGCGGCAATCATGAAACACACCATCCTCCGTTCTAACTCTGTACCAGCTACCTGTTGATTTTGTAACCACTCCTTGCATAACAACAAATATACATTCTATTTAATTCAATGCACTATATTTGTTCCCATGTCCATTTCAATTAAAGATATAAGTAAATTTTATGATGATCAAGCAGCGCTAAAGTCTGTTTCTTTGGAAGTGAAAAAAGGAGAAATAGTCGGTTTTTTAGGGCCTAATGGCGCTGGAAAATCAACACTGATGAAAATCCTCAGTTGCTATCATCAGGCAAATGAAGGAGAAGCCTTTGTTTGCGGGTATAATGTTAAAAGTGATACGATGGAGGTTAGAAAAAGATTAGGCTACCTACCTGAACACAACCCCCTTTATATGGACATGTATGTAAAAGAGTACCTAACCTTTATTGCAGACATTTATTCCACTCATCATGATCGCATTGATGAAATGATTAAAATGACCGGCTTAAGCCCAGAAAAACACAAGAAAATAGAACAACTTTCCAAAGGATATCGTCAACGCGTGGGCCTAGCTGCTGCACTGATTCATGATCCTGAAGTACTTATCTTAGACGAGCCGACCACCGGCCTTGATCCCAATCAACTATCCGAAATCAGATCGTTAATAAAAGAAGTGGGAACTAATAAAACAGTAATACTATCAACCCACATTATGCAAGAAGTAGATAAAATGTGTAGTCGTGTTGTCGTTATCAATAAAGGCAATATTGTAGACGATCAAAACATTGATGCCTTACGAAAAAAAGATATTGACTTAGAAAATTATTTCAGCGATTTAACCCAATAATTTTTCTATTTTTACACGCTCAAGTGGATGAATTTGGCTGATTGCGACCACACTAAAAAATGCTAAAACAGTGATTTCGCATCGGCTATTTTTTCTCCCCTAATTTTTTTAAACACAAAAAGTACAACAATGGCTTATTTTTTTACATCTGAATCTGTCTCAGAAGGTCATCCAGACAAAGTAGCTGATCAAATTTCTGACGCTTTATTAGATCATTTTTTAGTACAAGACCCACACTCAAAAGTAGCTTGTGAAACATTAGTAACTACCGGCCTTACCGTATTGAGCGGAGAAGTTAAAACCAAAGCATATGTAGATGTACAGAAGGTGGCAAGAGAAGTTATCCGTAAAATAGGATATACTAAATCTGAATATCAGTTCGACGCGGATAGTTGCGGTGTGATTTCTGCCATTCATGAACAATCAGCAGACATCAATCAAGGGGTAGAGCAAGGAAAAGGAATGCACCAAGAACAAGGTGCAGGCGATCAAGGAATGATGTTTGGCTATGCCACTGACGAAACAGATAACTTCATGCCCTTAACACTAGATATTTCGCATAGAATATTAATTGAGCTTGCGGCTATTCGCAAAGAAGGAAAAGAAATGACCTACCTACGTCCTGACTCCAAATCGCAAGTAACCATCGAATACAACGATAATCATACGCCCAAACGAATAGAAGCAATTGTTGTTTCAACTCAACACGATGATTTTTCTGAAGAGAAAACCATGCAACACCAAATAGAAAAAGACGTTCGAGAGATCCTAATTCCTAAAGTAAAAGCCCAATTATCAAAAGGCTTACGAGAGTTATTCGGAACAGAAAAATACCATGTTAACCCAACGGGTAAATTCGTCATTGGAGGGCCGCATGGAGATACCGGCTTAACCGGGCGAAAAATCATTGTTGATACCTATGGGGGAAGAGGCGCTCACGGCGGTGGGGCTTTTTCTGGAAAAGACCCTTCAAAAGTTGATCGATCTGCTGCTTACGCTACAAGACATGTTGCTAAAAACCTTGTTGCTGCTGGCGTATGTAAAAAAGTATTAGTTCAAGTTTCTTACGCCATTGGTGTTGCAGAACCTATGGGAGTATACATAAATACCTATGGCACTTCTATTGTGGACTTGAAAGACGGAGAAATTGCTGAAAAAGTGAAGCAAATTTTTGATTTAAGACCCGCAGCTATCATTAATCATCTAAAATTAAAAACCCCAATCTATTCAGAGACTGCTGCCTATGGACACATGGGAAGAACTTCTGAAAAGAAAGTTGTAGAATTTTTCATTAATGGTCATAATCAAGAAATAGAAGTTGAAACCTTTACATGGGAAAAACTGGACTTTGTTGATAAAATAAAAAAGGTTTTTGAGATTTAATAAATCAGAAGCTCCTTATTTCTAAAATAGAAAATTCTTTCAAAGAATAATGGAGTGTTTTCTTCTGCAAAGAACAAAAACACTACCAACGGTCAAAAAAAAGGAATTGATTATATTTGGAGATTATTTATATTATTTAGTTATTTTTGTATAACATTTCTTAATAAAATATATACACATGAGGTTTTTAATACTAATTTCAATCATTTTTTTCAGCTACAATGTCAATGCACAAACCTGTCCATTTTGTGGCGTACCTAACGGTTTTAGTATAACTACTACAGACACCCAAGCGGATATCTCATGGAACAACGTCTCAAACGCTTTGTATTATGATTTGAGATATAAAGAAGACGATGGAAATAGTGGTTGGATATACATTGATGACATCTACACAAGTTCTGCTATTCTCACATCTTTGAATCCAGATACTGAATACGAATTTGAAGTTCGATCCTACTGTAGTACAGGTTTTTCCTATTGGTCAGATGACGAAGAGTTTGAAACCCTCAACACAATTTTTTACGATTGTGCCGGAGTCGCAAACGGAACTGCCTTTATAGACAACTGCAACGATTGCGTAGGAGGCAACACTACACTTAACGCATGCACACAAGACTGCAACGGAGATTATGGCGGCTCAGCATTTTTAGACAATTGTAACGATTGCGTGGGTGGCAACACTAC
>CBFIDX010000031.1:0-22383 GCA_965661505.1 Flavobacteriales bacterium | reverse complement strand
ATGAAAAGTTTATTTTCAATTATTATAATCAGCTTAGCACTCAATCTTTTTGCTCAAAACGATCAAGGAAAAGCTGATGATGCTGGAAGAATAGCGATATGCCCTGTTGTAGGAAACATTCCTGATATGCCTCCTGCAGCTGAAAAAATCTTACTTACCAAAATGGCACAGATTACCACAAAAAATGGAATGGCGAGTTTTGGTAACAGATTCATTATGTATCCTAAGGTACACATCATGTCGCAAGATATTACACCAACAGCACCTCCAATGCATGCATATAATCTTAGTGTTACTATGTATATTGCTGACAATCTAACGAAAACCATTTTTTCATCAGCCAATCTAGACTTGAAAGGTGTTGGTAAAAACCCTACTAAAGCCTACACAGGTGCACTCAAAGGATTAAAACACAATAGACCTGAAGTAAAAAACTTTGTAGAAGAAGGGAAAAATAGAATTATAGAATATTATAATTCTCAATGTGATTTTATTTTAAAAGACGCAGAAACTGCTGCAGGAAGAAAAGAGTTTGACGAAGCTATTTATACACTAGTTTCCATTCCTGAAGTATGTAAGGATTGTTACATGAAAGCTCAAGATATTTCAGTAACTATTTATAAGCAGAAAATGGAAAATGAGTGTATGGAAAACATTGCGCAAGCAAAAGCAGCTAAAGCTCAAAATGACTGGGATTTAGCCGCAGGTTATTTAGCTGGTATTTTACCTGACCTAAGTTGTTATCCAGAAGCAGAAGCTTTACTTAAAGAAATAGAAGACCATAGATGTGCGATGGCGCTTGGCAAAGCAAAAGGTGCTTGGGCAAGCCAAAATGCAAGAGAGGCTGGAAGATGGCTTGGTGAAGTAGCGTCTGACTCAAAGTGTTATGATGAGGCATTAGCACTTGGTAATGAAATCAAAGCTAAGCTAAAAGCTGATGAAGATCGTGAATGGGATTTCAAATTGAAAGTACAACAGGACGAAGTTGATATGCAGAAACGAGCAATTAGTGCAGCAAGAGACATAGGAGTAGCCTTTGGCGAAAACCAACAGCCAACTAATATTACCTGGATAAACGCAGATTAATTAATAAACTTTTATAAAAAAAAGCCGAGTATATGCTCGGCTTTTTTTATGATGAAAATTTTAACTCAAACTTCCACACATATCTTCAGGCTTCACCCAAGCATCAAACTCTTGTGCGGTAAGGTAACCTAAATTAACAGCCTCCTCTTTTAAAGTAGTACCATTTTCGTGTGCAGTTTTAGCAATTTTTGCCGCTTTCTCATATCCAATCTTAGTATTCAATGCGGTTACTAACATTAGTGAGTTATCTAGATTCTTCTTCAAGTTTGTGTAGTTTGGCTCTATACCCATTGCACAATTTTTATCGAAAGAAATACAGGAGTCAGCTATTAAACTTGCTGATTGCAAAAAATTAGCTGCCATTACAGGCTTAAAAACATTTAGCTCGTAATGCCCCTGCATGCCTCCACAAGTAATCGCTACATCATTACCCATAACTTGAGCACATACCATGGTTAAAGCCTCACACTGCGTTGGGTTTACTTTACCTGGCATTATAGACGAACCTGGTTCGTTAGAGGGTATGATGATCTCACCAATCCCACTTCTAGGACCAGATGCTAATAAGCGAATATCATTGGCAATTTTATTCAATGAAACAGCGAGTTGCTTTAAAGCTCCATGCGATTCTACGATGGCATCGTGAGCAGCTAAAGCTTCAAATTTATTTTCTGCTGTAACAAATGGCAGTGCTGTAAAGTCTGCTATTTTTGTTGCCACAAGTTTAGCATAACCAGCTGGAGTATTAATCCCCGTCCCTACCGCTGTGCCACCCAAAGCTAACTCTGATAAATGAGGGAGGGTATTATGTAAAGCTTTCAAACCATGATCTAATTGAGATACATATCCTGAAAACTCTTGGCCAAGTGTGAGGGGAGTTGCATCCATTAAATGGGTTCTACCAATTTTAACAACGTTCATAAAAGAGTCCGATTTTCTTTTCAGTGTATCACGAAGTAGTTTAATAGCTGGTATGGTAACCTCAACAAGCATTTTATAGGCTGCAATATGCATTCCTGTTGGAAAAGTATCATTAGAACTTTGTGATTTATTGACATCATCGTTGGGATGAATAATTTTATTTTGATCATCTAAACAACCTCCATTCAGCACATGAGCACGATTGGCAATTACCTCATTGGTATTCATATTACTTTGTGTACCGCTACCTGTTTGCCAAATTACTAATGGAAATTGATCGTCGTGCTTCCCTTCTAAAATCTCATCACATACTTTTGAAATCAATTCTTTTTTATCTGCATCCAAGACTCCTAGCTCATAATTGGTATGAGCTGCTGCTTTTTTAAGGTAAGCAAATCCATACACCACCTCTAGAGGCATGCTCGCTGCAGGCCCTATTTTAAAATTTGTACGAGATCGTTCAGTTTGGGCACCCCAATATTTATCGGAAGGTACTTTTACCTCTCCCATTGTGTCTTTTTCAATTCTATAATCCATTGTTTTTTTATTCAGTAATTATGCCTTACTTTTGTGACAAATTTAATCCAAATTATAAAGATATGTTTATTGGCTTTTTACTCTTTTTAGCAATTGCAGGTATGGCATTTTGGTTGTTAACTTTTTTAATTAGCTTTCTTCCTTATTGGATTTATGCTTTCTGTGTAGAAAGTTATAAGAACCGTCATTTGGTAGAAGATAACGACTAAGAAATTAAGGACAATATATTCTCAGGCGGTCTTCCAAGAACCGCCTTTTTTTGTTTTACAACTATCGGTCGTTCTATAAGCTTTGGATTTTCTACCATTGCTTTTATAAGTGCTTCATCCGTTAGTGATCTTCCTTTAAATTCTTCTTTCCAAACGGCTTCGTTTTTACGAACTAAGGCCAAAGGTGTTATCCCTAAAAAGCCAATTAACTCTTTTAACTCTTGTATAGACAAGGTATCTTTTAGATACTCCACCACTTCTGGTTTTTCACCTTTTTCATGTAATAATGCTAGCGTTTGCCTACTCTTGGCACATCTTGGGTTGTGATATATCTTCATTTTAACTTATTGTTGTCCAAACTCCATTAAATAGGCCTTGATAAAGTCGTTAATCTCCCCATCTAATACTGCTTGCGTATTAGATGTTTCATGCTCTGTACGTAAATCCTTTACCATCTTATAAGGATGCAAAACGTAATTTCTTATCTGAGAGCCCCATTCTATTTTTTTCTTAGCACCTTCAATTTTATCTTTTTCTGACTGACGCTTGCGCATTTCTAGCTCATGTAATTGCGATTTTAATAGTTGCATGGCTTTTTCTTTGTTTTCTAACTGAGAACGTGTTTCGGAGTTTTCAATGATGATTCCTGTGGGAGAATGTTTTAAACGCACTGCTGTCTCAATCTTATTGACTCCTTGCCCACCAGCACCACCGGCACGAAAGGTATCCCAGCTAATGTCAGCGGGGTTAATCTCAATTTCAATACTATCGTCGACTAAAGGGTAAACAAACACGGAGGTAAAAGAGGTATGTCGTTTAGCATTCGAATCAAAAGGCGAGATACGAACTAAACGATGAACACCATTTTCTCCTTTCAAGTTACCAAACGCAAAATCACCATCAAATTGTAGCGTTACTGATTTAATTCCTGCTGCATCACCTGACTGAAAATCAAGCTCTTTAACCTTCATTTTATTCTTCTCTCCCCACATAATGTACATGCGCATTAACATCTCTGCCCAATCTTGGCTTTCTGTTCCCCCTGCTCCAGGATTGATAGTCATCACAGCAGACATATTATCTTCCTCACCGCTTAGCATATTTTTGAACTCAAGCTCTTCCACTTTCTTCATAGCAAGAGCGTATTGTAAACCTACCTCACTTTCATCTACTTCTCCTTCAATAAAAAAATCACCTAATACAACAAGGTCCTCAACAGTACTTGCTACTTCATCGTATGCGGTAACCCATACTTTTTTCTTATTTATATTTTTTAAAAAAACCTCCGCTTTTTTTGGATCATCCCAAAAGCTAGTTGCATGCGTTTGCCTTTCTTCTTCCAAAACCATGGCTCTTTTTTCTTGAATATGAAGATATCCTTTTAATGCTTCTAGCCTATTTTGTAATTCTTTAATCTGTTCTGTTGTAATCATCAAACGCAAAAATAAGTTTTTATAGATTGTGAATTGCTTGCCATACTAGCTCAGGTTCATATCCTTTACCAACTACATAGTTTACCATCTTTTTTTTTCTAATAAAAGGATTGGTGTTTTTTATAATCATCGATCTTTTTTTGAGCAATAAATGTTCAACAGCAGCAAGGTAATCGCTCTCATTAATTTCTTCTAATCCTTTCTGAATACAAAAAGCGGATACTTTTTTCTTTTTTAGTTCAAAAACGATTTTGCGCCTTCCCCATTTGTTGATTTTAAACTTTCCACTAGCAAAGCTTCGTGCATAACGCTCTTCATCGACAAATTTTTCTTGTATCAACTCTACTAAAAAGTGATCAATTACAGCTTTGCTAAGCCCGTAAGAATATAGCTTATCTATTACTTGCTGCTGACAACGATCTTCTTTTGCACAGTAATGACGAATACGGTTTTTCGCTTCTTTTAAATCATAAATTTTAACAGCCATCTTATTCAAAGATAAACTTACTTTTGCAGGAATGAAAAATAAGCGAGCAATAACATTACTTTTTATCGCTAATATAATTTCTGGTTTTGCACAAGGAATAAGTATGCTAGCAATTCCATGGTATTTTGCAGATATTTTAGGAATGAGTAGTACCTACGCCAAAGGGTATGCAATACTGACTTTCTTTAGCTTATTTTGGAGCTTATACTCTGGCACATTGGTTGATAGGTACCCTAGAAAAAAACTGTTTCTGTACTCTAATCTAGTTTGCGCCATCATTATTGGTAGTGTAGCCTTGTTTGGCATAGCTAATCAGCATACCCCATGGCTTTTATGTTTAATGGTGTTTGGAACAACGATGTTTCATTATAGTGTACATTACCCCAACTTATACGCATTTGGACAAGAAATAACTGAACCGAAAAACTATGGCAAACTGAATTCATATATAGAAATTCAAGGTCAATCTACGAGTATTTTTGCAGGCGCCTTTGCAGCAATACTTCTTTCTGGAACAGAGAAGGGGATACTTAACTTGTTGGGCTTAAGAATTCCCTTACCATTTGAAATTAAACCTTGGGAGATACATGAAATTTTTCTGATGGATGCCATCACCTACATGGCTGCTTTTTGTATTATCTTATTAATTAGGTACCAACCTTTGGTAAAAAATGAAATTGATAGAGGAACTGTTATTGAGCGTTTAAAGAATGGTATTAATTTTCTAAAAGCTAATCCGCTCATTTTTATTTTTGGTGTATGTTCTTACATGATTTTCACCTTTCTTATAGTTGAAATGTTTGTTTTGGTACCCTCTTATGTTAGCAATTATCTTTATGCAGGTGGTAATGTATTTGCGTCTTCCGAAGCGTACTACTCTATAGGTGCTGTTTTTGCTGGCTTGGGCATCCGTTCTATCTTCAATAAATTCAATACTGTTTTTGGAATAATTGCTTTGATGATTTCTACTATTGTTGGCTGTTTACTATTAACTTTTACACAGAGTATTGGTGTTTTTTATGCCATCAGTCTATTAATTGGAATCACCAATGCTGGCACACGAGTATTAAGGATTACATACTTGTTTAAACACGTCCCAAATAATGTTATTGGAAGAACAGGAAGTGTATTTAACTCGATTAGTATTATTATGAGGACGGTAATGATTATCACCTTCTCAATCCCTTTTTTTACGGATGGAGAAAATGTAAAATGGGGATACTTAGTAGGAGCGGTCTTTTTAGGTATAGGGCTGATTCCATTACTTATCAACTACCGGAAATTAGTAAGCTTTACAAAGCTCTAATCACTTTTCTTTCTTTATTTAAAAAACGATATTGTAGCATATGATAGGTCGTATCTTGCTCGACTTTCAACTTACAACCAAACTTTTTACTCCAATCTTTACGGATGTTTTGAAACCAACCTTTGGTTAAGTAACTAGCTACAAAAGGATGTACTTTTAATGTAACGTTATCATATTTTTGACTTACCTGAGATAGCTTCTGTTCAATTTCATCTACTATCAAAATACTCGCCTCCACTTTTCCGGTACCTTTACAGCTAGGGCATCCCTCTTGTGTTTCTATGTTCATTTCGGGTCTTACACGTTGGCGTGTTATCTCTATTAATCCAAATTTAGAAGGGGGTAAAATATGATGCTTCGCCTTGTCATCTTTCATAAAATCAACTAAGGCGTTGTACAGTTTTTTTCGATTAGCTCCGTTATGCATATCAATAAAATCTACTACAATAATTCCTCCCATGTCTCGTAGTCGTAATTGACGCGCCACTTCTTCTGCAGCAATCAAATTTACTTCTAAAGCATTGGCTTCTTGATCTTTTTGCGAACTAACGCGCTTGCCACTATTTACATCGATGACATGCATCGCTTCGGTATGTTCAATAACCAAATATGTGCTTTTGCGCATTGTTACTGATTTACCAAAAGCGCCTTTAATTTGACGTTCAATTTCAAATTTCTGAAATAAAGGAATTTTACCCTTATAATATTTAACGATTTTTTCTTGAGCAGGAGAAATAGTACCTATATAATCCTTGATTTCAGAGTGCAACTCCTCGTCATTCACATATATATTTGCGAAATCATCATTCAGCAGATCGCGTAAAAGAGAGGCTGTTCTCCCAAGCTCTCCTAAAACTTTAGAAGGCGATTTGCCTTTTTTCATTTGCTTATAGACGACCTGCCATTTGCGGTAAAGGTTTTTAAGGTCTGCGTCTAAATCAGCAACCATCTTACCTTCAGCAACAGTACGGATAATTACTCCAAACCCCTGCGGCTTAATACTTTGAACGAGTTGTTTTAATCGCTTTTTCTCCTCTTGAGTACCGATTTTTTGTGAGACAGAAACTTTATTTGAAAAAGGCACTAGTACCATGTACCTGCCAGCAAGAGTTAGCTCTGTTGTAAGTCTTGGGCCCTTTGTTGAAATGGCCTCTTTAGCAACTTGAACAAGTACTTGCTTCCCACTTTGAAAAACCTCATCTATCTTTCCTGATTTTTCAATTTCAGCTTGTTTTTTAAAGTTTCGTAAGGATGCTGTATTTAATTTTTTGGCTAGGTTACGATCCACAAAATTTTGAAAGGTTAGGATCTTTGGACCTAAATCAAAATAATGCAAAAACCCTTCACGCTCATGACCTACATCAACAAAGCAGGCGTTGAGCCCAGAAACCACTTTTTTAACTTTACCCAAGTATATATCTCCAACAGCATAACTGCTGTCGTGTGGCTCTTTATGAAGCTCTATCAACTGCTTATCTTTCAATAAAGCAATGACAACTTCGTTTGATCTTGAGTCTACTAATAAATCGTATTTCACAATGATAACTCTATAAACAGCTAAAGCTCCCATAGGAGCCTAGCACTGTTAAATATTAAAAATGAAAAGTAGCAGTGCAGGTTTGAACTGCACGATAAGATTACTTCTTCTTATGTCTGTTTTTTCTTAAACGCTTCTTGCGTTTATGAGTAGCCATCTTGTGTCTTTTTCTCTTTTTTCCGTTAGGCATAACGTTAAATTTATTTAAATATCTTATTTGCGCTAGGAGTATTTATTTTACTTCCACACTATTTTTTACTTGTTCAACAAAAACTTTTGACGGCTTAAAAGCTGGGATGTTATGAGCCGGAATGATTATTGTTGTATTTTTTGAGATATTTCTACCTGTTTTTTCTGCTCTTTCTTTCACAATAAAAGAACCAAAACCTCTCAAGTAAACATTCTCATCTTTACCCAAAGAGTCCTTGACTTCTTTCATGAAAGCCTCTACAACGGCTAAAACATCTATTTTTTCGATTCCAATCTTCTCTGAAATGGAAGCTACAATTTCTGCTTTTGTCATTAGTTTTATTTGCTTTAAATATTAATTATCAACGTTTTTCACGTCAAGGGCGCAAATATATCAACTTTTTATAGAATGTTGTGAAGCTATTTAATTTATTTTTGACCAAAAGACTATATTTTCATAATCTTAAAAAAACATGCCTTTCTCAAACCATGTTATTTGTTGGTACGAACAGAATAAAAGAGATTTGCCTTGGCGTAAAACAAAAGATCCTTACAAAATCTGGTTGTCCGAAATTATTTTACAGCAGACTCGTGTAGCACAGGGTCTGCCCTACTATGAGCGCTTCATAACCCATTTTCCTACGGTTGATGCGCTAGCTTCGGCAGAGCAAGAAAAGGTGCTCAAACTATGGCAAGGATTAGGTTATTATTCCAGAGCAAGAAACCTACATCATGCTGCAAAACAGGTAGTAAAAGATTTTGGAAGTAACTTTCCCAATAAGTACGAGGATATTCTCTCACTTAAAGGAATAGGTGAGTACACGGCTGCGGCGGTTTCATCGTTTGCTTTTAATCTTCCTCATGCAGTTGTAGACGGAAATGTTTTTCGACTATTGGCTAGGTATTTTGGAATAGATACTGCCATTAACTCAACTGGCGGGAAAAAATTATTTTTCGAATTAGCTAATGAGCTACTTGATAAAAACCGCCCAGGTGATTATAACCAAGCCATAATGGAATTCGGATCTCAAAAATGCAAACCATCAAATCCTGAATGCGAGAGTTGTCCTTTACAAGAAAACTGTGTAGCATCTCAGCAAAAACAAGTTCATAAGCTACCAGTTAAATTAAAAAAAACTAAAACCAAGAAACTTTTTTTTAACTACCTATACATTCATTTTAAGGATAGTACTTTCATAAAGAAAAGAACAGAAAAAGGGATTTGGCAAAATTTATACGACTTCCCCTTGATAGAAGAAGATACAGCGAGTAGTGAAAAAGAAATGCTTAAGGAAATAAGAGGTTTGTTAAATGTTGATATTGAAACATTTAGCACTACGAAAGAATACAAACATATTTTGAGTCATCGCATTATATATGCACGCTTTTGGAAAATAAAAGTAATCGAAGAGCCAACATTTAAAAATGTAAAAAAAATCAAGATTAATAGCCTTGAAAAATATCCTGTTCCAAGATTAATAGAATCATTTTTACATAATGAAAGGTTGACAAATTCATTGTAAAGCAGTACATTTGAATGATAACAACCTTAAAAACATAAAAAAAATGGCAAGTGTTAACAAAGTAATTTTAGTAGGAAATCTTGGCAAAGATCCAGAAGTTCGCCACTTCGAAAATGGCGGTTCATTAGCTCGTTTTCCTTTAGCAACCTCTGAAACCTTCACTCGAAAAGATAGTGGCGAAAAAGTAACCCATACCGAGTGGCATACTATAGTAACTCGTGGTGGATTGGCTGCTAAAGTAGTTGAACCCTATATCAAAAAAGGCGATGGTGTTTATATTGAGGGACGCCTACGCACAAGATCTTGGGAAGACAAAGAAGGAAATACCCGATACACAACTGAAGTCTTATGTGATAACCTTGAGATGCTTGGCGGAAAAAAATCTAATATTGCAAGTGGTTCGGAGGACGCTTCAGCTCAAGACACTGAACTTCCAACTCCAGAGCCAGGAGACGATCTTCCATTTTAAATTAACGAAATCATATCAATTTGGACGAGGACCCGCAGCAGCGTATCTTTTTATTAGTACAAGAAGTTATTATTAATCCACTTGATTGGAATCTTTCGATGGCATTTTTTATGATGCTGTTGCTTCTCCTTTTTTCAGCACTTATATCAGGCTCTGAAGTAGCTTTTTTCTCTCTAAAGCCACATACATGGCAAGATAAAACACTTAGCAAAGGGCAAGTGCTAATCAAAAAGTTATTACACAAGCCTAATCACTTACTTGCAACAATACTTATCACGAATAATTTTGTAAATGTTGCAATTATTATTTTATCAACTTACATAACTGCTGGCTTATTTAATTTTAATAATTATCCTGTTTTAGAATTTATTATTCAGGTTGTTGTTATTACCTTTTTATTATTGCTACTTGGTGAAGTAATACCAAAAGTTTTTGCAAATCAAAACGCTTTAGCATTTGCCTCTTTTATGAGTGCCCCCATACATTTACTAGGAAAGTTTTTCACTCCTTTGAGCATGCTATTAGTAGCTACTACATCAATTATTGAAAAGCGATTTCACAAAAGAGGGTATCAAATTTCCGTTGATGAACTAGCTACTGCCTTAGATTTGACTGCAGAAAATGATACCAATGAAGAAGAAAAGCGCATCCTTAGAAGCATTGTAGAGTTTGGTAATATTGACGTGAAAGAGATCATGAAGTCTAGAATAGACGTTCTAGCTATTGAGGAAAAAACACCTTTCGAGGAAGTCAAAAAAATCATTATTGAATCTGGATTTTCAAGAATCCCTATTTTTAAAGAAAACTTTGATACTGTTTCTGGGATTTTATACATTAAGGACATGCTTCCGCACATAAACAAAACTAACTTTGATTGGACACAGCTCGCAAGAACGCCATTTTTTGTTCCAGAGAGTAAAATGATTGATGATTTACTAAAAGAATTTCAGGATAAAAAAATACATCTAGCAATTGTTGTTGATGAATATGGTGGAACCTCAGGGATTGTAACTTTAGAGGATATTATTGAAGAAATTGTTGGCGAAATAAACGATGAGTTTGACGATGATGGTTTTGTATTCTCAAAACTAGATAGCCAAACCTATATCTTTGAGGGTAAAACTTCTTTAAATGATGTACTCAAAACCGTAAATGGAGAAATTGATTATTTTGATGAAGTTAAGGGAGATTCAGATACACTGGCTGGTTTGATCCTCGAACTAAAAGGAAACATACCCGTAAAAGGTGAAAGCTTAGTTTTTAAACCCTATACATTTATGATTGAAAGTGTCGATCAAAGAAGGATAAAACGCGTTAAATTAAGTATTGATGCATAGACTCATGATGGTGTTCATTGGCCTTCTGTTTGCTGCGTGTAACGAATCGTACACACCAAAACCACGTGGCTTTTTTGGCATAGATCTTCCAGAAAAAAAATACAGAACTAGTGAACTTAATTGTCCATTCAACTTTGAATATGGAAGTTATGCTGAGCTCGATATGAGAGAGGAATATTGTTGGTTTAATATTACATACCCCAAACTCAATGGTGTTATACACATGAGTTATAAATCAGCAGGCAGCAATCTTAGACAACATATCAATAATTCACACGATCTTGCCTACAAACACAGTCGAGTAGCTGAAGGGATTAATGAGCAGGAATATAGAAATCCAGAAAAGAATGTGTTTGGTATCGTTTACGATTTTGAAGGACACACCGCTACTGCTATGCAATTTTACCTAACAGATAGCAGTCAACATTTTATCCGTGGAGCTCTTTACTTTAAAAACGAAATGAATGACTCTATTTTGCCCGTAAGCAACTTTATAAAAGAGGACATTTACCATCTTATAGAAAGCTGGCAATGGGAACAAAAAAAGCCCTCATCTTTTCAGAAAAGGGCCTCCTCAATCTTCTAATAACTTAATCTTTCTAGGTCAATAATTTACGAACTTGTGCTGCAATAATTTTGCCATCAGCATTGGCTGATAATTTTTTACTAGCAACACCCATCACTTTACCCATATCTGACATTGTCTTGGCACCTAAGTCAGCAATAATTTCCTTCACTGCTTCTGTAACTTCAGTTTCTGACATTTGATCGGGTAAAAAGCTTTCTAGTATAGCTACTTGCGCCAATTCGTCTTGCACCAAATCCGATCGACCTTGCTGTTGATAAATGGCTGCAGCGTCTTTTCGTTGCTTGACTTGCTTTTGAATAATCTTAATTTGACCCTCAAGATTTAATTCTTCAGCTCCTTTTTCTGTATTTGCCAATATAAAAGCAGATTTTACTGCGCGAAGACTCGCTAATCGCACTTTATCTTTTGCAATCATTGCAGATTTGATTTCTTTATTTATATCAATCATTAGTCAACATTATCATGTAAAAAATTATTGGGCTTAAGTCCTCTATTTTGGTCCTGTTTATCATTTAGAGCATATTGAGAAACCTCAGATTCAGAAGAATGTTGTGCTTCTTCAAGCTCAACATTTTTACGCTTGTATGCGGGCTCATTTTCCAAATCTGTTAGACCCGATGGAGTACGCAACTTAAAACTTATATCTCTTAAACGTTCCATTCTTTCTCGACTTCTTATAGCCATTTGCTCAGCTGAAATACCATGATTTATTGGTGTTTGTGCAACTTCTTTATCGTCTTTCAACTCAGGGATGATTTCTTCCGGAAGAGTTGCCTCCTCCTCTGTTTCGTCAAAATCAAGTTGATGTACAATTGGATCTTCGAGCTGTGTTTCTTCAGAAATTTCGAAGTTCATTGTTGTTGATTCAGCCTCAACAATTGCCTCGTTTTCAGCAAAAGTATTCAGCTCCTCATTAGCTGATTCCGTATTTAGATCAAAGCTAATAACAGGTGTTTTCTCTTCAAAATTCAATGTTACCTGTGGGGCTTCCTCAGTATTTGCTTGTGCAGTTTGGTTTTCTTTTTCTACCTCTTCAGTTAACACTTGAGATACGTTATCAGTATCCAAATCGTAAACTTTAGGTGGCTCGGGTTTTTTCAAACCAAACCCTTCCTTTACTTCAAAACCTGTTGCAATTACCGTTACCGAAATTTGATCTTCAAGGCTATCCTCTAGGCCAATCCCTTCGATGATGTTTACATCGCAGCCGGCAGCATCTTGTATGTGTTTTTTGATACTAAACAATTCTGTCATACGAATTTCTTGCTCTCCTGTACCAGTAACTATTTTTAGTAATACTTGCTGTGCGCCTTTGATATTATTATCGTTTAGTAAGGGAGAATCTAGTGCCGCCTCAACAGCTTCAATAGCACGATTTTCTCCTGATGCATAAGCCTGACCCATTACTGCTGTACCACTATTTTTTAATACCCGTTTTGCATCGTTTAAATCAATATTTACCATTAAGGTTTGTGAAATAACTTCGGCTATACCTTTTGTGGCGGTGTTTAATACCTCATTAGCTTTAGCAAATGCCTGGCTCAATGTTAAGTCGCCAAAAACTTCAATCAGTTTATCATTGTTAATTACCAATAAAGTATCCACATTATCTCTTAGCTCTTCAAGGCCATTTTGGGCATACTCTTTTCGATGACCACCCTCCGTACCAAAGGGCACAGTGACTACTCCAACAGTTAAAATGTCTTTTTCTCTGGCAATACGAGCAATAACAGGGGCTGCTCCAGTACCTGTTCCACCACCCATTCCTGCAGTAATGAAAAGCATTTTAGTATTGCTATCCAGTAATTCCTCTATTCGGTCAATGGATTCTTCTGCAGCTTTTCGACCCACCTCAGGGTTTGCTCCTGCACCGAGCCCTTCAGTTATTTCTGCACCAATCTGAATTTTATTAGGTATTGGACTTGCCTCCAATGCTTGTATGTCGGTATTGCAAACAGCAAAATCAACACCTTGAATTCCATGATGAAACATGTAGTTTACTGCATTACTACCACCCCCACCAACTCCTATAACTTTAATTACAGAAGATTGATTTTTGGGTAAGTTGAATGCTAATACGCTTTCGTTTGTCATTTGTTTATAGTTATTAGATTAATATTAGATTCTATTTTATATCATCACCTAAAAAGCCGTCAATCTTGTCAAGTAATCCTCCAAAGAAATCGCCAAGACCTCCACTTTTAGTAGTTTGTTTTTTATCGGAAGAAATGCTCTCTAATGCTTCTTCATTTTCTAATGCCTTCATCACTAAGCCAACACCTGTAGCAAACATTGGACTACTCACATCGATAGGGGATGTGGATGCTAAATGTTCATTAGGGTAGCCAACTCTACTTTGCATTGTAGTATGAAACTCCACAAGTTGTGAAATATGCTTTAACTGAGAGCCACCACCTGTCAGCACAATACCTCCTATCAGTTTATTTTGATAGCCAGAATTTCGTATTTCGTGGACAACAAGTTCAATAATTTCTTCCATGCGAGCTTGTATAATACTTGCTAACATTTTTAAAGATATCTCTTTTGGATCACGACCTCTTAGGCCAGGAATGGAAACAATTTCATTTTCTTTATTTTGGCTGCTCAAAGCAGATCCAAATTTGATTTTTAAAAGTTCTGCTTGTTTTTCTAAAATAGTACACCCTTCCTTAATGTCATTCGTTATTACGTTTCCACCAAATGGGATAACAGCTGTATGTCGTATTATTCCGTCCTTAAAAATTGCTACATCCGTAGTACCTCCACCGATATCAACCAGAGCAACTCCTGCTTCAATTTCTTCTTTATCTAAAACCGCTGATGCAGAAGCAATGGGCTCTAACGTTAAGCCTGTCATGGCTAATTGTGCTTTATTAACACATTTCTTTATATTTTTTACGGCGGCTGTCTGGCCAGTGATTATGTGAAAATTAGCTTCTAATTGAACACCAACCATTCCCTTAGGGTCAAAAATGCCATCTTCTTTATCTACAATGTATTCTTGTGGAAAAACATGAATGATTTCTTCTCCTGGCACCATAACCAGCTTGTACATATTATCTGACAAAACTTTAATATCGCTTTCGCCAATCTCTACCTCAAGGTCTTCACGCACAATTTGTCCTCTATGCTGCAAACTTTTGATGTGTTGACCAGCAATTCCTACATTAACTTGTTTAATATTTATTGCTGATTTTGAAACAGCCTCATTTAAAGCATGCTGTATAGAGTGTGTTGTTTTTTCAATGTTAGAAACTATCCCCCTCTTCACACCAGCGGATGGTGCTTTGCCCATGCCTAGGATCTCAATTTTTCCATGTTCTGTTTTGCGACCAATCATTACAGTGATTTTTGTCGTTCCGATATCTAAGCCTACTGCTATTTTTTCTTCCATAGTTACTGTTTTACGCACACCAATTGATTCTTATACTTAAGATTGATAAGGCGGTATTGATTCCACCCTGTTTGCTTAACTCCTTTAGCATAAAAGAGCTTTAACTTATTGAACTTATCTTCCATTTCAGAAATCTCTCCCAAAAGAATTGTATGATTACCTACCCTTGGCACTAACTCTATCTCTTTATCTTCATTCATATGTAACTGAATGATTTGTGCTTTTAAAAATTCATCATCGTTTATATAATTTGCCACCTTACTTATGACAGAAACATCCGAACTATCTACAATGTTACCATTGGCTATTAAAACTCTTTCAGTGAAATTTTTTGACAGGGGAAAAGCATTCGCTGAAGCGTCGATGTAGAAAGATTCACCACTCAAATTGAAGACTCTGACAATGGGTTTCTTTTGTGAAACATGCACTTGTAACTCCGCGTTTGGTAATAAAAATACATCTGCCGATTGGATGTGCGGATGATTACAAATAGTTTGTTCAATTTCATAAATCGAAATTTCATGAATAGGGAGCCCTTCAACACTATCAACTATGCTATTTATAATTTGTAATATTTCTCTTTTAGTTATAAATGAAGAGGCTTCATCAATAATCGATATTTTGACCTCTTTACATGGCAATACTTCTTGTTTTCGTTGGGTAAACGAAAGCAAAACAATTAATGAGATAATTGCTAATAAATTCAATATGTAGCGAAGCCAAATCATCTATGATATAATGCTTTTATCGGTTCTACCAATTGATCTATATCACCTGCACCAAGAGTTAATAATAGCTCTCTTTTTTTATTTTTCAAATCCTCTAATAAGGCCTCTTTTGTCTTAACTGACTTTGATGCTGATTGAATCTTTTTCAGCAGCATTTCAGCAGTTACTCCTTGAATCGGTTTTTCACGTGCTGGATAAATTTCTAACAATATCAATTCATCAACCCCGCTCAGAGCCTTGGCAAAATCATCAGCAAAATCTCTTGTTCTAGAATATAGGTGAGGTTGAAAAACAATTGTTGTAAAACGTTTGGGATAAAGCGTTGAAACTGCTTGTAGCGTAGCGTTTAGCTCTTCAGGATGATGAGCATAGTCATCAATGTAAATATGTTTTCCTTCTATATGGGTGTCAAACCTTCTTTTTACCCCTTTAAAAGAGGATATTGATTGCAATATTTTACTACATTCTAAACCTAATTGACACGCCACTGCTATGGATGCAACTGCATTTTCTACATTGTGTCTTCCGGGTAATTTTATCGCTATACCAGTAGTATTCTGTTCATGAATTTCCCCTGGAAGCACATCAATGATTTGTGCATCAAAGTATTGCTTACCTTCTATGATTTGTAAATTAAATGCTCTGTAATCTGCTTTAAGCTCAGAGGAATAGGTATAGAAACTACCGTTCTCGGGAATATCAAACGCTATATCAATACTCTTGTTCACGATTAGTGTACCATTTGGCTTTACTTTTCTAGCAAAATCTTGAAATGTGGTTTGTAAATCTGCTGTATCAGAATAAATATCCATGTGGTCATTATCAACCGATGTGATAACAGCAATATCTGGCTTAAGGTGTAAAAATGAACGATCATATTCATCGGCTTCTACCACAACAATATTTCCTTTTTCTGCAATAAGTAAATTGGTATTGTAGTTATTGCTAATACCTCCCAAAAAAGCCGTACAATCCATCCCTGCTGAGCGCAAAACATGGGCTAAAAGAGTAGCCGTAGTTGTTTTTCCATGTGTTCCAGCAATAGCAATTGTAAATGCATTTTGCGTAATAAAACCTAATACTTCAGCTCTTTTAAAAAGATTGTATCCATTTTTTCGAAAGTCAATCAATTGTTGGTTTGTTTCAGGAATGGCTGGAGTGTATACCACTAATACTGTTTCCTTAATATCACTCAAAATCCACTCTGGAGTAGTAGTTGTATGGTACTGTACTTCAATCCCTTCTTTAATGAGTGATTTAGTTAGCGTAGTTTCTACTTTATCATAACCACCAACTCTTTTCCCTTGAGATTTGAAGTAGCGCGCTAAAGCAGACATACCAATCCCTCCAATCCCAATAAAATATACCTTATCTACAATTGATAAATTCATGAACGGTTGAATAGATTAATTACTTCTTGCGCTATCTTTTCAGCGGACTGATATTTAGCCAGTTTTATGATGTTTTGTGATAATTGCTCTTGTTGTTTTGGATTATTAAGCAAGTCTTTTACAACAATCGGGAGTTGCTCCTTTGCCTTAGAATCAGGCACTAATAATGCCGCTTGCTTTTCAGTAAGAGACAGTGCATTTTTAGTCTGATGATCTTCTGCAACATTGGGTGAGGGAATCAAGATTACTGGCTTGCCGACCAAACACAATTCAGAAATTGTACTTGCCCCTGCTCTTGAAACAATAACATCAGCTACTGAATAAGCCAAGTCCATTTTTGTAATGAATGGCTTAACTTTTACATTGTTGTTCTCTTCTACTCTATTTTTAGCCTCATCAGCAAAGCTTAGGCCTGTTTGCCAAATCAATTGTATGTTCTTTTCAGAAAACAAGGATAATGAACCGGCGATGCTTTCATTTATGGTTCTTGCCCCTAGACTACCACCTATAACAAGTATGGTTTTCTTTTTTTCATCTAACTGAAAATAGTTAATGGCCTGTTCTTTTTTATGATGTATTTCTAGGATATCCTGACGAACAGGGTTTCCATAATATAATAACTTTTTCTTAGGAAAAAACCGTTCCATACCGGAATAGGCAACGCAAATAGACTGAGCCTTTTTTGCAAGTAACTTATTAGTTATGCCGGGGTATGAGTTTTGCTCTTGAATAAGTGTAGGGATGCCTTTTAATGCACCTGCATATAGTAGAGGCCCACTAGCATAACCCCCAGTGCCAACAATCACATTTGGCTTAAACTTAGTTACAATCCAAAATGACTTCCATAAACTTTGAAGTAATTTAAATGGAAAAACAAGGTTACGTAAATCTTTAATATTTCGCTGTAAACCACTAATCCACAATCCTTTGATTGGATATCCTGCTTTGGGAACTTTTTCCATTTCCATTTTCCCTTTTGCTCCAACAAACAAAATCTCAACTCCTTTTACTTTTTCTTTTAAGGCATTAGCTATTGCAATGGCTGGAAATACATGACCTCCCGTTCCACCTCCACTAATAATGACTTTAAATGACGGCATACTTTACTTTTGATATCGTTAAATCTCTGCTTACACTTAAAATTAAGCCTATTGCAATACATGTTAAAATGATGGAAGTACCACCCATACTTACAAGTGGTAATGTTTGACCTGTTACAGGAAATAAATCAACTGCTACAGCCATATTCACTAAGGCCTGAAGTACGAGGCTCAAGCTCAACCCTATTGCTAAATACGCTCCATAATCATCCTTGGCATGATTAAATATTCTTCTTCCTCTAAAAATAAAAACCATGTATAAAATCAATATTGAAACACCACCTATTAAACCATATTCTTCAATGATGATGGCATAAATATAATCTGAATAGGGGTGAGGCAATGTATTTCTTTGAATGCTTTTTCCTGGACCTCTACCCTTAATCCCTCCATTTACAACTGCAATTTTTGCTTGTGTAACTTGATAAACTGAATCGCTATTTTCACTTTTATCAGCAGAAAAATTTTCTATTCTATTGACCCATGTTTGTGCTCTAGGAAATGCTTGTTGTACGGCAGGAATATTAACTGCAAGTGTAATCACAAAAGCGCCTAATACAGCAATAGAAATGAGATAAAAAACCAAATGTTTAAGATAAACACCCCCCAATAACAACAAACAAACAGAGGTAAGCAAAACTAAAGCTGCAGTAGAAAAGTTAGCTGGAAAAATCAGTGCACAAATAATAGTAATTGGAGTTAATAGCTTCCAAGCAACTTCTTTCCAATCATGTAGATTATTTTTACATTTCACTAACTGACGAGACAAATGCATCATCAGTGCAAGTTTGGCAATATCTGAGGGCTGAAGAGAATACCCACCGATATTCATCCATCTACTAGCATTGTTAAGATTAACTCCAGCAACTAATGTATAAATCAACATTAAAATAGAAAGATAAAACACCAATTGCCCAATTCTAGAATAATAGCGATGTGGTACTTTATGTACTACATACATGGCAAAAAAGCCAAGAACTAAAAACACAATATGTTTAAAAAGATAATACCAAGTGTTTCCGTCGGCATTTTTATAAGCCAAAGCACCTGTAGCGCTGTAAACAACAAGAATGGATGTAAGCATTAAAAAGAATACAACCACCCAAATGGTTTTATCACCTTCTAGTTTTATATATGATTTAGTCTCTTTCACTACAGGTTTCTAACTGCTTTTTTAAATTCATGACCTCTATGTTCGTAGTTCTCAAATAGGTCGAAACTAGCACATGCTGGAGAAAGTAAAACAGCATCGCCCTTCATTCCGAATTGATAAGACATCTTAACGGCCTCTTCCATGCTTTTAGCGTCAACTATGTTTTCAATAGAACCTTGAAATGCCTCGTGAATATTTTTCACCTCTTCACCTAAACAAATAATAGTTGTAACTTTTTCTTTTACTAAAGCAAGCAATGCGCTATAATCGTTTCCTTTGTCTATCCCTCCTACAATCCAAATTGTTGGCTTGGTCATACTCTCGAGGGCATACCAAGTAGAATTTACGTTGGTAGCTTTAGAATCATTAATATACTCGATTCCATGAACTTTAATGAAACGCTCGAGGCGGTGCTCTACATTTTTAAAGTCGATTAAACTTTCTCTTATGACATCCTTTGTCAAATCAAAAATACGTCCTGCTATGGCAGACGCCATTGAATTATAGATGTTGTGTTTACCTTGAAGGGCTAATTCTTGAATATTCATAATAAGTGGTTGTTTGTCAATGTTTATTAATATGTCATCTTGGTTTAAAGATGCTCCTTTATGTTGTTTTTGTTTAATTGAGAAGGGTAAACAGCTTGCTTTTACAGTGCTTAAAGATTTTTGAATATTTTCATCATCAGCGCAGTATATAAAATGACAGCTCTCGTCTTGATTCATTGCTATTCTAAACTTAGACTTTATATAATTTTGCATTTTATTTTGGTAGCGGTCTAAATGATCTGGTGTTATATTCAATAAAATTGCAACATCAGGTTTAAAATCACAGATGCCATCAAGTTGAAAGCTACTCAACTCAAGAATGTACAAGTCATGATTTTCTTGAGCTACCTGCATGGCGAAACTTTCACCTACATTTCCAGCAACACCAACGTTTAACCCTGCTTTTTTAAACATATGAGCAATCAATAGTGTGGTGGTTGTTTTGCCATTACTACCAGTTACACCAATGATTTTCGCATCGGTGTAACGAGCAGCAAATTCAATTTCAGAAATAACAACTATCTCTTTTGCTTTTAACTCTTTTATGAGCGGGATACTATCTGGAATCCCAGGACTTTTAATCACTTCGTCCGCATCCAAGATTTGCTCTCGGCTGTGGGTGTTTTCTTCCCAATCAATTTCAAAATTTTTAAGAACGTTTTGGTATTTCTGTTTTATCGTTCCTTTATCGGAAAGAAATACCTTAAACCCCTTTTGTTGTGCTAAGACAGCTGCTCCACAGCCGCTTTCACCCCCTCCGAGCACAACAATTTTTTTCATTTACCGTAGTTTTAGTGTTACTACGGTTAAAATCGCAAGCATCACACCTGCAATCCAAAATCGAGTTACAATTTTACTCTCATGCATGCCTAACTTTTGAAAGTGATGATGCAAAGGAGCCATCCTAAATATTCTTTTACCCTCTCCTAACTTCTTTTTAGTATACTTGAAGTACCCTACCTGTAGCATTACAGATAAATTTTCTACTAAAAAGATTCCGCACAATACAGGTATCAATAATTCTTTTCTAATGGCAATGGCAAAAACTGCTATTATACCACCGAGGGCTAAACTGCCTGTGTCTCCCATGAAGACTTGAGCAGGGTAAGAGTTATACCATAAAAAGCCTACACAAGCTCCTACAAATGCGGCCATATAAATCACTAGTTCTCCGGAGTTCGGGATATACATTATGTTAAGGTAATCAGCAAAAAAGACATTTCCAGAAACATAAGCTAGAATACCAAGAGTTGTTCCAATAATAGCAGAAGTACCTGTGGCTAAACCATCCAAACCATCCGTCATATTGGCTCCATTACTTACTGCAGTGACCACTACTATTACCATCAATATAAACACAAGCCAAGAAAAATGTGCTGCATTTTCCCCTAACCATGATAGTGTTAACTCGTAGTCAAATTCATTATTTTTAACAAATGGAATTGTTGTTTTCGTTGATTTTATTTCTTCACCAAAAATTTGTTCAGTTTGTTGCGATACACTAACGTCAAGCTTTTCTTTTATGGTAATTCCGTCATGGAAATAAAGCACTACTCCCACAATCAGTCCTAAGCCTACTTGACCTAAAATTTTAAATTTTCCTGCCAATCCCTCTTTGTCCTTTTTAAACACCTTAATGTAATCATCAAGGAAGCCAATTGACCCCAGCCAAATGGTTGAAATAAGCATAATTAAAATGTAAATATTATCCAGCTTAGCAAAAAGAATGGTTGGGATTAAGATTGCAGCTAAGATGATTAAACCACCCATTGTAGGAGTACCTCTTTTTGTATCTTCTCCCTCCAAACCTAAGCTACGTACTTCTTCCCCTATTTGCTTACTTCTTATATATTCGATGATACGTGCGCCAAAAAGCATACTTACAATTAAAGAAGTAATAACTGCCATTGCAGATCTAAATGAGATGTATTGAAAAACTCCTGCACCAGGAAACTGATACGTTTTTTCTAGAAATTCGAATAGATAGTACAACATTATTTACTCATCATTTTAAAGGATTTTTTTAATTCTTGAACATCATCAAAAGGGTGTTTTACCCCATTCTTTTCTTGATATTTTTCATGACCCTTACCGGCCACCAAAATGACGTTTCCAGACTCTGCAAAAGCGCAAGCTGTCTTAATTGCTTCGCTTCGGCTTTCAATACACAAATATTTTTTTAAATTATAGTGCTTGATGCCTGCGGTCATGTCATTCAAAATTTGCGAAGGATCTTCCGTTCTTGGATTGTCTGAAGTAAGTATTACTCGATCACTCAATTCACAAGCTATCTGAGCCATTAGTGGTCTTTTAGTTTTATCTCTATCTCCTCCGCAACCAACTAGGGTGATTAACTGCTGACTTTTTGATTTAACTGCTTGTATGGTTTGTAAAACATTTTTTAGCGCATCGGGAGTATGTGCATAATCTATTATTCCAATAACTC
>CBFIDX010000030.1:0-22620 GCA_965661505.1 Flavobacteriales bacterium | reverse complement strand
CATTTGAGTACCATAAATGGTATTATTTGAAGTACAGTGAAAATAATCTACGTCAATAGGAATGTTATAATCTTTGGGTATGTAGTTGTAGTTCTTGTCTTTTGAACTACCCAGCGTAAGTGTTTCTCCAAGTAATGAAGCTTCTTTGATGGCTTTATTTGCCCATGCACCTGTGTCTAAGTAAGATGCTTTGCCATCTTTCTTCATAAGATTAAAGGGCACCATTAAAAACTCTAAGCTGGCACCGCCCTGAAGAAAAAGCACTGAATAGCCTTCAGGAACGCTTAATAACTCTTTGACCAAAGAACGGGCTTTTTCCATTACTTCAACAAAATCTACACTTCGGTGCGAAATCTCGATAAGAGAAAGGTCTAGTGCGTTGAAATTAAGTAAAGCATCAGCGGCTTTTGTAAATACTTCCTCTGGAAGAATGCACGGCCCTGCGCTAAAATTGTGCTTTTTCATTGTGTATATATTAGTTTGCAAATTTCAGTATAATAATTATTTTGGGAACAAGCCACCACCAATTTTTTTTCGTTTAGGAATAGTTGTTTTTTGTAAGTTCTCAACATTTCCTTCGTAAACAAACTTTCCGTTTTTTAAATTTAATGCATTTACACTTCCATCTGGAACATAAAAATCATAAAGACCTTCAACTCCTTGGCTTAGAGGAATGAGATGAGAGTATAGAATTCTTTGCTCTTTTTCAATAAATTTCATTGAGGCAGAGGCATCTTCTTTGTATTCAATTATAAAACGATTTTGCGGTTTTTTACCTAGTTTAAAAATTGGAGCACCAAAAGTAAGTTCTCGACCAATAGATAATACATCAGCTATTTTTTTATTGCTTCGATCATCATTTCCGTCCCAGCCTAGCAAAACATAATATTTACGCTTGCCTCTTTTAATGGTTTCAAGTTGATAGTATAAAGCGCCGATCCATTGATTATTTATAAGTTTCATTTTTTCAGCTTCACGAAGTTCCTCTTGTATGGGTTCAAGGTAGGCAACCTTGTATTTGTTTTGATTATTATAGAACTGTACAATGGCTTGGTAATTAAAAGTCCCGTTATCTTGTGGGATTACCCAGTTGATAATGCGAACCTTTTTGTCCTTACTACTAAGGATGGAAATAGTACTTAGTGAATCGAACGAATATTTCATTGATTTTTCTTGATCTAAAACAGGTTCTAAGAGAGCTAAAAACTTATCGTTAGCATTTTGGCGTTCAAGATCATTTTTTCCCTGTAAAATAGAGGGAGCTATTTGACATAAACTATCTTCATAAGCAATGAAATCTTTTTTCTGAGAAAAAGAACTTAGCGGAATAATGAAAATAAAAAACCGCAACATCCATTTTTGAATTGTTGCGGTTGTATTTTTTAATGAGAAACTCATTTAAGCGTGTAAAAAATCTTTTTTATTTAACAACTCTTCTTCATTTTCTACATTGTCTTCATCCGGTACGCAGCAGTCAACCGGACAAACGGCAGCACATTGGGGTTCGTCATGAAATCCTTTGCACTCAGTACATTTGTCAGTTACTATGTAGTAAACGTCATAATCAACAGGGTCTTGTGAATCATCTGCATCGTACTCGCCACCACTTTTTGGAGTTACGGCACCAGTTAGCGAAGTACCATCAGAGAACTGCCATTCCATCCCGCCTTCGTAAATAGCGTTATTTGGACATTCAGGTTCACAAGCTCCACAATTAATGCATTCATCTGTAATTTTAATTGCCATAGTGCAGATATATTTTGGTTAAAAATAGTTTTAGTTTTGCGGTACAAATATAACTATACATGATGACTATTGAAAGAAGAATACAAGCCTTTGTGAAACTTGGAAGCTTTTTAAGCAATTTTGAATCTAAGAATGGCAATTTTAACCATGGAATCGAAGACGTCATTGTTAGCTCAAATGTGTATAATGGATGGTTTACTGAGCATAATATCCGAAATTCTTTTAGATCAATAGCATCTTTATTAAGTAAGGAAAAACTGGAATTATGGACAAAACGTTACACTTTAAGAGGAGGTAAGAAGATTGCAATAATAATGGCAGGAAACATACCTTTAGTAGGTTTTCATGACTTACTTTCTGTTTTGATAAGTGGTCATTCGGTCTTGATTAAAATGTCATCTGATGATAATCGTTTGTTGCCAATAATAATAGATGAATTATTAAAAATTGAACCTTCTTTTAGTGATAAAATCTATTTTGCGGAAGATAAAATGGAAAATTTTGATGCCGTGATTGCTACTGGTAGCGATAACTCAGCACGTTACTTTGATTATTATTTTGGTAAATATCCTCATATTATCAGAAAATCAAGAAATTCTGTTGCTATATTAGAAGGTAACGAAACGGAACAAGAATTAGAAGCTTTGGCAAAGGATATTTTTCAATATTTTGGTTTGGGCTGTAGAAGTGTTTCTAAAGTATTTTTACCAAAAAATTATGATCTAAATTCTTTGTTTAAAGCTTTTTATCCTCATAGAGACGTGATAGAAAACAAAAAGTATGCCAATAATTATGATTATCACAAGGCTATTTATATGATGGGAAGGCATCAGTTTACAGAAAATGGTTTTTTAATTATGAAGGAGGAGGTGTCCTTAAAATCTCCTGTTGGTGTTTTACATTATGAGTTTTATGATAGCTTAGATTCAGTACATAGCTTAGTTGCTGAGTATCAAGAGAACATTCAATGTATTGTTGGTAAAGGTTTTACCTCATTTGGTAGTGCCCAATGTCCCGACTTAGAAGATTATGCTGATGGAATAGACACCCTAGAATTTTTAGGAAAACTTTAGTCAATTTTTTCATAGGCACCCATATCTGGAAGCCCAACTCTAGCTTCATTCAGTAGGTCCATTGTTACATCGGTTTCTGTTCCTGTATTGATGGCAGGAGAGATTTCACTCAACTCATAGTTGTCATCTTGTATGTCAATAAAAACTGACTGATTGTTTTCTATTTTTATTGAATTGTTTTGATTAAAAGAAGAAAGATTTGTGTCTGGATGAATTTTAAGCAAACAATGATTAAAGTTATAATTGAAATCAGCACTGTTATCTTTCTGTAAATCAATTTCATGAGTTAAAGATCCGCTTAAAATGCAATTAGTGAAATTTGCTTGTGTTAAATGCCTTAATTGTATGGTTCCATTAATATCTTCGTAAAAATTATTTAAAAGGATGGAGGCAGTACTTCTTGAGCTGTAACTCCAATAATTGGCAAAAGTACAGTGTTTAAAATCATACTTTCCTCCAATATTTAAAACCACAGAATACCTGCCGCAATCGGTTACAACATTATTTTCACCAATTACATGGCTTCCTTGAGCTAAAATCCCAATATCACTCATGTTTTTAATGATGGTGTTTTTTACGTTTAGGGTTGGATTGTTATCAAAAATAGAGTCAAGCTGTAATCCTACAGTTCCGTTACGGATAATGGCATAATTTACTTCGTTATCTTTACTTCCTGGAGTAAACCATATTCTGTCCCACTGCCCAGCTACGTCTTCGTACCAGCTTTCTAAACGATCTCCTTGAAAGTTCACTTCATTTGTGTATTCCCCCATAACTTTTAAGGTTCCTCCATTTTCTTCAATTAATGGGTTTCCAACAATTATGCCAGAGTTTTTATGCATGAATATTTGTGCGCCTGCTTCAATAGTAAGAGTTGCTTCAGGTTCAACAATTACAAAACCGTAGATGACATGAGGAATTTCATTATCCCAGTTTGTATTTTCTTTAATTGAGTAGTATTTGTAAATGATGGTGTCATTATTATCCTTACTGAAAAATAAATTTTCTTGGGGAGTGTAAAAATTAGCATTTTGCCCGTAGGCAACCAGATCTACATCTTGTGTTTTGTTATTAGTGAAAAATAAAAGTGAGTCGGTAACTAGATAGGGTAGATTTCCATCAACTGGATTTATGGTTGCTTCAACAAATATGAAAATTGAATCATTCGCTGCAATTTTTATGTCTCGAGCGCTTGTTCCTGAAATACCATCTACATTTAATCGGTAAACACCTTTAGAGTTTGCATTAGCCAACGCAATTGAACTAATCGTTATCGGATTGTCATTTCGATTGTACACTTTCAATGTTTTTGTAATAGTACCTACGGTAGTAAACACAGTGTCAAAAACGATTGTGTCATTAGAAAATTGCAAGGAGCCCGGTCCGCTTTCGGCGAAAAAATCTCTTTTACATGCTGTGAAACAAAGAATGATTGCAAACGAAAAAATGAGTTTATTTAACATCTGATAGATATTGATCAACAAATATATAAGATTTAACGTATGAGTTTTTGAATTCTTATAAATCGAAAAAGATTCAAAAAGCAAATTTGCATATTACATATAAGGACGTATATTTGCAGGCCTAAATCGTGGGGTAAGAAAACAGTGTTTGTTTCACTCACGGCAAATTTTAAGAATATGAAACCAGGAATACACCCAGAAAATTACAGACTTGTTATCATGAAGGACATGTCAACAGGTTACTCTGTACTAACAAAATCTACTGCTTCTAGCAAAGAAACTGCAAAATGGGAAGATGGAAACGAATACCCATTAATTAAGATGGAAATATCTTCTGATTCTCACCCTTTTTATACTGGAAAGATGAAGTTAGTAGATACCGCAGGTCGTATAGACAAGTTCAAGAATAAATACGCTAAGTTCGCTAAGTAAACAGCTAACTCAATATTCAATCATAAAAGAAACCCATTTCGTTCGAAATGGGTTTTTTATTTATACTAGTTGTTATTGTTGTTTAAGCACTAATGGTAGTTTTTGGAGCTGCATTCAAAATTTCTTGACTAGCATTTTCAGAAAATTGTTCAAAATTACTATTAAATGCCTCTGCTAAGTCCTTAGCTTTAGCATCATAAGCATCTTTATTTTGCCATGTTTTTCTAGGATTTAATAATTCAGAAGGAACGTTAGCACAAGAGGTTGGCATATGTAACCCAAAAATATTGTGTGTTTCGAAATGAACATTATCTAATTCTTCATTGAGTGTGGCAGTAATCATAGCCCTTGTATGTTTTAGACTTATTCTATAGCCTACACCATACTCACCACCAGACCATCCGGTATTTACCAGCCATACATTTACATTGTGATTTCGCATTTTTTCTCCTAACATTTCTGCATACTTAGTAGGGTGTAGAGGCATAAAAGGAGCTCCAAAACATGCTGAAAAAGTTGTTTGAGGTTCTGTTACTCCAGCTTCTGTACCAGCAACTTTTGCAGTATATCCTGAAATAAAGTGGTACATAGCTTGTCCTGGTGTTAGTTTGGATAATGGAGGTAAAACACCGAAAGCATCACAAGTTAAAAAGAAAATATTTTTAGGGTTTTTTCCAATGGAAGGCTGAACGATATTTTTAATGTGGTTAATTGGGTAGCTTACACGTGTATTTTCAGTTATGCTACCATCTTCATAATCAACCTCATTAGAGCCTGTTTTGAAGGTAATGTTTTCCAACAGAGCACCCTCTTTAATGGCAGCGAAGATGTCTGGTTCTTTTTCGGCTGTTAAGTCGATGCATTTAGCATAACACCCTCCTTCGAAGTTAAACACGCTATTGTCGCTCCAGCCGTGCTCATCATCACCAATTAAGTTTCTATCAGGATCCGCAGAAAGTGTTGTTTTTCCTGTACCAGATAAACCAAAGAAAATCGCTGTATCACCCTCTTTGCCAATATTGGCAGAACAGTGCATCGATAGCACATTTTTTTGATGTGGAAGAATGAAGTTTAATGCAGAAAAAATTCCTTTTTTAATTTCTCCAGTATAACCCGTACCACCGATTAAAATAGTCTTTTTGCTAAAGCTTAATATTGCAAAATTGTGCTGACGGGTTCCATCAATTTTAGCATCTGCCATAAATCCAGGAGCGTTGATGATGGTCCATTCTGCATCAAAATTGCTAATTTCATCATCAGTAGGCCTTAAAAACATGTTGTATGCAAACATATTTGACCATGGGTATTCGTTGATTACACGAACATTCATTCGGTAAGCATCATCAGCACAAGCATATACATCGCGTACATACAATTCTTTTTCAGAAAGATAAGAGGTCATTTTCTCATAAAGAGCATCGAACTTATCACTTACAAAAGGAATATTTATATCGCCCCACCAAACACTATTTTTAGTAATATCGTCCTTAACTATAAATCTATCTTTTGGAGACCGACCCGTAAATTCTCCAGTATTTACAGTTATGGCTCCCGAGCTTGTTAACTGTGCCTGATTAAGATCAATAGATATTTGAGAGAGCTCTTCTGGAGATAAGTTCCAATGTGCATTGGCATTTTTAATACCGTAGTTTTCTATAGATGCATTTGTTGCTTTGTGTCCTGTTTCTTTCATATTTATCATAAGTAAATAATGAACAAATTTAGATTATTTCACTAGCGATTTATTGGAGTGGTTAAATATTTTTAAAATCTTTTAAACACTATAGGTTATATAATGATTGGTATTTTTTTCTAACGTAAGATAAAAAGTAATCAAAATTTAGTTTTTCGCCGGTTACTTTTTCACATAAATCTTGAGCACTATACCTTTTGCCATGGCAATGAATATTGGTACGTAACCAGTCTAATAAGGGTTGCATATTGCCTTTTGATATGAACGATTCAAGGTAAACTATTTCTTTTTTTGCTTGCTGATAAAACTGAGTAGCATAAAAACTTCCAAGAGAATATGTTGGGAAATATCCAAAGCTTCCATGTGACCAATGGATATCTTGTAAAACGCCCTCTCTATCAGAAAAGACCTCAATATTTAAGTGTTCTTTGTATTTTTCATTCCATATTTGAGGTAAGTCTTTTACTTCAATACTTCCTTCTATTAATGCTTTTTCAATTTCAAAACGTATTAAAATGTGTAAATGATAGGTTAACTCATCAGCATTGGTGCGAATTAAAGAGGGTTTTACCACATTCATTGCTTGATAAAATTCGCTTACATTAATATTTTTTAGTTGATTTGGGAAATACGATTGTAGTAATTTATAATTTGCTTCCCAGTAGGGTAAGCACCTACCAACGTTGTTCTCCCATAATCTTGATTGAGATTCATGAATTCCTAGAGAAATTGCATTTCCTAGAGGAAGACCATAATTTTCTTTGAGTAAACCCTGTTCATATAAAGCATGCCCTCCTTCGTGTATGCAACTCCAAATCATTTCATTCAGATTATCCTTATCAATACGTGTTGTTACTCGTACATCATGGGGAGAAAAATGAATACTAAAGGGGTGAGATGAGAGGTCCTGCCTGCCTGCTTCAAAATTATAGCCCATTTGTTTGAGAAGGTCAATGCCAAAATCCCATTGTTTTTGCTGATCGAAATTTTGATACATGAAAGTATCTTCATTTTGTTTTTGATTCATCAACTTTTTTACAAACGGAACTAACTTTTCTTTTACATCTTCAAAAACCTTTTCAATATCTGATGTTTTAGTATCTGGCTCGTATTGATCTAGTAGTACATCATACGGATGTTCAGAATAGCCGATTAATTCACACTCTTCTCTTTTTAACTTAACTAGTTTTTCAAGTTTTGGTTGAAAGATAGAGAAGTCGTTTTCTTTTTTGGCTTTATTCCAAGCCTGAAAAGCTTCGGAAATACTGATAGATTGGTTTTTGACAAACTCAGCAGTATATTTTTGAGATTTGCGAAACGCTTTCAAAGAGAGCTCGATGTTTCTTCTTTCATCTTTTAAAAGGTTTCTGTTTACATCTAATTCTTCTAGTAGTTTTCCGTAATCAGCATCTACTGAAAAGCCGTGTGAAATTTCAGATAAAGTGGCTAATTGTTGTGCCCTAAATGCCGCTCCCATAGAGGGCATATTAACCTCTTGATCCCAGTGAAGGACAGCTGCTGATAAATTTACATCTGCAATCTTTTTTACGTGGGTTTTGTAGTCTTTATATGTTTTCATTTTATTTTTTCTTTATTAGAGATAGTAAAAGCGTAATCCAAGCTGTAATTAGGAGTATTCCACCTATTGGCGTTATGGGGCCTAAAATAGAAAAGGATTGTCCAATGAAATCTTGAATACACAATAAATATATGGAGAATGAAAAGAGAATTGTCCCAGCAATAAAAAAGAAACTCATCAAAGCAACTTTATTTAATCTATCGGCATGAAATCCAATGATAAGCAGAATAATAGCATGATACATTTGATACCTAACAGCTGTTTCGAAGCTACGCATTTGTTCGAGAGTAAAAATATCTTTTAAAGTATGTGCGCTAAAGGCTCCTATGACTACTGCTAATAGAGCAAGCGTAGCGCCCCAACAAGCTATTTTCTTGTTCATTATTTTAAATTTAAGGAGCTAAAATACATATATTAGCTGACCTAAATTTTGAAAGTATGCAACGCATTTTAGTAGTTGGAGCGGGGCGTTCTGCCTCAACATTAATTCAATATTTATTAGATTTTTCTGAGGAAAATGATTGGCTGATTACAGTGGCTGATTTTGATTTGGAGTTAGCAAAGAAAAAAGTTAATAACCATACAAACGCTAAAGCTATTTCTTTTGATGTGTTTGATGAAGAACAGAGAAATGATGGTATTAGAAATGCTGACATTGTTGTTTCCATGCTCCCGGCTAGCATGCACATTTTGTTGGCAGAAGACTGTGTTTTTCAAGGAAAAAATATGGTGACGGCTTCTTATGTTTCTGAAGAAATAGCTGCTTTAAATGATAAAGCAGTAGAGAAAGGAGTGTTGTTGTTGAATGAAATAGGTTTAGACCCTGGAATAGACCACATGTCGGCTAAAAAAGTAATAGATGAAATTCATGCTGATGGTGGAGAGATTCATACTTTCAAATCATTTTGCGGTGGTTTAGTAGCACCAAAATATGACACCAACCCTTGGAACTATAAATTTACTTGGAACCCCAGAAATGTTGTTTTGGCTGGACAAGGTACAGCTCAATTTATCAGAAATGGACAGTACAAATACATTCCTTATCAAAGTTTGTATAGTCGCACAGAAACAATGGATGTGCTAGAGGCTGGCGCTTTTGAGGGTTATGCAAATAGAGATTCTTTAGGGTATAGAGAAGCGTATGATTTAGCAGATATACCGACCATTTTTAGAGGAACTTTACGTAGGCCAGGTTATTGTGAGGCTTGGAATGTTTTCGTGCAATTAGGAATGACTGACGATACTTACCGAGTATCAGGTTTGTCGAACATGACTTGGCGTAACTTTATCAACTCTTTTTTAGTGTTTGATGAAGTAAAAACAGTAGAGGAAAAACTTCAATCTAATTTGTCCTTATCAGATGAAGTAATAGATAAACTGAAGTGGTTGGGAATTTTTGAAAAAATACCAATCGGTTTAGATGATGCTACTCCTGCACAAGTGCTTCAGAAATTGTTAGAAAGTAAGTGGTCATTAGAAGAAGAGGATAAGGATATGATTGTGATGCAACACCAGTTTCATTATCAACTAAATGGAGAAGAAAAGTGTTTGCATTCTTCATTGGTACTAGAAGGAAAAGATCAAATCCACACAGCTATGAGCATGACAGTTGGCTTGCCTGTCGCAATAGCAACGAAGCTTATTTTGCAAGGGAAAATTCAGCTTTCAGGCGTTCAAATTCCTGTAATGAAAGAGGTGTACGAATCTGTTTTAGAAGAGTTGAAGTCTTTTGGAATAGATTTTGTAGAAGAGGAGAAGTAATGCTGCTTACATTTTCAGATAAAAGTCTTTGCACAACTGCGTATATTCTTGAGTGTACACATGTCTTTCTTTTTCCACAATAAGTGTACTTTCTTCTAAAATATTTTCTTGAAAAGACAATTGCATTACAGCTCTTTTAATGGCAGTTTTTTCTGTTCCTTTTACCCAACACAATCGGTTAAGGTGTAAGTGATGCTTTCGAGCTATTTGCTCTACTTTTTCTTTGCTTACACTAGGTAGTATGATGGCTAGTGAGCCTTTGTCACTTAATAGTTTTGCGCTAAATTTAATAAGTGTTTCAAAAGAAAGTGTGTCTGTGTGGCGAGCTTGCCTGCGTTGCCTATTGTTGGCTTTTAAATTGTTTTCAAAATAAGGAGGGTTGCTCACAATTAAATCGAAAGTAGAGGGAGGATGAAAGTTTTGTAAAGAAACATGCTCCACAGATAGTCGCGTACTCCATGGTGCGTTTTGAAAGTTTTCAGCTGCTTGTTGGCTAGAATTATCATCTAATTCTATCGCCATTACTTGGGCGTTTTGAAAGCGTTGAGCTAACATTAAAGCAATGAGTCCTGTTCCCGTTCCTATATCGAGTACTTTCTGAGCATTTTTAGCTTTTGCCCAGCTACCTAAAAGAACTCCATCTGTGCCAACTTTCATGGCACATTTATCATGTGCTACGCTAAATTGTTTAAAGTGAAACATTTGCTTTCCTAAATGCTTTGATGATGTAAGCAATTACTACGAGCTCAATCAATAATAGTATAAAATGCAAAACATATACCTGTTGTTGATTATCTGTAATCTGCCATTGCATTTCAACTATTTTATAGAAAATATATGAAATTGCCATCCCTGCTAAATAACCAACTTGTTTTGCTGTATCTACACGAGTTAGAATTTCATTTTCTCGTAAAACTAATGTTTCAGCTCTAAGCAGGTAGGATCCAAAAATAAACGTTAGTTGATAACCAATATACACCCACAAAGCAGTTTGATAGCTGTAAGAGAAGATCAAAAATCCAATGACTAAGGCAAGTATCACTAGTTCTACAAAGAGTGAAATGAGGTAAAAGTACTTTGCATTAAGTATTTTATGATAGAGTTTGGCGATAATAAGCATGAAGAAGGCCAATGCGATACCGCCGATTGAATAGACAGAAGGTTCAAGAGGAGCATAGATAGTGAAAATACTTCCTAAAGAAACTCCTAAAAATAAGGAGTTAAAAAATTTATATAAAACAAATGCTCTTTTATCTATTTGAAAATCTTGGAGCATTTTATAATATTAATAATAGCAGTTTCTACGAACATTCGATACATGCTTAGCTAAACGCATTACCTGCCGGGTGTATCCGTACTCATTATCATACCAAACATATAAAACGATGCTTTTTCCGTCATTAGATACTTGTGTAGCAGGACTGTCATAAATGGAAGCGCAACTATCCCCCACAATGTCACTTGAGACAAGTTCGTTAGAAACGGAATACCTTATCTGTTCAACTAAATTTCCCTCAAGAGCTGCTGAACGCATCATTTCATTAAGCATATCAAGAGACGTTTCTTTTTCAGTTGTAATGTTTAAAATTGCTAAAGAAGCATTAGGCGTTGGCACACGAATAGCACTTGAGGTAAGTTTTCCGTCTAAAGAAGGAATGGCTTTTGTTACTGCCTTTCCAGCACCTGTTTCCGTAATCACCATATTAAGTGCAGCGGCTCTACCTCTACGAAATTTTTTGTGCATGTTATCTACCAAGTTTTGATCATTGGTATAGGCATGAATTGTTTCAATGTGTCCTTTTACTACTCCTAATTTATTTTCAATTACATGAAGAATTGGCGTAATAGCATTTGTTGTACAGGATGCTGCAGAAAATATATTGTTGTTCTCCGTATCTACTGCATGATTTACTCCAAAAACAATATTGGGGATTCCTTTTGCAGGTGCAGTTAGTAAAACTTTTGCTACACCCTTAGATTTTAGGTGTAAGCTCAAAGCCTCATTATCTCTAAACGCTCCTGTATTGTCAATAACTAATGCGTTTTCAATCCCGTATGTGGTATAATCAATTTTATCCGGACTACTTGCCGCAATCATGTGTACACTGCGCCCGTTAATAATTAGGTTGCTATTATCAATATCTTCTAAAACACTACCTGGAAACTTCCCGTGCACAGAATCTGTTCTTAGTAAAGAAGCTCTTTTTGTGATATCAGAAGCATTATTACTTCTTGTTACAATGGCTCTAAGGCGTAATTGATTTCCAGCACCTTCTTGAGCAATCAACTCACGAGCAACCAAACGACCAATACGACCAAACCCATATAAAACAACGTCTTTTGGTTCTAGTTTTTCATCATTACTTATAAAGTCGCCTAATTTTTCAGCAACAAAACTAGCTACATCATTACTAGTAGTATTCATAAAATCTGAGGTAAGTTTTCCCAAATCTATTTTTGCTTTGCTTACACCTGATTCAACTACTGCTTGTGCAATTGGTAGTGTTTCATTTATAGTGATATTTTGTTTTACGATTTCACGAGCATATACATGTAGATTTAAAATCTCACTTATATTTTGATCAACCAGTTTGTTTCGAAAAAGAACCAGTTCAGTTGATTTTTCTAGCCACAAAGAATTGACAATGGTTGCTAGTTTGGTAGCAGCTTTTTCTTTATTGATCCAATCGGATAACTGGGTGTTATAATTTGTAAGGCTCATTGATTTGGATTTAGTTGTTCAAATTATGGATCAAAGGTAATATTATTAAGCAGTTTGAAAAAAAAACATTTAAAAAATGAACGAATATTTTGTAGTTGAATTTCTTAAATTTGACAAATGGAATTTAGTTTCACAAAGTATCAAGGAGCAGGCAATGATTTTGTTGTTATTGACGATCGTAAAAGACTTTTTGACTCTACCAACGAAAAGTATATTAATTTTCTTTGTGATCGTAGAAAAGGGGTTGGTGCGGACGGATTAATTTTGTTACGAAATCATGTAACTGCTGACTTTGAAATGTTGTATTTCAATGCTGACGGAAAACAGGGTAGCATGTGTGGGAACGGGGGAAGATGCATTGTTGATTTTGCAAAACATTTAGGAATGATTAATGAATACTGTCGATTCATGGCTGTTGACGGATTGCATGAAGCAAAGTGGACTGCTGAAAAAGTGGCTTTGAAGATGCTAGATGTTGCCGAAATTAAATCACGCAAAGAGTACGTTTTTCTTAATACAGGCTCCCCTCATCATATTCAATTCGTAAACGACTTAGATAATTTTCCAGTTTATAAAACCGGAAAATCCATTCGGTTTAGCGATCTTTATAAGGAGGAAGGTGTCAACGTAAATTTTGTTGAAATTAGCAATACAAGATGCCGTGTAAGAACATATGAAAGAGGAGTAGAAGATGAAACCTTAGCATGTGGAACAGGCGTTACGGCTGTTGTTATAGCTCTACATTACAACAATAAGATAGATGCGAATAATTTAACAGTTGAAACCAGAGGAGGAAAACTAGAAGTTTCATTTGACTTTTTTGAAAAGACTTATCACAATATATGGCTTACAGGTAAAACAGAAAAAGTATTTAAAGGAGAAATAGTTTGTTAAAAGGAAAACATATTAAACTAAGAGCGCTTGAGCCCTCTGATTTGGAAACACTCTATAGCTGGGAAAACAATACCCACATTTGGAAAGTTAGTCAAACCATGACTCCATTTTCCAAGCACGTTTTAACACAATACCTAGCCAACGCTTATCAAGACATTTATACAAGCAAGCAATTACGTTTGATGATACAAAAAGACGAAAAAGACATTGGCACAATAGAATTGTTTGATTTTGAACCGACTCATTTAAGAGCGGGTGTGGGTATCTGGATTGCGGATGAGTCAGAACGTCAAAAAGGATTTGCTAAAGAGGCATTGCAATTGCTTATAAATTATGCTTTTGAGCAATTACAATTAAAACAAGTTTATTGTAATATTTCCAGCCATAATAAAGCAAGTATTAATCTATTCTCTGGTTTAGATTTTATGCTAGTCGGCGTCAAAAAGAAATGGAATAAAACACAAGAAGGCTGGCAAGATGAACTTTTATTTCAACGACTTTGCGACTAACCATTCTTTATATATTGATCGGTGTTCTTTTTGCATGTAAAGGAAGGGTAGAGCCTGTTTCAGAATATCTTAATTTACATGATTCGGTTGCTTATGTAGGTAAAGAAACGTGTATGCAGTGTCATTACGATATTCATCAGTCTTACATGCAAACTGGTATGGGGCAGTCTATTGCTTTTTCATCTAAAGAAAAAAGCGCTGCTATTTTAGATGAAAACGCTGTTGTTAAAGACATCCATTCTGGTTTTTCTTATCACCCTTATTGGGATGGAGACACACTTTATCTAAAAGAGTTTTTGGCAGCACATGAGAGAATTGAAAACATAGACTATATTATCGGATCCGGACACCACACAAACTCACATTTATGGCAAGAAAATGGGTATTTACATCAATTACCCTTCACCTATTACACTCAGGATGGAACGCTGGACTTACCCCCAGGTTTCGAACAAGGAAATAATAGTCGTTTTTCTAGAAAAATTGGGCTTGAGTGTATGAGTTGTCATAATGCCTATCCAGATTTTATCATGGGTTCTGAAAACAAATACAATCATATCCCTGAGGGAATAGATTGTGAAAGATGTCATGGTGCGGGTGGAGAACACCTTAAGCGAATGATGGCCGGAGAGCTTGTTGACACCTCAAAATATATTGATTATTCCATCGTCAATCCTGGAAAACTTCCCATCGATAAGCAGTTTCAGTTGTGTATGCGTTGTCATCTACAAGGAAATGCAGTTTTAGCTGATGGAAAAAGCTTTTATGACTTCAAGCCTGGAATGGATTTAAAAGATGTGATGACTGTTTTTACAGCCAGGTATGAAGATGATGAGTCTTTTATCATGGCTTCTCACGCCGATCGATTGCAGCAAAGTGCTTGTTTTCAAAATGCAGAAATGAGTTGCATTAGCTGTCATGACCCTCATCACTCTGTTCGAAAAACATCTTCCGACCACTTCAATAATAAATGTGCTTCATGTCATGATGTATGCGCAGAAAAACCAAGCTTAAATTTAGACTGTGTTTCTTGTCATATGCCTGAGTCATCTTCTTCAGACATTCCACACGTAAGTATTACCGACCACAAAATTGCTGTTCATTTGGATTCAGACAAGGAAATGAATTCAAGAGGTGCTTTTTTAGGTCTTTTTGCATTAAATAACAATGCCCCTGAGCATAAAACAATGGCTAAAGCATACTTACAACAATTTGAAAAATTTTCATCGGAAAACTATTTACTTGATAGCGCTGCTATTTATCTTGAAAAGTTGCCCTTAGAAGAAGTTTTTCAAGAATGGGTACACCTTTACTTTCTAAATCAGGATTATTCATCTATCAGAAATGTTGTTTTAGCGTTGGATGTTGTTGAGTTAAATAAAATGAGTTATTCCAATGAGCATGCCTGGACCTCCTACAGAATTGGTACTGCATTCTTAGCTTCTAGTCAACACAACGAAGCTAAAAAGTATTACGAAAAAGCAGTAACCCTAGCACCATATGTGTTAGATTTTAGAATGAAACTTGCTAGTTTATATGCCTTGCAGGAGGATTTTCAAGCAGCTATGGAAGCTTATGAATGGGTATTGCAAGAATTCCCCAAAATGGAAAGTGCATGGTGTAACCTTGGTTACATACATTTAAAATTAGGCGATAGTAAACAAGCACTATCTTGTTATGATAAATCACTTGCTTTAAATCCGAACCACATACAAACTTTGCTTAATATGGCAGCACTGAATCTTTTTAACAACAATAAAGAAAAAGCAATTCAATTTTTAAAAAGAGTACTTGCTATACAAGCCGATAATTATAAAGCTCAAAGCTTATTAAACGAAATAAATGGTTAAAAAAAGAATAAGCAATTTTAAAAAGTTTTTATGGAGTCTTGTGGGTGTGCTTTTTTTGAGCGGTACTATTACTGCTTATGTCTTTTACAGTCGTATTTATCAACCTAATTTAGTATTGAAGTACGAAAAAGAAATGTATATCTATATTCCAACAGATGCTACATTTGAAGATGTTCAACGTATTTTATCAGAAAGCGGTGTTGTACAGAAAACTTCTTCTTTTCGATGGGTTGCAGAGCAAAAAAGATACATACACCGTATAAAAGCAGGTCGTTATTTGCTAAAGAATGGTATGAATAATAACGAACTCGTCAATCTTTTACGTTCGGGTAGGCAGACACCCGTTAATGTTGTTTTCAATAATTTAAGAACAAAAGAACAATTTGCTGGTACCATTGCAAAACAACTTGAGCTTGATTCTTTGTCATTACTCACTGCCATTACAGACACTTCATTTTTAAATCCTTTAGGTTTAAATGATAAAACTGCTGTAACTCTTTTTATACCAAATACCTATGAGTTTTATTGGGATGTGTCTATTAACAAATTTTTAGCTCGAATGACGGCAGAACATTACCATTTTTGGACAGACGAAAGAAAAAATAAATCAAAAAGATTGAATCTTTCCTTAGAACAAGTATCCACACTAGCCTCCATAGTAGAAAAAGAAACTCTTAAAAAAGACGAACAGCCAATGGTTGCAGGTTTGTATTTAAACAGATTAAGAAAGGGCATGAAGCTAGAGTCTGACCCTACCATCATTTTTGCTTTAGGTGATTTTACTGTAAAAAGAGTACTGAACAAAGATTTAAAAATAGACTCTCCTTACAATACGTACAAAAACAAAGGTTTACCTCCTGGACCCATCTGCATTCCTTCTATTCAATCAATTGATGCTGTTTTGAATAAAGAAGAACATGAATTCATTTTTATGTGTGCAAAAGATGATTTTTCTGGCTATCATAATTTTGCAAAAACCTATATTGGGCATCTTAATAATGCTAGAAAGTATAGGAAAGCATTAAACGAGAGAGGAATAAAAAGGTAAAATCAATATTTTATATTTGCTATAAATAAAATTATAATGACTAAAATTAAATTTGGAACTGATGGTTGGAGGGCTATAATAGCCCAGGAGTATACTGTTGATAACGTTGCAAGAGTTAGTTTAGCAACAGCAATTTGGCTAACCGAAAATTTTAAGAACCCTTCTGTCGTTATTGGTCATGACTGCCGCTATGGTGGTAAATTATTTTCTGAAATAGCTGCAAAGGTTCTATCTGCTAAGGGTGTAAAAGTGTTTCTAGCAAAAGAGTTTGTAAGTACTCCTATGGTTTCACTAGGGGTAGTTAAAAAATCAGCTTCTTTGGGTGTGGTAATTACGGCAAGCCACAATCCACCAACTTATAACGGTTATAAATTAAAAGGTCATTTTGGAGGACCTTTGTTGCCAGATCAAGTGCAAGAAGTTGAGGATTTAATTCCACTCAATCATAATTTAGACTTATCAGCTTTAACATTGGATTCTGTAGAATATGTAGATTTAGAGTCAATGTATGTAGCGCATGCAGAAGCTAACTTCGATTTGGACATTATCAAAAATTCATCTTTAAGTTTAGCTTACGATCCTATGTTTGGCGCAGGTAAATCGGCAGTACCTAAGTTATTACCCAATACTAAATTAATTCATGATGACGATAATCCTGGTTTTCATGGTACAGCTCCGGAACCTATTCATAGGAACCTGCAAGAGTTTTCAGAATTGATAAAAAGTAGTGGAACCATTGATTGCGGTTTGGCAACAGACGGAGACGCCGATAGAATTGGTCTTTACAATAGTAAAGGTCAATTCATTGATTCTCACCATCTTATTTTATTACTAATCCACTACTTAGTAAAATATAAGGGCATGAGTGGAAAAGTTATTACTGCTTTTTCTTGCTCCGTTAAAGTAGCCAAGATGTGCGAACACTATGGGTTGGAGCATCAAACGGTTAAGATAGGATTTAAGCATATTTCTGGAATTATGATTGATGAAGATGTTTTGTTAGGTGGGGAAGAGTCGGGAGGCATCGCCATTAAAGGACACATCCCAGAAAGAGATGGTATCTGGATGGGTTTGGTTATTTGGGAATACATGGCCAAAACAGGAAAAAGTTTAGAGGATTTGATTCAAGAAGTTTACGCTATCGTAGGTGAATTTGCTTTTGAACGTATCGACTTACACCTTGATGAGGCCAAAAAGCAACAAATTGTAGAAAATTGTCAGTCTGATTATTACAAACAATTTTCTGATTTATCTATAGTGCGTATAGAAAACCTTGATGGTTTTAAATACTTTTTCGATGAACATAGTTGGGTGATGATTCGTCCATCGGGAACAGAGCCGGTTTTAAGAACGTATGCAGAGGCGAAAACACAAGCTGAAGCTATGGATTTACTGAAGAAGGTTCATCAGACATTATTGGATTAATTTGAAAGAACAGGTATATCGTTCATTGCTTAATTTGTTAGAACAGAAAATAAAAACTGCTCAACAAAGTATTCACTCCATTCAAGAATCACGAAACAATGAAACAAAAAGTAGTGCTGGTGATAAGTACGAAACGGCTCGTGCTATGATGCAATCAGAACTCGAAAAGGAAGCACAAGTTCTTCATCAACTATTACAGCAACAGAACGAAGTTCAGAAAATTAAAAAATTAAAAAAATCTGAAACTATTGGTTTTGGTAGTTTTGTAGAAACTAATATTGGAAACTATTTTATAGCTGTGGGAATAGGAACACTAGAGGGTGCCTTTGTTATTTCTTTAGTATCCCCATTGGGTAAAGCTCTAATGGGGCATAAAAAAGGGGAGTCGGTTCAATTTCAGAACCGCACATTCAATATTAAAAATGTGCAATAAAAAAAGCTCGCAACTGCGAGCTTTTTTGATGTTAAATATTGCTTAGTGCTTTGATAAGTAGTCTGCTACACCATCAAAGGTTTCTTTCATTGCGTCTTTTCCTTTAGACCAATTTGCTGGGCAAACCTCACCATTTTCTTCATGGTGTTGTAGTGCATCAACAATTCTCAATGCCTCATCAACGTTTCTTCCTAAAGGTAAATTGTTGACTAATTGATGTTGCACAATTCCATCTTTATCGATTAAGAATAGACCACGAAATGAAATCATTGGCCCTTCAGCCTCTAGCTCATCGTTTTCATTTAAAACATAATCGCCAAAAAGAACACCGTAGTTGCTTGCAATTGTTTTAGTTTGGTCAGCAATTAAAGGATAGGTGATTCCTTTAATACCACCATTATCTTTTGCAACTTGTAACCATCCCCAGTGACTTTCAGGAGTATCTGTTGAGCATGCAATTACTTCCACACCTCTTTCTTTAAAATCGCCTAATTTTTCTTGAAAAGCATGTAGTTCTGACGGACAAACAAATGTGAAATCTTTTGGATAAAAGAATAGAACAACATGTTTTTTTCCAATAAACTGATCCAATGAAAAATCTTTGACAATTTCTTCACCATTCATTACCGCAGAGGCAACAAACTGAGGTGCTTTTTTTCCTACTAATACCATTTTGAAATGTTTTATAACTTATTAAATATGGTACAAATTTACTAAATAGCAGTTGAATAAAACCGTTAATTTTTTGATAATCTTATTGGCTTATTTGTAATAATTTTTAAAATGAGGCGTAGATTGTCAAATTGTTCAAAATCAGCTATAAAATCTATATCTAGCTTTAATTTCTTTATGCCTGTAACAATCTGTTGTATGATCATTAACTATGCCACCTGCTTGCATAAATGCATAACAAATGGTGCTGCCAACGAATTTAAATCCTCGCTCATACAAATCTTTACTTAAAGCATCTGAAAGCAATGTTTTTCCTGGAATATCATTTTGTGACGAATAGTGGTTGGTTATGGGTATGCCACCAACGAAATTCCATATATATTTATTGAAACTCCCATATTCCTTTTGTATCCTAATAAAAGCTTGTGCATTATTAACCGTAGCTTTAATTTTTAGTTTGTTACGGATTATGGAAGAATCTTCCCTAAGAGCTTCCGTTTTAGCTTCATTGAAACGAGCTACTTTTTCAACTTCAAAATTAGCGAATGCTTTACGAAACCCCTCTCTTTTATGAAGAACTATTTTCCAGCTTAATCCTGCTTGAAATGTGTCTAGGACGATGAATTCAAACCATTTCTTATCTTCTTGAACAGGAACACCCCATTCCTTATCATGATAACTAATCATTGATTCATCTGTACCAGGCCACGAGCATCTTTGTATTTCGATCATTGTATCAAGATTAATATTTTACATTCAATTTATAACATTATGATTAAATGATCATTCTGAAACTCATTGTTATCCACAAATTTAAATAAGTAGTTGAATCAAATATTAAAATTGTTTTTTTTTATTTAATGAAGTTGTTTTCCGATATTCGCCCTAAACAAAATTACTATGTCAGATCAGCAAATTATATTTTCAATGAATAGGGTCAGTAAGACCTTTCCCTCCAATAACAAACAAGTTTTAAAAGACATCCATCTTTCCTTCTTTTATGGTGCTAAAATTGGAATTATAGGCTTAAACGGATCGGGAAAATCTACTTTGCTAAAAATTATTGCAGGACTCGATACGGCTTTCCAAGGAGATGTTCATGCATCTAAAGAATATTCGACCGGCTATTTAGCACAAGAACCTGTTTTAGACGAAAATAAAACCGTAATGGATATTGTTAAAGAGGGTATGCAGGAAGCTGTAGATTTAATTGCTGCTTATAACGATATAAACAATCAGTTTGGTTTGCCAGAAGTCTATGAAAATGCAGACAAGATGGAAGAGCTGATGAAAAAACAGGGACAATTACAAGATGAGATTGATGCTTGTGGAGCTTGGGATTTGGAAACGAAGCTTAATATTGCCATGGATGCTCTGCGCTGCCCAGAAGGAGACACACCCATTAATGTTCTTTCAGGAGGTGAGCGTAGAAGAGTTGCATTGTGTAGATTATTGTTGCAAGAGCCAGATGTTCTGTTGCTTGATGAGCCAACCAACCATTTAGATGCTGAGTCAGTACATTGGTTAGAGCAACATTTGCAACAATATAAAGGAACAGTTATTGCTATTACCCACGACCGTTATTTCTTGGATAATGTAGCTGGCTGGATTCTCGAGTTAGATAGGGGTGAAGGTATTCCCTGGAAGGGGAATTACTCTTCTTGGTTAGATCAAAAATCGAAGCGCTTAGCTCAGGAAGAAAAAACCGCTAGTAAACGCCGAAAAACCTTAGAACGAGAATTAGAATGGGTACGTATGACGCCCAAGGGTCGGCAAACAAAATCGAAAGCTCGTTTAAATAACTACGAAAGATTACTGGGAGAAGAAGGTAGGTCAAAAGAAGAAAAAATGGAATTGTATATTCCTCCAGGACCACGCTTAGGAACAAATGTGATTGAGGCGCAAGGTGTTTCCAAGGCTTTCGGTGATAAACTCTTGTATGAAAATTTGAATTTCAAACTCCCACCAGCTGGTATTGTAGGGATTATTGGTCCGAATGGAGCAGGTAAGACTACCTTGTTTCGAATGATAATGGATCAAGATCAACCGGATCATGGTGCCTTTTCTATTGGAGATAGTGTTAAGGCCTCGTATGTTGATCAGCAGCACTCAGATATAGATCCTGAAAAAACCATTTGGGAACAGATAACGGGCGGTAATGAAGTGATTGAAATTGATGGAAAACAGTTGAATTCTAGAGCATACGTCGCTAAATTCAATTTTGGTGGTTCAGATCAAAATAAAAAAGTCGGAGTCTTGTCCGGAGGAGAAAGAAATCGTTTACACCTTGCAATGACCTTAAGAGATGAGGGAAATGTTCTTCTACTAGATGAGCCAACCAATGACCTTGATGTAAATACACTGAGGGCTTTAGAGGAAGGTTTAGAGAATTTCGGTGGTTGCGCAGTAATTATATCACATGATCGTTGGTTTCTGGATAGAGTTTGTACTCATATCTTAGCATTTGAAGGCAATTCTCAGGTCTATTTCTTTGAAGGTGGATATTCTGATTATGAGATAAATCGAAAAAAACGATTAGGAGATCATGGTCCTACACGGATTAAATACAAAAAATTGATAAAATAATCATAGCAAGCAACAGTTACTGCTAACCCTTTTGTTATCTTTTAGTATATTTGTTTGAATAGGGGAAGTATATGAAACAGGCTTACTTTTTTTTATGTTCATTTTTTTTCTTTCATTTTTGCTTAGCTCAATGTAGTGTAAGTGTGAATGATACCCTCCTTTGTACTGCTGGCGATCCTATTCAAATTACACCTACGCTTACCTCTTATTGTAAAACACTAAACTACGAGCTTAATACTATTCCTTTTCAAGAGTACACTCTTGTACAAGCGTACACGCTGAATATGGCAGATGATAATGTTGTAGGCCCATTATCTATTGGTTTTGATTTTAAATTTTTTGGAAATACCTATAAACAATTTTATATTGGATCGAATGGCTGGATAAGTTTTTCACCAAATCAAACGATTAGTTTTTTACCAAAACCGCTGCCATCTAATGACAATGTACCTCTAAATTCTATTATGGGTCCTTGGGAAGATTGGAATCCCTCACAAGGAGGAGTAATAGCATTTGGTAACGTAGGTCAATATCCCAATAGAAAACTAATCGTTGATTTCAGTCAGTTGCCAAATTTTATCTGTGGTACTTCAGCATCCACATTAGCAGACTTTCAAATTATTCTGAATGAAAACGACTTTTCTATAGAGAATCACATTGCTAATAAGTATGCCTGTGATACTACTAAATCTGTTCAAGGAATTCAAAATATTGATGGTACTAAAGCAGTAGTT
>CBFIDX010000029.1:0-22659 GCA_965661505.1 Flavobacteriales bacterium | reverse complement strand
CAACAATTTGTATTTCCCAAAGGAGCGACTTACAATAAGGAAAATAACCGAGTTCGAACTCCTGAAACACATTTATTATTTGAGCTAACTAAAAGAACCACAGGGATTTGTGAGAATAAAAAAAGCGGAACGCTATCTCAAAATGAGATGGATTCCGCTTTGGTGGGCGATACTGGATTCGAACCAGTGACCCCCTGCTTGTAAGGCAGGTGCTCTAAACCAACTGAGCTAATCGCCCGATTGCGGCTGCAAATATACTCCATTTTAGAAGTGCTGCAAATATTTCAAAAAAAAAGTGGAAAAAATCACACAACTTCTGCCACCACAAAGGTGCTTCCACCTATAAAGATGACATCATTTTTGTTTGCAGCTCGATTTGCTGCTTTCAAAGCTTCCAATACACTCGTATAACAAACGCCATGTAGATCATGTTTTCTAGCTGCTAATCTCAATTCTTCTTTATTTAGGGATCTTGGAATACCTGCTTGGCAGAAATAATAGATGCCTTCTTTGGGTAATAGACTAAGTATCTTTTCTATATTTTTATCATTTACCATGCCCAAGACAATGTGTAACTGCTTGTAATTGGTTTCCTGTAATTGTTGCAGTATATTACGTATGCCGTCTTCATTATGAGCGGTGTCACATATGGTTAAAGGATGCTTGTTAAGGATTTGCCACCTACCCAAAAGACCAGTGTTAGTAATGGTGTTTAAAAGACCTTTTTGAATGTGTTGTTCTGAAATATTCCAATCCATTTTTTGCAGCTCTTGGATGGCACAAACGCACGTTGCTATATTTTCTTGCTGATAATTGCCTTTTAAATCGGCGGAAAATGAGCAAGGTTTTGGATGGTGTATAGAGGCATTCTTGAATCGTGCTTTTTCTTCAAATAGGTGGGCTATTTCTGCTTGTTTTCTTCCTATAATAACCGGAGTATTTGCTTTTATGATACCTGCTTTTTCTTGAGCTATTTCAGGCAAGGTACCCCCCAATAAAGCGGTATGGTCATAACCAATATTGGTGATAATGCATAGTTCAGGAGAAAGGATGTTAGTACTGTCTAATCGACCACCTAAACCTGTTTCTATAATAGCAATATCAACTTGCTCCTTGGCAAAATAGTGGAAAGCTAGGGCCACAGTCATTTCAAAAAAGGACATACCTATTTCACTAAACCATTTTCTATGCTTACTCACAAAGAGACTTACTTCAGCTTTAGGTATCCTTTCTCCATTGATGCGAATCCGTTCTCTAAAATCTTTCAAGTGAGGGGAGGTGTATAGTCCAGTTTTATAGCCTGCTTCTTGAAATATGGAAGCTAGCATATGAGCTGTTGAGCCTTTGCCATTGGTTCCAGCAATGTGGATGCTCTTAAATTGCTGGTGAGGATTGTTTAAACGCTGGCAAGCCTCTATAATGTTACCAATATCAGATTTATATGCTGCTGCACCACTTCGTTGATACATGGGTAATTGATTAAAAAGCCAATCGATGGTTTTTTGATAATCCATTACTGCAAACGGAAATTGTAAACAATGGTTCCTATTTGTATTTCTGGAGCACTTGGGTTAGGGTCGAAAATGGTTTGTAGAGCTGCTTCTTTGGCTCTTGCATACAGATAGCTATTGGTGGTATTAGATCCTTTCGCTCCAGGCGTAGCATTAATTACTTTTCCTTGCCTGTTTACGCGAATAGTGACTACTACGGTTCCTTGAACTTGACTCTTATAAATGGGTTTTTTTAACTCTGAAACTACTCTGCCACCTAAACTAAAAGCGATGCCATTAATTCCTATGCCTCCTCCACTATGAGCCTTGGCATTGGGATCTCCATCTTCTCTCCCTTGATCACCTTCTCCGCCAGTTACTCCTTCATTGTTGGTGGTATTTTCCTTTTTTCCAGGATATAAGGCTCGACTATTTATCTCAGGAGTGGATTCTTCAATATCTTCTACTTTTTCTTTGGTATTTTCAGGTGTTTTTTTCTCTTCTGCTTTAAGAGAAGGAGCGTCCTCCATAGTTTGGGTAGGTATTTCCACTGCTTCGGTATTGCTTACCTCCTCTGTAGAGGGGGTCGTCTCTTTTAATTCCTCAACAATTTCTTGGGGTTGTACCTGACCAGCTCCAAAATCATCATAACCAAAATTGATGCTAATGCCTTCCTCAGCTGGGGGAGGAATGGTATAACTAAGGCCTAAGAAGATAAAACACAATAGGAGTAGAGCATGAAACAACAAAGTTCCATACAAGCCTTTGCGTTTATGTCTTTTGGAAGGCTCCATTTTTAGTTAGGATTAGTAGCTAATACTATTTTGTATTTGTTTCGATAAGCAATATCCATTATTTGTACAGCATGTTCTATGGCTACTGTTTTGTCTGCATGTAATACGATAGCGGGTTCCTGCTGTCCTGCCAACTCTAGCTTTAGTTCTTGCTCTAAGTTTTCGAGAGGAATTTGTCGGTCTTCAATATAGAATTGAATTTCAGGAGTGATGGAAACCGATAGTGTCTGCTTCTCCAACGTTCGTGCCTTGCTGTTGGGTAAAAGAAGTTTTAAAGCATTAGGACTGACCAAAGTTGAGGTAAGCATAAAAAAGATAAGTAGTAAAAAAACAATATCAGTCATGGATGACATATTAAAATTAGGACTGACCTTATTTCTACTTTTTAAACTCATTGATTATTGTGCAATAAGTCCATAAATTCGGTGGTAGTTGCCTCTAACATAAAGATGACTTTTTCCACTTTAGCTACTAAAAGGTTGTAAGCTATATAAGCAATAATACCAACTACCAATCCGGCAACAGTAGTTACCATTGCTGTGTAAATTCCTTTAGACAACATTTCAATATCAATATTTCCACCTGCGCTGGCCATTTCATGAAAGGCAACAATCATTCCTATTACGGTTCCAAGAAAACCAATCATCGGAGCAGCTCCTGCTATGGTAGCAAGGTTGGCAAGATTATTTTCCAGTTGGTAAATTTCTAATTTTCCTTGGTTTTCGATTGATGCCGAAATATCCGTCATAGGTTTGTCGATCCGATCAATGCCTTTTTCTAGCATCCGTGCTACTGAACTATCTGTGTTTTTACAAAGCGTTTTTGCAGCTTTTAAATCCTTGTCTTCCACATAGTTTTTAATACTACTAAAAAAGGATGGATCCTGCTTACTGGCGCGTTTAATGGTGTTGAACCGCTCAAAGAAAAGATAAACAGAAATGATAGAAAGTAAGGCAAGTGCAATCATGATTAGATTCCCACCTGTGCCTCCGCTTGTAATTAGTTCTAAAATAGAAAGCGTTTTTTCTTCTACAATTATTTCATTAGCATTGTTGGCTTGCGTTATTGTATCGCTTACAATATCAATTTGTAAAAGAAGTGACTTCATATTTTTTCTGTTTTAGATTTTAACGATAGCAAAGCATTCTTATTGCATTAGAATGTAAGTGATTGCTCCAGCAATATAGCCGATAAATGCCAAGAAACTAATCCTTTTAACGTACCAGATAAAATCAATTTTTAAGATTCCCATTACGGCAACTCCAGCAGCAGAGCCAATAATTAACACGGAGCCGCCAGTTCCAGCACAATAAGCTAAAAACTCCCAAAATAATCCATCTACGGCATAGAATCCAGCTTCTGATACTTCGTACATACCCATAGCACCTGCTACCAATGGCACATTGTCTACAATGGAAGATAGTAAACCAATGATCATATTAATGATGTATATCCCTTCTGCAGATTGTCCGTTAAAGGCATCATTTAAGATCACAGCCATATCGCCAAGATGCCCCATTGATTGTAAGGATGCCACCGCCAGTAAGATTCCTAAAAAGAAGAAAATGGTCGGCACATCAATTTTTTTCAAAACACCGATAACGGTTAGATCCGATTTATGTTCATGGTTTTTACTTCTATGTAATAATTCTGTTGCCAACCACATAACGCCCAAACTAAATAGGATGCCTACATACGGAGGAAGATGAGTTACTGTTTTGAATATAGGAACAAATAAAAGACCCGCTACACCCAAGAAAAAAACGAACTTTCTTTCGAAAAGAGTGGTAGGGTTTGTAATGTGCTCAATAGCTACGTTAGTACTGGGTTTTGTTATGTTTCCTTTAAGGCGGAAAGAAATATAAATCATGGGTACGATTAAACAAACCATGGAAGGGACAATAATCGAAGTAATGATATTTGCTGCAGTTACTTGACCACCGATCCAGAGCATAATAGTGGTTATATCACCAATAGGCGACCAGGCTCCACCAGCATTAGATGCAATGATAACCATCCCTGCGAACATCCATAAATCTTCCTTGTCTTTAATCAACTTAGTTAATAGGGCAGACATAACAATAGCTGTAGTAAGGTTGTCTAGTGCGGCTGAGAAAAAGAAAGATAAAATAGTCAAAATCCACATAAGTGGTACTCTTTTGGTTGTTGTTATTTTATCGGTAATAACGGCAAACCCTTGGTGGGCATCAACCAACTCAACAATGGTCATTGCCCCTAATAAGAAAAATAAAATTTCAGCGATATCAACCAGGTGGTGGGACAGGTGTTCACCCACATGATGGGCGTCGGCTCCGCTAAATGCATAAAGTGCCCAGCCTAGAGCTCCAATAATTAATGCAGATGCTGCTTTGTCAATTTTAATGGGGTGTTCTAAGGCAATTGCTAGGTAGCCTAAAATAAAAACTACCAACATTAAGATGTAAATCATTATTTGAGAATTAGGTTATTGTTTGTGTTTAATTTTCGCGTTGCAAATATACTGTTGTAGATGGGAATGCAAAATCACATTTGTGTTTTTGTACAATCTCTATGATTTGATAATTGATGTCTTCTTTGGTGTCGATAAAGTCATCCCATTTTGGGCTATCAACATAATAAATAACCATAATATCTAATGAGCTGCCTCCAAATTCCTGAAATCGCACACGTGCATCTTGATTGGTTTTAGGATGTATATCAATCATTTTTTGAATATCGGTAACGATAGCTTTTATTTGTTCAATGGTAGAATCGTAGGTTAATCCAATCATAAATTTGGCTCTTCTAACAGGTCGTTCACCTAAATTGTCTAGCTCTGCAGATATCATATTTTTATTAGGAACTGTTACGATACTCTTGTCAAAAGTTCTAATTCTTGTACTTCGAAATCCTACCTTTTCTACCACTCCTGTTACGCTTCCAGCGGTAACTATGTCTCCAACAGTAAATGGTCGATCAAAGAAAATAGTGAAAGACCCTAATAGATTTTCTAGACTTTCTTTTGATGCCATAGCAATGGCAATACCTCCGATTCCAAGACCGGTAGCGAGAGCGGTTACATCAACCTCAAAGATTTTTCCTAGAATAATGAAAAAACCAATGATGAAAACCGAGATTTTACCTATTTCCTGCGCAAATGGAACAAGCTGATCGTCCATCTTGCTCTCTGTCTGATCGGCTCTGTTTTGTAAGATAAGTCCAAAATATTCTACTAATTTTAGAAAAATCCATAAAAATGATATAATATAGGCCAGAGAGAACCCTTTACTTAAAATCATTTTTAAACCAAACTCATCTTTTGAAACTAAATTCCATTGAGTAGGAAATTCGATGTGTGAACTTCCTACATAAACAATAGAAAGCATTATAAATAAGCCAATTGGTTGCGTTAATAAAGCATCGAATCGTTCAACTCCAACAGTCGATTTTTTTCCAATCAATCGGAAAAGCATGTGGCTTAAGTACTTGGGAAATAATTTTTTAAAAATAAAACCTAAGATAACCATGCCTAAAAACCAAGCGTAGTCTTGTAGGCTATTTCCAAAGTATACTTGTTTCAGTAAAGTGTCTAATTCCATACTAGATTAATTGGTTAAGTGCTATTTCAAAAGCTGTTTTGGCAATGTTTGTTTTGCTGTTGTTAACTGCATATGCTTTTTTTAGAGCGTTGTTAATAGTTTCTGATGTATCCTTGAAAATAGCTGTATCAGTCATTTCAATATCGGCTTGCATTAGGTAGGCAAAAACACGTGCCATCCCACAGTTGGCAATGAAGTCAGGTAAAACACTTACTTTTTCGTCCGTATATTCGCCGATGGGTCCAAAGAAAATTTCTGGATCTGCAAAAGGAACATTGGCACCGCTAGAAATTACCTCTAACCCATTGCCAATCATTCCATCTATTTGCCTTTTAGTTACTAATCGAGAGGCTGCTGCAGGAATAAATACTTCTGCCCCTATGTTCCAAATCTTTTCGTTAATTTCCTCGAATGGTAAAATATTATCAGCCTTTAAAAAGTTGCCCTCCTTTTTTAAGAACAAGCTTTGAATCTCTTTAAAAGAAAATCCTTCTGGTTTCATGAGGCCACCAACTCTGTCAATAACTCCTACAATTTTTGCGCCTTCTTGAGCTTGATAGTAGGCGGCAGCTGCTCCTACATTACCCCATCCTTGAATAATAACCCTCTTGTTTACGATAGAGCCTCCGTAAATGTTGTAATAGTGTCTTACAGCTTCAGAAACACCATAGCCTGTTATCATATCAGCAACCGTAAAATTTCTCTCAACAGAGGGAGTTAAACGATTGTTTTTTACAGCAAGTAAAACACCTTCTTGTAATTGCTTAATAATTTTTTCTTTCTTCTTTTCATTGGGTTTAAAATGGCCTTTAAAAACCCCTTCTTGTGGATGCTCTACACCCAATGATGCCGTAATGGGAATTACTTCATGAATCTCATCTACATTCAGGTCACCACCGGTTCCGTAGTAGTTTTTTAACAATGGTTTTACAGCAGTGTACCAACGTTTTAAAACGCCCTCTTTTCGAGGATCATTCGGATCAAAATTAATACCTGATTTTGCACCTCCTATAGCAGGGCCAGCTACTGTGAACTTTACCTCCATTGTTTTGGCCAATGATTCCACTTCATGTTTAGTTAAACCCAGCCGCATTCTAGTGCCCCCTCCGGCAGCTCCGCCTCTTAAAGAATTGATGACCACCCATCCTTCGGCATCGGTTTCTGAATCTTTCCATTCAAAAACAATCTCTGCTTGTTTATGCTCGTATTGATCTAATAACTCTTTCATCTCAGATATTTTTAGCAAAAGTAATTAATCTGGAGTAAATAGAAGTCCGCTACAAGAATCCTTTATTGCACCAGTAACGGAGCGCAAACAATTTACTTCATTTCGATATTTTAAAACACCTAGCAATCCAAAAACAAGCGCTTCTTTGTATTCAATTGTCTGATTGTCTGGAAGGTGTAATTCGCAATTTGTATACTGTTGTATTCGATTAATAAGGTGTTTGTTATACGCTCCGCCACCAGTAACTAAACAACTTCCATTTTGCAATTTTTTTCCAATTTGATATGCTGCATGCTCTGTAAAAGTGTGTAATAAATTTTGGATACTACTATCTCCTTTAAGAAGAGGATCGATGAACTCTTCAACCCATTCTTTTCCTAATGATTTTGGGCCTTTCAGTTGATAATAATTTAGTTGATTGAGTTGTTCGAAAAGCGTTTTAATTAAAACGCCTTTTTTGGCAATTTCACCATCTTCATCAAAAGGAACACCTAATTTTTGTGCCAGTTTATTAAGGACGATGTTTACCGGACATATATCGAACGCTTTTCTTTCCGTTTCTTTTTGGTAAGACACATTACTAAAACCACCTAGGTTTAGGCAATAGGTGTAGTTAGCAAACAGTAACATATCGCCAAGAGGAACAAGTGGGGCGCCTTGCCCATTTAGAGAAACGTCCAAAGATCGAAAATCACAAACAACCATTTTTTTGGACTTCTTAGCAATGGCCTTACCAGACCCAATTTGCAATGTGTAATTGATTTCTGGCTGGTGAAAAACGGTATGTCCATGTGAGCAGATAAGGTCTACATCGACTTGGTTTGCTTTTATAAAATCGTTGACGCAAGTTCCAATAAATGCGCCAAAGTCTTGATTTGCTTTACTAATGTAAGATGTGCTTTTTTCAGAAAGTGAATGAAGTTTTTCTAACCATTCTTCTGTGTATTTTATGGTTTGGCATGGTCCCAAAAGGTAATGCCATTTCTCTTTTTTTATAAATTCAACATAGGCGATGTCTAAACCATCCAAAGAGGTTCCAGACATGATGCCAATAACGCTGTATTTTAGCTGTGGATTCAATCTACCTCAAAAGTAATGGAAAAACCCTATTTTTGCGATTTTAACGGCAAGAACTTAAATTTTACTTTGGATGGATTTTACACTTACAGAAGAGCATAAGATGATCAGAGATGCTGCAAGAGACTTTGCACAAACGGAGTTGCTTCCTGGGGTAATTGAGCGTGATGAGAATCAGAAGTTTCCAGCTGAACAGATTAAAAAAATAGGAGACTTAGGTTTTATGGGCATGATGGTTGATCCAAAATATGGGGGAGCAGGCATGGATACAATTTCTTATGTCTTAGCCATGGAGGAGTTATCTAAGGTCGATGCTTCTACTTCAGTTGTGGTCTCTGTAAACAATTCTTTAGTTTGTTGGGGCATCGAAACATTTGGTACGGAGGCTCAAAAAGAAAAATATTTAAAACCACTAGCAAGCGGAGAAATCATTGGCGCTTTTTGTCTTTCGGAACCAGAAGCGGGTAGCGATGCTACTTCTCAAAAAACGACCGCTATTGACATGGGAGATCATTATTTGTTAAACGGTACTAAAAACTGGATTACTAACGGAGCTTCGGCATCTGTATATTTAGTTATTGCACAAACTGACGTGGAAAAAGGGCACAAAGGAATTAATGCATTAATTGTTGAAAAAGACATGGATGGCTTTCAGCTTGGCCCAAAAGAAAACAAATTAGGGATTCGAGGTTCAGACACCCATTCTTTGATGTTTACTGACGTTAAAGTACCTAAAGAAAATAGAATTGGAGAGGATGGCTTCGGTTTTAAGTTTGCAATGAAAACATTATCTGGTGGTCGCATAGGAATTGCTGCACAAGCCTTGGGCATTGCATCTGGAGCGTACGAATTGGCTTTGCAATACTCCAAAGAACGAAAAGCATTTGGGAAGCAGATATCAAACCATCAGGCAATTAGTTTTAAATTAGCAGATATGGCTACTGAAATAGACGCAGCAAGGCTGCTTTGTTTGCGTTCTGCATGGTTAAAAGACAAGGGCTTAAACTATGATAAAGAAGGGGCTATGGCAAAAGTCTTTGCTTCCGAAACAGCCATGAAAACAACTACAGAAGCAGTGCAAATTCATGGAGGTTATGGTTTTGTAAAAGAATACCACGTAGAACGCTTAATGCGTGATGCAAAAATTACACAGATCTATGAAGGGACATCTGAAATTCAGCGAATTGTCATTTCTCGATCCATATTAAGATAAATTTGAGAAACATAAACTGTTTTTCACTACAACTATTAATTGAACTATATTCTAGATGAAAAAAATAATTTTTATTGCTCTAAGTGCATTGCTTTGTAGTACAACGCTAGCTCAAACAGAGTCTTTAAAAGAGTATTTGCGTTTTACTCCCTCCAACTTAAATCAAAATAATATCAACCCAAGCGATATTCCTAGTGAGCAAGTACTTCGACAAATGGGCCTTTCTGAAGAAGAGGTTCAAGAGGCAATGAATTTCAAATTTAAGCGAGGAAAATATGATCCGAACCAAGTAGATTCATCGGCTTTTGACACAAGAAAAAATCAAGCAGCTGATTTTTATAAAAGTTTGGGAGATTCATTGTATTTTAATGATTCTATTCAGTACCCCATAGGTAAAATCTTTGGTCAAGATTTTTTTAGAAATAGAAATTTATTATTCTTTAACAAAGCTTATGATGCACAAGCACCTGATAATTATTTGCTTGGCGAAGGTGATGAATTAACAATTTCCATCTGGGGAATGGCAGATTATAGTGAGAGTTTAGTAGTAAATGAAAAAGGATTTATCTCTACCTCTAGAGCAGGTAGGGTATATGTAGGAGGAAAAAACTTTAAGACTGTCAAATCGCTCATCAAAAATAAAATGGGGAATTATTATGATTTGAGTCGTTCGCAATTAGACGTTACCTTGAACTATTCTAGAGTAATTACGGTAAATATTATAGGGGAAGTATTTAATCCAGGTTCATATACAATTCCGGCAACAAACACCGCTTTCAATGCATTGTTAGCAGCAGGTGGTCCCAGTCAAATAGGTTCAGTGAGAAATATCTATTTAAGAAGAGGTGGTAAAACTGTCGACTCTTTGGACGTTTATGCATTTTTGTTTGATTCCAACTCTTCACAAGATTTGTTTTTACAGGACAATGACTATTTATATGTAGCACCAGCTGAAAAAGTTGTTGAAGTTAAAGGTGCTGTAAACAGGCCTTATACTTACGAGGCTAAAAAAGGAGATGTGGTGTCAGATTTGATTCGTTATGCCGGAGGATTTACTCCTAAAGCATACATAAACGGAATAGAAGTACACCGAATTGATGAAAACAATATAAAAACGCTTACAGTAGATGCTAATTCAAGTAGAAATTTAGCATTAAAAAATGGTGACGAGATTGTTGTAAACACAATTATAGGAATACCCTCAAATGTCGTAAAAGTACATACATCTACAGGAGTTTCAGGAGATTATGAATTTGTTTCTGGAGAAACAGTTTATGACATGATGCTTAAATCTAACTCTATCACAAATGAAACATTTGTTGAGAAGGGTTTTTTGGTTCGAACAAACGCTGACTTCAGCAAAGAGTATATACTCTTAAATATTTCTGATATTCTTTCAGATCCAACCTCCTCGTCTAACATAGCTCTCAAAGAGTACGATGAACTTCATGTTTTATCGCTCAGAGATTTTATGGATAATTTTGAGATTGATGTTAATGGTGCGGTTAGGTCAGCCGGTGTCTTCAACTATGGCGATGGCATCACATTAGGCGATGCTTTATTGTTAGCTGGCGGCTTGACACAGTCATCTGTTGGAGGTAAAATTCAAATTTCTAGCATAGTAGATTACGATCCAGTAATGAAACAATTATCTCCCAAAAGAGCCATTGTGAAAACGTTTCCAGTTACTGAAAAAGGTCAGCTATCTGACTCTGCTTTAGTATATCAGTTAAAGCCTTATGATCAGGTTAGTGTTCGAGCAAATCCAGAATTTGAAACAGTCAGAACCGTTGAGTTAACAGGAGAAGTGAATTTTCCTGGAACGTATACTTTGTTATCAAAAGATGAAAATATTACTGATTTAATCAAAAGAGCAGGAGGGTTAAAACCCCATGCAGATTCTTATTCAACTCAGATATATAGATGGATAAAAATTAGAAACAATAAAAATGACATGATTGAGTACTATGAAGATGATGCGGAGATCATTAATGGTTTTTACTCGGGTGGTAAGTTTGTTCAAATCATTCCTGTTGCAGATGATCTTCCTGATTCTGAATCCGATAAGGTTGAGCTTATTAGTATGTATAGCCCGATGCACATAGACCTACATAAGGCAATTGCTTATCCTAAATCTTCTCATAACATCGTTTTAAATGATAGGGATAGTATTTTTATACCTATGACAAACAACGTTGTGACAATTACGGGCTCTTTGGCTCAGCTAGACAATAAGGCCATCACAACCCCTTTCTTTGGGAAAAGAGCTAATTATTACATAAATAATTTTGCAGGTGGTTTTACAAAGCACAATATAAAAGAAAATACACATGTCGTGTATTCTTCTGGAAAAGTAAAAAAAGCGGTTGATTTAGGCTTGTTTGTTCTGTATCCTAAAGTTGCTCCAGGTTCTAGAATTGAAGTTACTAAGGATATAAAAATTGAACGCCAAAAGCCAGAACCTGTTGATTGGACAAGGGTTATTGAAAGTAGCATCACTAAGATTTCGGCTCTTGCATCTTTATACATTCTTTATTTATCAAGACAACAATAATGTCAAAATCGAATTACGATCACACCGATGAAATTCTACTTAAGGATATTATCCTAAAGTTAAAGTTGTTCAAAGAAGAACTATATAATAAGCGGATGTTTGTTTTTATGGTAACAAGCATTTTTATTCTTTTTGGTATTGTCTACTCTTCAGTCAAGGAGCCAATTTATCATTCCAACTTAACCTTTGTTGTAGAGAATGGAGGTAGCTCAGCAGGGGGCTTAGCGAAATACTCTGGTTTAGCTTCTCAATTTGGTTTTGACCTTGGAGGTGGTATGTCTTCTACATTTACAGAGACCAACATAATCGAGATATTACAATCTAGGAAGGTTGTCGAAGAAGCATTGCTCTCTGAAGTTGACATTAATGATGAATCAGATTTATTGATAAACCATTACATAGCGATTCATAATTATAAAGAAGAATGGGAGGAGTCTGTCCCTGAAATTAAAGACATAAACTACACAAATGATCGAGCGACTTTTACTCTTTTACAGGATAGTATCTTGGGCATCGCATGGAAAAGTTTAATAAAGAATAATTTAAGCGTTGAGTTAACAAGTGATGAGACAAATATTGTTAATGTCAGTTGTGAGTCTAAAGATGAGGTTTTCGCCAAACTTTTTGTAGAAGAGCTTGTTAAGAAAATAACTCAATTTTATGAAGCTACCAAAACAGCTTCTTCTAGAAACACCTTAAATTTTATAGAGGGAAGAGCTGATTCTGTTTTAATTGAATTAAAACTTGCTGAATTGGCGTATGCTCGACATAAAGACTCTAATTTTGGTGTTATGCGTGCAGAGGGTTTGCTAGAAGAGTTAAGATTAAAGCGTGAGGTTGAAATTTTGAATGTAATGTATTCAGAAATCATTAAAAACCTAGAAGTTTCAAAATTCACATTACTGAATCAGAAACCATTAGTAAATGTTATTGACTATCCCATTTATCCCTTAGAGGTCACTCAACTTTCATTATTAGTAGCCTTTATCATTTTTGGGCTTTTAGGCGGATTTATAGCTGTGTTTTTTGTTTTATTTCAGTTTCTGTTTAGAGAAGCTTTGGAATAATTTTTTGATTAAAGAATGGCTTTTAGTTTCTCAAGCTGAAGTTTTCTTGATCCTTTCAATAAGATAGAATTTTCACTTAGTGCATTTTTTTCTAAATAATGACCCAGCTCTTTTACACTGTTGAAGCACAAATAGTTGTGTTTCGTTTTTTGAAATTCTGATCCTACTAAATAAATAGTAAAAATATCGGATTGTTTCAAATGGTCAATGATTTCTTGGTGTTCTTTTATAGAGTCATCTCCTAGCTCCAGCATATCCCCTAAAATGACTGTTTTTTTTGTCCCTTCTAATTCTTTAAATGCATTAATGGATGCCAACATACTACTAGGGTTGGCATTGTAAGCATCTAATATTAGAGTATTTCCTCTTTGGGTTTTTTCTACTTGTGATCGATTGTTGGTGGGCTGGTAACTTTCTATTGACTTTTTATAATTTTTTGATGTTACACCAAAATATTCACCAATGCAACAGGCAGCAACTATATTATCATAGTTGTATTTTCCTACCATTTTTGAGGATATAATATGTTGTTTGTATTCAAGCGTAACAAATGGATTACAAGAGCTCATAGCACAATTTTCTCCGTAAGCTATTCTATTTAGATTCTTTGATAAGGAGAGCAAGAGCTCATCCTTTTCATTAACAAAAACCCATCCTTCTTTTTTTTCGATGTATTGGTATAGTTCACTCTTTGCTTTTATTACGCCATCATAACCTCCGAACCCTTCTAAATGTGCTTTGCCAATGTTTGTTATGATTCCATAATCAGGAGAAGCTATCTTACACAATTGGCTTATTTCTCCTTGATGATTGGCGCCCATTTCTACAATTAGCAATTCTGTATCTAAGGGAGTTGATAACAAAGTTAGAGGAACGCCAATATGGTTGTTGAGGTTGCCCTTTGTGGCAATTGTTTTGAACTGTGAACTCAAAACTGCTAAAATCAGCTCTTTTGTTGTAGTCTTTCCGTTTGTACCGGTAATGCCTATGACGGGGCAATTCAACTTTTCTCTATGATACCTGGCAAGCTCTTGTAAGGTATCAAGCACGTTCTTAACAACAATGTATCGATCGTCTTTTTTTTGTTCAAAATTGTCTATTACAGCAAACGAACATCCTTTCTGGAGGGCTTCCTCTGCAAAGCTATTCCCGTCAAAGTTTGCGCCTTTGATGGCAAAGAATATATTTTTATCCTCTACCTTTCTAGTGTCAGTGCAAATACCTGATGAACTTAAAAATACCTGATGTAATTGTTCCGTATTCATTTCAATAAAAAACCCCAAATTAATTGGGGTTTTATGATTTTAATATCCTTTTCTTCTTTCCCAATCTACAGGTTTCCTTTGGTTTTCTTTTAATTGACTAACTGGAGGACCCAGTCGATCCATTGCACATCTAAAACCGATAGTAGCGGTCGATAGAGATTGATTTAAAAACCTTCTTGTTCCAGGAACCATCCAATAAGCTCTATCATTCCATGATCCGCCTTTATACACTCTTGAATTATCAGTAATTAACGATTTGGTTCCAAATTCATACATATCATTTGTTGTATTCGTTTGTTGATCATTTAACCAATCGTCTGTTTTAAGTTGAGAGTCGTAGTCGCCATCTTCAAAATTAATATTATCCGAAGATGAATAATTTCTTCTTCCCATATTTTCTTCAACGGTAACGTTTCGCTTTATCATCTGACCTAAGCTATCCTTTTCAATTAAAAAGCGATCTTCATCTCTAGTCCATGTTTGGTAAACATTTCCTCTGTAAGGGTTTAGGTCTGTTGTCGTTTGGTCAATCAGGGGTCTATATACATCCATTACCCACTCTGAAACATTACCTGCCATATTGTACAGTCCAAAAGCATTTGGCCAGTATGTTCTGGTAGGAACAGGTATGTCACCTTGGTCATTGAGTTTGCTAGCGATACCCATATTATCACCTCTGCCTCTTTTAAAGTTAGCAACTATTTCACCTTTGTTTTTGTTACCAGCGTTTCTTACTCCATCGCCATCCCAAGGATAAAGCCTTCTTTCATCAACATTTTCAGCATCAGTATTTTCAACTAAGCCCAGTGCAGCATACTCCCATTCAGCTTCTGTTGGCAACCTAAAGGCAGGGAATAAAATACCATCTCGCTCTTGTACTACGCGTACAGCTTCTCTATCTCGACCAGCTTTTTTACTATAGTCGTGAACTCCTTGCTTAAGGTTAGGTAATTTTCTACGAATTCTACCTTCGTACTGACCCATTAGGTAAGAGTCGGTAGTAAAGATATTATCATCTATTTGATCGGGATCTTCCCACAAATAACCATTGTCAATTAAAATTCGTTCATTAACCCTGTCTGTTCTCCAAGCGCAATAGTCTGCTGCTTGTTCCCAACTTACTCCAACAACGGGGTATAAGTGGTAAGCAGGATGTCTTAAGTAATGTTCTACTAAGGGCTCGTTGAATCCTAGTTTATCTCTCCAAACGTTGGTGTCAGGCAATGCATTCCAATAAACCTCAGGGTAAGATCCGTTATCATAATTAGAGCCATAAACTCTTTCTAGCCAGAAAAGGTACTCTAAATAGTCAACGTTTCTGACCTCTGTTTCATCCAAGTAAAAAGAACTCACGGTTACACTTTTGGGCACGTTATTCCAATCGTATCGAACATCTTGTTCTACACGACCCATGGTATATGATCCTCCTTCGACAAAAACCATTCCTGGCGGTGTATTTTGTTCTGTAAACTTGTTTGAAACCTCAAATCCCCCGTGAGAAGGATCGTTATAATTCCATCCAGTTGTCTTTGATTTTTCTTGACTACAACCAAATAGAAAGGTTGTTCCGACAAGCATCCACAAATATTTCTTCATTTTTATCATTATTTGTCAGTCTTTTAAAACTAAAAAGTTGGGCAATTTATTGTTTCGTACGATTTTCCTTTAAAGCGACATGGTAATTTATAGGCAAAAGAGAGTTCATGAGCTCCTTTGGTATTGCTATTGTTTAGTTCAGAAATAGTTACATCATAACTATAGCCGAACTTCCAGGTGCTTTGTTCCAATCCAAGCAAGACGATAAACGCGTCAAAATTTTCGGCACTCTGCCTAGTCCAAAGCCCACCTACAATGGGTCCTTTAATTATGTAAACTCCATAATTGAGTTGCATAAAGTCTTGTTGTTGCTGGAACAAGATGTTGGGCGAGAATATAGCAGCATTTTTTGGTCGTACACCACTGTTTGTTCTATAGGTTCCGTAAGGGTTTAAAGGGAATGATGCACCCACATTGGCAGTAATTTTCATTGGCAATCTGCTTTCTCCTAAAAATCCTTGATCGGGTTGAGTAATGTGGTGTGCTGCAAAGCCAAAGTAATAATCAAATTTATCATTAGCAGAGCCAAAACCCATAAAGCCGGTAGCAAAGTCAGTAAACCCTTTGTTGTTAGAGTAGTTAACGATGTCTTCGGCGGTAGGATAAATGAACCCTTCAATTGGATCTATTTGATCGCCAAAACTAAGTTTGGTCCAGTCAACACTTAACTGTCGGTAGGAAGCCTCGAAACCAGCGTTTAAGGAAAACTTTTTTGATACCTTTAAATGATAAGAATAAGCTAAATTGATGTGCGTTGTCGATAAATCACCTGCTCCTGCAACATCGGATGCTACACCAATAGCAAGGCCTCCATCTAGTTGTTCAACATACTGATCGTATGTAGCACTGTAAGTCACGTACGTTTTACCGATTCCAGGCCATTGGTTTCGGTAGTTTAAACTTAATCTTGGGCAGATATTCGATCCTGCCATTGCAGGATTTAGGTATATTGGATTTGCAAAGAACTGGCTAAATGCCGCATCCTGTGCATGTGTTTTACTAGAAGAAACTACACCAATTAAACACAGAAAATATATTATTCTTTTGATCATGAAAGACAAAATTTGATGTCAACAAAAATAAAAAATTATTTCAATCTTCTTATCCAGAGAACAGGAGATGAAATAATAAACTCAAAATCAGGGCGTTTGATAGTTATATCAAAATAGCTGACACAAATATACGATTTAATTGCTCGAGATGTACTAATTTTGACTTTTCCTTGATTGAATATGCGAATTTATAGTTTTGTTTTAATATTACTGTCCACCTCAAACCTCTCTTTTGCTCAGCAGAATGAATATCTTTTGTTTGATTGGCAATGTGCAGACGAGTTAATTTTTGAAGGCCATGAATTTAACATGTCTACTAGGTATCAACAACTGTTAACCTACGACTTTTCGGAGCCGGTAAAGTTAGTTTTAGAAAATGAACTGTTCGTTCCGCTTTCGGAATGCGAACTTCAAAAATTAGAGGGCCTTGGCTTAAAAAGCGAAGCAGTTCTTCAAACTCAACAAGGCGTCGAGCAACACAAACGAAAAGTCAGGGTATCCATATTTCCGCTCAAAAAAATAGATGGCAAATGGCATAAATTACTTTTTACGCACTTAAAGACGATTAAACAAACTCCTGTTTCTTCGAGAAGATCTTCTACCATTAATTCTGTTTTGTCTCAAGGAAATTGGTATAAAATTGCTGTAAATAAAAATGGAGTTCATCAGATTGATTACAATGATTTGGCGTCTTTAGGGTTGGATGTGTCGAATGTAAACCCTAATCAAATTCAGTTATTTGGAAGGCCAGGTGGAATGCTGCCTCTTCTGAATAGCGAGGATCGTATTGAGGATTTGCAAGAGTTAGCCATAGAGGTTACGGGAGCTGCTGACGGTTCTTTTGATAATCAGGACAAAGTGTTGTTCTTTGGTCAGTCACCTAATCAGTGGACACATGATACCATTACCAATCTTTTTACACACCAAACTCATTATTATTCCGATTACACCTATTATTTTTTGAGAGTAAATCATTCAGATGGTTTACGCATTCAAAATTCAGCCATATACTCTAATAATGCAGACGTTTTTGTCAATTCGTTTAATGATTTTGCAGTCAGAGAGTCTGAGGAAGTGAATTTGATTAAGTCTGGACGAAAATGGTATGGCGATGCTTTTGGATTTACCGACAATAGGTCGTTTACTTTTTCTTTTCCAAATTGTGAAGCACCCATTACGTTAAAATCGGTTTTTGCAACATCGGTTCCATCTCCCTACAGTTCGGTGTACTCAATAAATGGTAACGGATCTTCTGTAAACATAAACGCACAAGGGACGATCGGAGATTATACTTTTGCGAGCATCACGAGCTCACAACACGAATTTCCTGCGACTAATAACCTTAATTTATCCATTCAGTTTTCCTCCTCTTACTCTGGAGCTGAGGGTTGGATTGATTATTTAGAGTTAAATACGAGAAGAAAACTAAGTTTTTCATCGGGACAATTATTATTCAGAGACACAGAAAGTATTCTTTCAGATGGAATTGCGGAATTCGAAATTGCTGGCGTTAATAATAACGTAATTGTTTGGGAGGTGACCGATCCCCTAAGTCCGCAAAAAATACAAGCAAACTATTCAGTTAATACCTTAAACTTTAAAAATGATTGTTCTTCCTTAAGAGAATACATTGTCTTTGATGGTTCTTATAAATCGGTAATCACTATCGGAGGTGTTTCCAATCAAAACATTCATAGCATTCGTAATATTGATATGTTAATTGTTTCTCCTTCAATATTTAGTGAAGAGGCGGAAAGGTTAGCACAGTTTCATAGAGACCATGATAACATGAATGTTGAGGTAGTGAATCCAGAAAAAATATACAATGAATTTTCTGCAGGAGCTCAGGATGTTTCGGCTATCAGAGATTTTACAAGGTACCTATACAACCAAGAAAATCCGTTAAAATATTTATTGCTATTTGGCGATGCCTCTTACGATCCTAAAGATAGAGTTGCGAACAATACTAATTACATTATTTCTTATCAATCCCCTAATTCTCATTCTGAAATAAACTCTTACGTCTCAGATGATTTCTTTGCGCTATTGGATACTGAAGAATCGATAAACTCCAATAGCGTGTCCCTTCCATTTTTGGATATAGGAGTAGGGCGTTTCCCTGTGAAAAGCTTGGATGAGGCTAAAATAGCTGTTGATAAGGTGCTGAGTTATCATGAGCAGGAGGCACTGGGTGCTTGGCGTTTGAATGTTTGTTTTGTAGGGGACGATAATGATGTTTCAGAAACAGTGCATACGGCTCAAGCAGAAGAGCTGGCAGACGATGTTTCAGCCGCTTATCAAGATTATAACATTGATAAAATTTATCTGGATGCCTATCAACAAGAATCTACTCCTGGAGGACAGCGATGTCAACAAGTCAACCAAGCTATCAATGAGCGTATTGATAAAGGTGTTTTTTTAATTAATTTCACAGGCCATGGTGGGGAGCTCGGATGGACTGAGGAACGCATACTAGGCTTAGACGACATCAACACCTGGTCGAATAGTAATAAATTACCCTTGTTTATGACGGCTACTTGTGAGTTTAGCCGCTACGATGATCCTTCTAGAAACTCAGCAGGTGAAGAAGTTTTTTTGAAAGAAAATGCAGGCGCAATTGCTTTATTTTCTACGTCCAGAATTGTTTTTACCAGCGGTAACATGGACCTTAATCAAGCCTTTTTAGCTCAACTTTTTGAGAAAAACGATGATGGAACACGTCCTAGGGTTGGAGATCTTTTCAGAAAAACAAAGAATACGGTTTCCAACATTAGTAGCACTAACCATAGAAACTTCACCTTGCTAGGAGATCCAGCATTGTGTTTAGCATATCCAAAACATCAAATTGTTTTGACAGAAGTTCAGGATAGTGTCAAAGCCTTGGGAACGGTTACAATGAGCGGTAAAGTCGTTGATGAAAATGGCAATCTTCTTTCAGATTTCAATGGTGAGGTTTATCCAAAAGTGTATGATAAGTCAATAACTTACCAAACACTGGGTCAAGATGCATCACCCGTATTAGAGTTTGATTTGCAAAATGCTTTGATCTTTAAGGGAAAATCAAGCGTTGTTAACGGAGAGTTCGCATTCGAATTTATTGTTCCTAAAGATATTAGTTACAATTACGGCAATGGAAAAGTTAGTCTATATGCCATTGGTAATGTTAATGGAGAGTTGACAGATGCAGCAGGCTTTAATGAAGCATTTCTTATCGGCGGAACTTCTGAACAGTTTATTGATGACATTGAAGGCCCACAGATTAGTTTATTTATCAATGACACCCTCTTTCAACAGGGTGGACTAACAGATGAAAATCCCGACTTATTGGCCCTGGTTTATGACGAAACGGGTGTAAACACCATTGGAAATGGAATCGGTCACGATGCCATCGCTATTTTGGATGAAAACACCACCAATCCTGTAGTGCTCAATGATTATTACGAGTCTGACCTAGACAGTTATCAATCTGGTGAGATACGATACCCCTTTACTGAGTTGGAAGAAGGCTTACATACCCTTAGCGTTAAGGTTTGGGATGTGTTTAATAACTCCTCTGAGGCACATACTGAATTTGTCGTATCAAGTTCACAATCCTTAAACATTGAAAATCTTATGAATTACCCTAACCCTATGGCTAACTTCACAGAATTTTATTTTGAACACAATCAGGTCAATTCGCCTATGGATGTTTCCTTAGAAATAATAGATATGCAAGGAAGAGTACTTAAAGTTCTTCAAGACCGAGTAGTGCCTGATGGTTACAGGTACGGTCCCATAAGGTGGAATGGAAAAAGTAAAGATGGCTTTCATCTATCTTCTGGAATTTATGTTTATAAAGTGGTTGCAACCGCCTTAAATGGTGAAGTTTTAGAAAAATCAGCCAAACTAATAATAAGTAAATAAGAGTTGCGTTAAGCAACAATAACTATATTTGTCCTTGATAATTTGAAAATTTATCTATGAAAAAGAGCCTCGCATTTTTATCCCTAGTATTCTGTTTGTATTCAACCTCAAAATCACAAGGAATCACCGATCAGTCGGGAAATGAAGCTGATCTACAGCTGAATACCATTACCACTGCAGTTCCCTTTCTTATTATTGGCCCAGATGCTAAGTCTGGAGGTATGGGAGATGTAGGAGTAGCATCGACTCCCGATGCCATGTCGATGCATTGGAATCCTGCAAAATATGCTTTTGTGGACGATGACTTTGGTATTTCAGTTGCTTACACTCCTTGGTTAAGGGCATTAATCCCAGATATTAACTTATCTTATATTTCTGGCTACGCAAGGACAAATGAAAGAGAAACATTCGGTTTTGCTTTGCGTTACTTTACTTTAGGTGAAATTAAATTTACGGGTCAAAATGGTGAGAGCATGGGTTTTTTCAACCCTAACGAATTAGCACTTTCAACAGCTTATGCCCGAAAGCTGAGTGATAAATTTTCAACAGCAATCTCCTTAAGATACATCTATTCCAATTTAACAGGTGGCGCTTTTGTGGGTACACAGTCAACAAACGCAGGGCAGTCCATAGCAGGAGATATTTCGGCCTATTACGAAAATCCCATTCGCTTGGGCGGAAATGATGTGATGTGGGCCATGGGACTAAATATTTCGAACATAGGTTCAAAAATTGCCTACACCGAAACGGTTGATAAAGACTTTATACCGACCAACCTTAGAATTGGCTCTTCTTTAGCAACAAACATCGATGAGTATAACCGCATTTCTTTTGAATTTAATATCAACAAGTTATTGGTGCCAACGCCACCTTTATATAATGATGACAATGAGATCATCAGCGGAGAGGATCCGGATGTTTCAGTGATTAGTGGTATTTTTCAATCTTTTTCTGATGCACCTGCAGGCGATAGAGAGGTGAGAGAGTTAATTTATTCTACAGGATTGGAATATTGGTACGACCAACAGTTTGCCATTCGATCGGGTTACTTCTACGAGCATCCATCAAAAGGAGATCGTCAGTTTTTATCGTTAGGGGCTGGTTTAAGATACAATGTATTTGGTTTGGATTTCTCTTACCTTATTCCAGTAAGGAGTCGTGACGAATCGGGTGTTGTCAACCCATTGTCTAACACCCTTCGATTTGCACTTACTTTTGATTTTGGTGCATTACAAGCACAAGAAGCTGAAGCTGACGAATAATGAATTTTAGAATAGGATATGGATTCGATGTTCATCAGCTGTCCACTGATGAAGAGTTTATTTTGGGTGGTATTAAAATAGATCATGTTAAAGGAACTGTTGGACATTCTGACGCAGATGTGCTCATTCATGTAATATGCGATGCCTTACTTGGAGCCGCTAATATGCGCGATATCGGCTTTCATTTTCCAGATACTTCTGCCGATTATAAAGGAATTGATTCGAAAATTTTACTAAAAGAAGTAATGCAAATTATTCGTTCTAAAGGGTATGAATTGGGCAACATAGACTCAACAATTTGTCTCCAAAAACCAAAAATTAACCCTTACATCCCCGAAATGCAGAAAGTATTGGCCCTCTGTATGGGAGTGGACGAAAATCAAATTTCCATCAAAGCAACTACTACCGAAAAATTAGGTTTTGTGGGCAAAGAGGAAGGTGTTTCTGCTCATGCTGTGGCACTATTGGTACTTAAGAAGTAGGTTTTCTATTTACTACCCTAAAACAAAATCAGTCTTTTGGCCTTTTTCAGTACTTTTCTACTAAATGAAAAAGATCCCTACCCTCCATATTCCGCTAA
>CBFIDX010000028.1:0-22735 GCA_965661505.1 Flavobacteriales bacterium | reverse complement strand
ACCACCAACAATACTCTCTATCCAAACATCTCCCGAAGAGGTGCCGCTACATGCAGCATCAGAACCGTTTGCTATAACAGCTATCTGGGCTGAAGGGGCAGCTACGGTCAGCGCTTCTTCTACCAAACAACCGTTACCATCCGTAACAACTAAATCGTAAATGCCTGAGGATAACTGATCGAAAACATTGTTAAACTGAAAGTTTTGACCACCATCTATGGAATATTGAAAAGGTGCTATACCTGAGTTTATTACGGTAGAAATAACACCATCACTCTCGCCAAAACAACTAACTCCGGTAGCCGAAGAAATAGGAATAAATGCTGCACTCACATTGATCAATATATCTTCTTGACTGACACAACCGTATTGTGAAGTGCCTTCTACCGTATAGGAAATGGTAGATGAAGAGCTGGTTATTACCACACTACCAACAGTAGTATTTAAGCCCGTGGATGGAGTCCAAACGTAACTGTCTGCACCACTAGCAGTAAGCGTAACGGGCACTCCGCCGCAAATCGTAGCAGAAGGAGGATTGATGGAAAGTGCCGGCAAGGCATGGGCTGTAACAATAATATCGTCGGATGCTTGACATCCATTAGCGTCGGTAACAGTTACAGTATAATTGCCACCGCCTACGATAATTGTTGGACCAAACTGACCGGTGCTCCAACTGTAAGTAAAAGGGCCTGAACCACCCGTAACCGTTGGTGTTAAATAGGTTTGTTCACCAACACAAATATCGATGTCAGCGCCAAGATCAACACTAGGTGAAGCAGGGCCAACAACATAAAGCGTATCTGAAATTAGGGAACAATTGAGGGAATCACTGGCTTCTACCCAATAAGTTCCAGGACCTACCGTGATGGTCTGAGTAGTATCTCCAGTGCTCCAAAGGTAAGTAGCAGAAGCAACACCCATATCCGCGGTAAGGTCGATGGTAGTATTACAGTTAATGGCAATGGTATTTGTAGTATCGATGCCTAAAGAGTTGGAAACATCTAATTGAGGACTTGTAAAGCTACCCGCTTCTAAAAAGACCCAAGAATCTAGGGCATTATCGGTTCCATCGGCAATGGCTAATCGTATGTGATAGGTTTCACCACACTGTACTTGTGCTTTGGCCGTAAAAACAGTCGTAAATCCGTTACAAAGAACCGTTTGTGGTAAAATATTTTGATTATCAATATAATAAGGGTTGTTTAATACATTGTTTACCGAACTAATGGTAATGGGTAAAGCAGGGTTTGAGTTAGGAACAGTGGCAATGTTTACCGATCCGTTAGGAAAACCTGCCGGCGCAGAGTAAGGCCCCGTAATACCAGGTCCTGAAATAAAGAAACCAAATACATCGTTGTATGTGGTATTGACATAGGTAAGGTATTCGTTCGAACCAAAAACATACCTAAAAAAGAGGGAGTCAGAAGTTGGGATAAAATCAAATTCCAAAACAGCTACATCATTAATGGAAGAAACGGTAAAAGATTGACCAATAAGTGGAGGAACGGAGTTGGCTACGTTTAACAAATCAGGATCTGTAACAACACTAAATGGAGTACCTCCAAAACCAAGAAAATTTGGGTCTAAAACGGAAATATCCCCTGTTGACATTACCACACCACTGTCTAAACCAATGTTGCTATTTACGCCATTAAAAAATCCAATTTGCATGCTATCTCCTTGGTAAGCATGATTACTAGCAATAACACCTCCACCCAATAACACATTATCAATCAGATGAACAGGGTTGTTATTAGGGGCATTGTAGTCGGTAGTAATTTGAGCCTTAATAAGGCTCGAACAAACAAAAGGAAAAAATAGAAATAGATAAAATTTTTTCATAAAGATATGTTTCTTATTAGTTGGGCAATTTACAAAAATGTTAGAAGTTGTACTTCTGAAAAGGAAAACATCTTACGTTTCCAACTTTAAGATTGAAATTGAAGATCAAAAAGTGTCTTGTATTGCCCTTCTTTTTTCAACAATTCTTGGTGTGTTCCTTCCTCAAGAATAGTCCCTTTATCAATTAATAAAATCTTATCGGCTTTTTGAATGGTCGCTAATCGATGTGCAATGACGATGGAAGTACGCCCATGCGTTAGTTCAACAATGGCGTTTTGGATTAGCTGCTCGGTTTCTGAATCAATATTTGAGGTTGCCTCATCCAAAATTAATATACTAGGATCACTCACATAAGCACGTAAAAAAGAAAGCAATTGTCGCTGCCCAACCGAAAGCATCCCTCCTCTCTCCTGAACGTTGTAATGGTAACTATCGGGCAAATTTTCAATGAACCGGTCCACCCCAATTTTTTGGGCCAGCGTTCTTACTCGCTCAAGTGGCACGTCCTGATGAAGTGTAATGTTATTGTAAATGCTATCTGAAAACAAAAAAACATCTTGTAACACAGCAGACATTTGAGACCTTAAAGTAGAAAGTTCGTAGTCAAGATAATTAATACCATCAATGGTGATTTTTCCTTTATTATGATTGTAGTTTCTGCTCAATAGATTGATAATTGATGATTTTCCTGAGCCCGTTGCTCCTACAAGCGCCAGGGTTTGACCTGGCTCAACCGTAAAGGAAACATCTTTCAGTACCCAGTCTTGATCATTGTAAGCAAACCAAACATTTTCAAATTTTATGGCTCCTTTAATTGAAGGTACGACTAGTGTTCCCTGATTTTCAATCACCTCATCGGTATCTAAAACATTAAAAACACGCTCAGATGCAACCATACCCATTTGTAAAATATTAAAGCGATCCGCTAATTGACGAATGGGACGAAACAACATATGTATGTACAAAATGAAAGCCACTAACTCACCCAAACTAACTTCATTACCACTAGCAGCTTGCACTCCTCCCCACCATATAAGCAGACCGATGGATATAGCAGATAGTATTTCTACTATGGGAAAGAATATGGAATAATACCATATGGAACGAACGTGAGCTTTTTTATGCAATTCATTGATGCTCTGAAAATTCTCGTACTCTATCTTTTCTCTGTTGTATAGCTGCACTATACGCATCCCTACAATGCGTTCTTGAACAAAGGTATTGAGTGCTGAAACCTGTGTACGAACATCCTGAAAAGCAGATTTTATCGATCTTTTGAACCAATAAGTAGCAATTAGTAGTACAGGAATAGAAGCCAAACTAAAAAGCGTTAATCTCCAGTCGGTGGCAAACATAACTACGAGAATGACCAGTAGCTTTAATATGTCTCCGATGATGATCAAAAGACCTTGAGAAAAAATATCAGCGATGGTTTCAATATCGGACACTACCCGAGTTACCAGTGTTCCGATAGGAGTGTTGTCAAAATACTGCTGTTTAAAATTAACAACATGATTGTAAACCTGCATGCGCAAATCACGAACTACGCTTTGTCCCAACCAATTAGCCCAGTATATGTAAAAATACTGCACTATACTCTCAACAATCAGCAAGGCTACTAACAGTAATGTAATGTTCAGTAGCTGTGGTAAATTAGGAGTGAGTATATAATTATCAAAAGCATATTGGATTAACAGAGGCCTTGTAGGAGATAGAAAGGCAAGTAGAATAGCAAACGAAGCTGTGCTAAAAAAAGTGAGCTTGTACGGATGTACGTACTGCATTACCCTTTTTAACAATGGAATGTCAAATGTTTTTCCGCTTACTTTACTCATTCCATATATTTTTAGGATAATCTACTTGAACTAAATACAAACCCTTTGCAGGCACCGAGGTTCCTGCATTGGAGCGGTTTTTTGACAGAATGATGTTCACAAAATCTTGCTGGCTAATTTTACCTATACCAACGTCTATAAGCGTACCAACGATGGCACGCACCATGTTTCGTAAAAAACGATCTGCTTGTATTGTGAAAACCAATAACTCCTTTTCTTTTTCCCATTGCGCTTGCATTATGTTACAGTTATTGGTTTTGGTTTGAGTGTCCGATTTTGAAAAACTACTAAAATCATTAAAATTAAAAAGGCATCGTGCTGCTTCATTCATTTTAGCTACATCCAAATTTTTATGAAATAGATAAGCCCCCTCCTCCTTAAAAGGATTTTTTTGCTGAATAACTAAATAATGATAGGTCCTTGAAGTAGCATCAAAACGAGCATGGGCATCTAACTGAACTTTTCGCAAAGAAATAACGGCTATGTCTTTCGGAAGAAAAGCATTCAATCGACCAATAAAAGAAGGAACATCAACAATTAGATCGTCCAAATCGAAGTGAGCAAACAACTGTTTGGCATGCACTCCAGTATCTGTTCTACCTGCTCCTATCACATAAATTTCTAGCGATAGCAACTTAGACAAACAATTGTTTAAGACCTCTTGCACGCTCAAGGCATTGGGTTGCACTTGCCAACCGTGATATGCTGTTCCTTTGTAGGAAATTTCTATAAAGTAACGATGTTTCATTGAATGATATGGCAAAAGTAGTAAAAGGAAACACAATAGGATTTTATAAGTTGCGTTTAAATCTTGAATTTTTTAGAAACACTTTTTAACTTCGCAAACACTTAAAAAAATTTAAAATGAGCGATACAGCTGTACCCATAGACATTAAGGAACTAAACGAACGCATCCACAAAGAGAGTGCTTTTATTGACCTTTTGATGCTGGAAATGAACAAAGTAATCATTGGACAAAAACACATGACTGAGCGTTTACTAATTGGCTTACTTTCTAACGGACACATCCTTCTAGAAGGGGTTCCAGGATTAGCAAAAACACTAGCCATCAATACTTTAGCCAATACAATTGATGCTGCTTTTAGCAGAATACAGTTTACACCAGATCTGCTCCCTGCTGATGTTGTGGGAACCCAGATTTACAGTCCAAAGAAGGAAACCTTCTCCATAAAGAAAGGCCCCATTTTTGCCAACTTCATATTGGCTGATGAAATTAATCGCGCACCGGCAAAGGTACAATCGGCCTTATTGGAGGCCATGCAAGAGCGACAGATTACCATTGGCGACGAAACCTTTAAGTTGGAAGAACCCTTCTTAGTCTTAGCTACCCAAAACCCAGTAGAACAAGAAGGAACCTACCCCCTTCCGGAAGCACAAGTAGATCGTTTCATGCTAAAAGTCGTTATCGACTATCCCAAAAAGGACGAGGAAAAAAGAATTATTCGTAACAACATTGCCAAAAATTTCCCATCGGCTAATCAGGTGTTAAAGCCCCAAAGTATTACTAAAGCTAGAGAACTGGTAAAAGAGGTGTACATGGATGAAAAGATTGAGCAGTACATTGTTGACATTGTGTTTGCGAGTCGTTTTCCAGAAAAAAATGGTTTAGAAAAATACGCCGGCATGATTAGCTTTGGGGCCTCTCCAAGAGCGAGCATCAGTCTGGCTATGGCATCCAAAGCTTTTGCATTTATCAATAGAAGAGGGTACGTAATCCCTGAGGATGTACGTGCTATTTGCCACGATGTGTTGCGTCATCGAATCGGCTTAACTTATGAGGCAGAAGCTGAAAACATCAATGCAGAAGACATCATCACTGAAATTTTAAATACCGTAGAGATTCCCTAATGAGTGCTACTGAACTGCTAAAAAAAGTACGAAAAATTGAGATCAAGACCAAAGGTCTATCTAATCATATTTTTGCGGGCGAATACCATACTGCCTTTAAAGGAAGAGGAATGGCCTTTAGTGAAGTTCGTGAATACCAACCTGGCGATGATATTCGATCAATAGACTGGAACGTTACTGCTCGTTTTAACAACCCCTACATCAAAGTGTTTGAAGAAGAGCGAGAGATGACAGTTATGCTACTTGTGGATGTTAGCGCATCAAAAGATTTTGGTACGCAAGAACAAATGAAGCAAGAACTGGTTACTGAACTTGCTGCTGTTTTAGCTTTTTCAGCCATTCAAAACAATGATAAAATAGGCCTTATCTTTTTTAGTGATAAAGTAGAAAAATTTATTCCTCCCAAAAAGGGTAAATCACATATTTTAAGAATCATTCGTGAACTCATTACTTTTGAACCTGATCGAAAAGGAACAGATATAGGTGAAGCATTGCGCTTTTTCAATAACGTTATTAAAAAACGATCGGTTTGTTTTCTCATCTCGGATTTTTTGAGTCAAGATTTTGAAGCACCCTTGCGCATTGCCAATAAAAAGCACGATGTGGTAGCAGTACGAATTCATGACAAAAGAGAAGAAGAATTACCCAACGTAGGTATGGTGCAAATGAAGGCCGTAGAAACAGAGGAAACGTACTGGATAGACACGGGAAAAAAAGCGATCAGATCACAATTTAAGAGCAATTACCTAAAACACCAAGCCCAACTGATGCAGCTGTTTCGAAACTGTGGTGTTGATACAATTGACCTTCGAACAGATCAGGATTATGTGAAACCATTAATTCGTTTCTTCAAACGTAGAGAACAATGAAAAAATTAATGTACCTACTTTTGTTGTTTAATGGCTGGGTATCGGCTCAGGTCATTGCTAATCTAGACACTAACAACATCCTTATTGGTGATCCCATTACCTTAACTATACAAGCGGAAGTAAAAGACAGTGTGGCATGGCCCACATTTAGTGATAGTATTGGAAACCTAGAACTTCTATCTTCTTCTTTGATCGATAGTACCGCCACTCAAAATGGTTGGCTATTGAAGCAGCACTTTGTTATAACCCAATGGGATAGTGGTTTTTACAACATTCCTAGCATTCAAATCGGCAAAGAACAAACAGCAGCGTTTACTGTAACCGTTAACACCATAACACTAGAAGAAAATGCACAACCGAAAGATATTAAAGGACCCATCGAAGCACCCCTCAGTTTTGCAGAAATACTGCCCTTTTTATTGGGGGCACTCATCCTATTTTTACTTGTTTACCTTCTGATCAAGTATTTGAAAAGAGAAAAAACAGCTATTGTTTTGCCCTCCAAGTCGAAAGCAATCACACCTCCCTTCCAAATTGCCTTAAATGAGTTGGAAAATCTTAAAGTGCAAAAAAAATGGCAAAATGGCGATGTTAAGGCCTATTACTCTGATTTGTCTGAAATCATCAGGACCTACATAGAAAATGGCCTTCATACTCCAGCCATGGAAATGTTAACCGAGGATATACTTAATCGATTAAAAACACAAAACATTGAAACAGATCAACTTCGTAGCTTATTAAGTAATTCTGACATGGCAAAATTTGCCAAGGCACAACCCAGTACTGCTGAAAACGAACTGGCCATGAAACAAGCAATTGAATTTGTTCATCAAACAAAACCAATCAAAAATGATGAGTAATTTCACTTTTTATAATCCTGACTATTTGTATTTGTTAATACTTGTCCCTCTTTTATGGGTTTGGTATTTTTTTCGTCACAAAAAACAACATACACACATTCAAATATCTTCCTTCAATGGCATCAGCATCAAAAGCTGGAAAAGCTGGGGACGTCATTTCTTATTTTTAATGCGAACACTGGCCATTGGATTGCTGATTGTTGCTTTTGCAAGACCTCAATCAACTGCCTCGTGGGAGGATATGACAACGGAAGGAATTGACATTGTTCTTGCTTTGGATATTTCAGGAAGTATGTTGGCACAAGACCTAAGTCCAGACCGCTTAGAGGCATCTAAAAATGTAGCCATGGATTTTATTTCAGGACGCCCCAATGACCGTATGGGTTTGGTTATTTTTTCTGGAGAAAGTTTTACGCAATGCCCACTTACAACCGACCATCAAGTATTGCAAAATCTTTTTAAAGATGTAAAGAGTGGTATGGTTGAAGACGGTACAGCCATCGGTATGGGGCTGGCTACTGCCGTGAACCGATTAAAAGATAGCGAAGCAAAAAGCAAGGTGGTGATTTTACTAACCGATGGTGTAAACAACCAAGGATCTATCGCTCCGATGACGGCAGCCGAAATTGCACAACAGTTCAATGTACGAGTATACACCATCGGTGTAGGTACGCAAGGCTATGCTCCCTACCCTTTTAAAACACCATTTGGAACCACGGTATACCAAGATGTAGAAGTAAAAATTGACGAACAAACCTTACAGGATATCGCCAGTGCGACTAACGGAAAATACTTTCGTGCTACCACCAACCAAGCCCTGCAAAAAATCTATCAAGAAATTGATCAAATGGAACGATCCAAAATTGAGGTGAAAGAATACCAAAATAAGAAAGAAGAGTTTTTAACTTTTGCGCTGATGGCATTACTCCTTCTTTTGCTAGAGTTTGGACTAAAACACACTGTTTTTAAAAGCATTACTTAATGTTAAAATACGAACACATAGAATTCTTGTATGCATTGGGTATCCTACCTGTTTTATTTGTACTGTTTCTTCTTGCTCTAAATTGGCGTAAAAGAGCCTTGAAGAGTTTTGGAGAGCAACGCCTGGTTAAAAAACTAATGCCCATGGCTTCAAGCTACAAGCTAAAATTGAAGTTTTTTATTTACATTATCGCTATTGCGGCCTTGGTAATTGGATTAGCCAATCCTCAAATTGGTTCTAAAATGGAGGAGGTAAAAAGAGAAGGAGTAGATTTAATGATTGCTGTTGATCTATCCAACTCCATGTTATCGGAGGATTTACAACCCAATAGGTTGCTAAGGGCTAAACAAGCCATCTCTAGGTTAATTGACCGACTTGAAGGCGACAGAATCGGATTAGTTGTTTTTGCTGGCGAAGCCTATGTACAGCTTCCTATCACAACCGATTATTCTGCAGCTAAGCTATTCTTATCTACTATCAATACCAATATTATTAGCACTCAAGGAACCGCCATAGGAAAAGCCATTGAACTCTCTTTAAAAAGTTTTGATTTTGAGAATGCACAAAGCAAAGCCATCATTATCATAACAGATGGAGAAAATCATGAAGATGATGCTACAGAAATGGCTGAGCAAGCTGCTGAAAAAGGAGTGTTTGTACATACTATTGGTATGGGATCTATAGATGGAGGCCCCATCCCTATTAAAAACAGATACAATCAGCTGCAAGGTTATCGTAAAGATAAACAAGGCAATACAGTCATTACCAAACTAAATGAATCAATGCTGCAAGACATTGCACAATCCGGTGGTGGCTCTTACATAAGAGCCAATAATACACAAAGCGGTTTAGATGCTTTGTTTAAAGAAATAAATAAGATGGAGAAAAAAGAAATAGGCAGTAAAATCTTTACCGATTACAAAGATCGTTTTCAAATTTTCATAGGCTTTGCTTTACTTCTTCTCGTAATAGATTTATTTATTCTGGAAAGAAAAAATAAATGGAGTAACAAAATTAATTTATTTGAAGATGAAGTTTAGTTTAGCCTCATTTTTTGTGTTGGTTTGCCTGTGGGTAAATGCTCAAAACCCAAACAAACACATCCGTCAAGGAAACAAAGCCTTTGCAGATAGCGCTTATGTTGCTGCTGAAGAAAATTATCGCCAGGCTTTAGCAGCCGATCAAAATGCCTTTAATGCAGCCTTTAATTTAGCCGATGCTATTTATAAGCAAGAAAACTATGGAGAAGCCGCAACACTGTTTCAAGGATTAACAGAAAAAGCAAAAAGCAGTTCTGATAAGGCAATGGCTTATCACAACCTCGGGAACTCATATTTAAAAGAACAAAAACTGAATGAAAGCATTGAAGCATATAAAAGTGCCCTTCGCAACAACCCAACAGATGCAGAAAGCAAATATAACCTAGCTTATGCTCAACGCATGAAACAACAGCAAGAAGAAAACCAAGAAGAAGAGCAGGAAGAAAACCAAGAAGAGCAGCAAGAGCAGCAAGAGCAGCAACAAGAAGAAAATAAAGAAGAAGAACAAGAGCAACAAGAAAGCCAACAAGACAGTAAGCAAGAGGAACAACCGCAAGAAGAGCAAAAACCTCAAGAAACTCAAAATCCTGACCAAATATCGAAAGAAGAAGCAGAGAAAATGCTCGATGCCTTGCAGCAACAAGAAAAAGAACTGCAAGAAGATTTACAAAAAAAGAAAGCAAAAGGAGTTAAATTGAAAATTGAAAAAGATTGGTAGTGAAAAATATCCTGTTCATATTATTGATTTTTCCCCTCTGGAGCTTGTCACAAGAGTTTATAACATCTGTGAGCAAAAACCCTGTGTCAGCTGGCGAGCAGTTTCAAATTTCGTTTACGGCAGATGGAGACATCGATCAGTTCAGAGCTCCCAACTTCGATGGATTACGAATTTTGAGCGGCCCAAACCAATCTTCCAGCAGCAGCGTACAAATGATCAATGGCTCATTTAGTCAAACTAAAAGTGTCAGTTATACTTATTTAGCTACGGCACTTAAGCAAGGGGTAATAGAAATAGAGGGGGCGTCTGCTAAGGTTGATGGCAAGTCGGTTAAATCAAATAATGTAGCGCTTACTGTCGAGAAAGAAAATCCCAAATCTGAAAACAATGTTCTTAGTTTAAGCGACAAGGTTTTTATTAAAACACATGTCAACAAAACAAAACTATTTCAAGGAGAACAGCTAGTGGTCAGTTACAAACTGTACTCCAAAATAAACCTAGCAGATATTAATATAACGGAGCTTCCTGTTCTCAATGGTTTTTGGAAAGAAGAAGTAGAAACAAGCTCACGACCCACACTAAAGGCCATTGATGGTGTGAACCATAATGTATGGGAAATTAGCCGAATGATTGTTACCCCACAAAGAAGCGGAGAACTCGAGATTGACGCTATGAAAGCCACTGTTTTAGTGCAAGTAAAAAACAATCGAAGACGCAGCGATCCTTTTAGCTTTTTTGATAGTTACCAAAATATTGAAGAAAAACTTAGCTCACAATCCATCAAAATAGCGGTTTTACCACTGCCTCCTCCTCCCCCTAACTTTTCTGGAGCAGTAGGGAGTTTTAATTTAGTAGCTTCAGTTGATAAAACAGAGGTAAAGGCGAACGAAGCAGTTAATTTTAAGCTAACCCTATCAGGCAGAGGAAACTTGCACTTAATTGACAAAATTGAAATTGATTTTCCAAGAGATTTTGAAGCTTATGATCCTCAACTAACAGACAAAACATTTACCTCCAAAAACGGCATCTCTGGAAAAAAAATCTTCGAACACCTTCTGATCCCAAGGTTTCAAGGAACCTATACAATTCCTTCTGTAGATCTGACTTACTTTGACACAAAAAGTAAGAGCTACCAAAGTGTAAAAACAAAAGCATTTGATATAAAAGTAAGTAAAGGAAATCAAAACAATGATAATTATCAATCATCAGAAAAACTTCAAGAGCAGCCAAACAGTAGGTTTCATGGTCTTAAAAAAGAACCAAAATGGATCTTAAAAAAATCAACTTCATTTTATAAAAGTGTCTGGTATTGGTTTTTACTTCTTGTACCCATCCTTAGTATTCTTCTATTTTTCATTTATCAAAAATGGAATCAAAAGTCCAAAGGAGATTTGATCAGCTACAAGCATAAGAAATCATTAAAAACAGCGCAAAAAAGACTGAAAAAGGCTGGTTTTTTACTGAAAAAAGAAGAAAAAGAATTGTTTTTTGAAGAAATTGAAAAATCTCTATGGAATTATTTTAGTGACAAGTTTAAGGTCGATACCGCCCTACTTTCTAAAGAAAACATTCATTTTCACTTTGAAAAAAACGGCATTAACAAAAAGACCTCTGCGGCATTTACCAATATCATTGACGATTGTGAGTTTTGTCGATTTGCTCCTGCATCACTCGATGCTAGCCAGATGCAATCGGTTTACATTGCGGCAAGCCAGATAATAATTGATGTTGAAACAGAATTAAAAAAATGAAACTCTTAAAAATTTATCTCTTATTGTTTCTTTCATCGGTGGTTTTAGGAAGCCCTACTGACAGTCTTTTTCAACAAGCAAATAAGGATTATCAAAAACAAGCTTACCTAGAGGCATTACAAAAGTACCAACTTATTGATAGTCTTGTTCACTCTCATGCGCTCTACCACAACATGGGTAATTGTTATTATTTTCTTGGAGACATCCCTAGAAGTATCTTAAACTATGAACGCGCAATTTTGATTAAAAGTGATAAGGCAACACTTGAAAACTTAAGAATAGCCAAAAAACGCATCCTCGAAATAGATCCAATTCCTCCACTATTTTTGGTTTCATGGTGGGATAAAATAACTTCTGCACTAAAGCCAAATCAATGGGCCTCTGTAATGCTACTTTCTTTATGGCTAAGCATTTCTTTTTTAGCACTTTTCCTAAAATACAGAAGAAAGTTATTTTTCAAAATATTCAGTATTAATTTGGCAATCAGCTTACTAATAATCTCAACCACTAACCGAAGCTATGCCGCACATGAGGATAAATATGGGATCATCATAACCAAAACAGAGCTAGTTGAAGGAGAGGAAAATATAAATATTGCTGCTGGAAATAAAGTAAAAATCCTAAGCGAAGGGGATGCTATGTTGCAAGTTGTACTTCCCAACGGTAGTGTTGGGTACGTAAGCAAATCCAGCCTTATTCAAATTAAGTAATCTCATTTTGGTGTAAAATTTGTACTTTTGTAGGTGTTGTGCATCTACAAAAAGTACATTATATGAACAAATTATTATTGGTGTTTACCCTCTTGGTCTGCTTTTTTAACAGCAAACAAGCCCTAGCTTCTCATGCACAAGGTCTAAATTTAACGTACGAATGCATTGGTGTCATTCCAGGTGGTCAGCCTGGTTTTGAGTTAATTATTGATTTATTTACTGGAACATTTGGTGGTGAAATATCCTGGGATATTACTGATGCTAATGGAGATATTTTTGCCACAGGCTCAGGATATGCCAGTAATGCTAACCTGACCATTACGGCCTGCGTACCAGTAGGAGCATATAATTTTAATATGTATGATTCTTTTGGAGATGGATGGAATGGAGGAACGTACAACCTTTCATCAACAACAGGAGCTATCAGCAACGGTGGTTTGTTAACAGGTTCTCAAGGGTCGGATCCATTTGTTTTTAATGATGGCGAACCTTGTGTTACTCAGGATGTTTATCAATACGTTCTTACTGCAAAGTTTTATCGAGATTGTGACGGAATATCCGCTCCTTTAACAATGATTGCTACCTCAACAAATTCATGTGGCCTACCTGATGTAACTGCAACACTAGAGCAAACAGGTATTTGTGAAGATAAAACACCTATCTGTTTTGGCTTCGTAACTACCTGTGATCCCAACCCTCCAGCAAACCCTCCAGGAGGTCAGATTTTTCCGGGTGTTGAAGAATGTATCTATACAGATACCATTATTTTCGAAGGTCAATGTGCAGATTGGACTTTTAGCGTAAGTGAGTGCTGCAGAAATACTGCCATTACAAGCCTGACTAACCCAGGCGGTGACAATATTTATGTTGAAACGGTAATTAACAACACACCTGCTGTAGGATGTAACAACTCTCCAGTATTTAACACCATACCAACAGCTTATATATGCCCAGGTCAACTCGCTTGTTACGATAACCTTGCTACAGATCCAGATGGAGATTCATTAGTATATAACCTAGTAGCCCCTTTAACCGCTGCTGCTACACCGGTTGCTTTTGTTGCTCCTTATACATTTCAAGATCCTTTCGATGCTGTCGTTTCAAGCTTTGACTCACAAACTGGTAACTTTTGTGTAGAGCCTACTGCACCTCAGGTAACAGTATTGGCAATAAGAGTTGATGAATACCGAAATGGAGTTCTTATTGGCAGCATAACTAGAGATATCCAGATACAAGTAACCAATGCATTATTATGCGATAACACCAGTCCTACCCTTACAGGAATAGATGGCTTGCCTTTCAATTTTACGAATACGGATACCACTATTTGCCCTGGAACAACCTTAGATATTGATATTTTTGGATCTGACCCTGATCAGTTAAACCCACAAACATTAGCTCCTGATGTTCTTTCGATGGATTTCGTAAATAATTTAACCGGCTCCAATTTTACTGTAGCAGCAAATAATACTCCAAACCCGATTGGTAACTTAACATGGACTCCTACAGCTTCAGACACAAGTAGTACCCCCTATCAATTAACGGTATCTGTAACAGATGATGGTTGCCCATATAACTCAAGTTTTTCTGTTACTTACAACATTACAATATCACCCAATGTAGCTACTCTACAACCTTTTACCGATGTTTGTGAAGATGCACCCATTATTTCATTAACCCAAGGAGTTCCTTCTGGTGGCGTGTACTCAGGTACCGGAGTTGTAGGCAATAGCTTCAACCCCTCAATTGCAGGTCCAGGTGCGCACTCCATAACTTATGCTTTTACAAACAATATTGGTTGTACAGGCACCGACACAAAAGACATCCTTGTAGAAGCCCTTCCCAATGCGGGCATGAATGGTTCTTCTATTGTGTGCAGCAACGCACCGCCATTTGACTTGTTTAATGTTTTAACAGGGAATCCTCAAACCGGTGGAGTCTGGACTGATATGTTTGGCAATACGCCATCTACTACTTTCAACCCAAGCAGTCAAACCTCTGCTATTTATACCTACACAATTGCAGCTAACATTTGCCCTGACGCAAGTGCTACCACTGATATAACTGTCGACCAAATGCCGATCGCCAATGCTGGTAATGACACCCTAATCTGTGGGCCTTCTTTTAATCTCAGAGGGCAAAGCAGTATTGGTGTTGGAAACTGGTCAACAACCTCAGCTGGTGTAAGTTTTACAAACCCAAACGACCCTAATACATATGTGGTGGTTGATCAATTTGGCACATACGTCTTCTCATGGACAGAAGACAATAACAACTGCGTAAGCGTTGACAATGTAACTATCGAATTTATTGAACCTCCATTACAACTTGCGATTAGTCCAAGTAACTCAGAAATATGCCCAGGCGAAACAGTAGAGCTCTCCATTGAAGACTTCTTTGACGAGTATCAATGGATGCGCGATAATGTAAAACTATATAACACCAACAATCCAAACCTAATAGTGGATGAAGGAGGTAATTATCAAGTGGAAGTAAAAAACTCTATTTGTACAGCTATCTCGCCTCCTGCCATCGTATTTGAAATTCCTTTACTTGACCCCACGATTACTACACGACCAGATAGTGTAATATGCCCTGTTGATGAACCATTTTTACTAGAAGTGGCAACTCAAGGAGGTAAATGGCAAGGAAATGGCATGAATTCCGAAGGACGTTTTACACCTATAAATGCACAGATTGGAGAGAATCTGATATATTACACGCTTGACTTTAATTGCAACGAGCGTGACTCTATACTCATAGATTTAGGCTGTGAAATGCAACTATATATCCCAAATGTTTTTACCCCAAACAACGACGAACACAACGAAGAGTTTATGATAGGAGCAGTTAACTTGTTGGATTTTGATATGCATATATTCAACAAATGGGGTGAACTTATTTTTCAAACAAATAATATTAATGATCGATGGAATGGTCACTTCAAAGGAAGGGTTGTTCCAACGGGAGTATATTCATACGTCGTTAATGCCTATGGAAAAGATGGGCAAGCAGCGAATAAACAAGGCACAATATCTGTAATAAGATAGATAGATACTTACGTACATGCACAACTAAGTAATCAGCACAAATATTGAGCAAAATTTTTGCAATCAAAACCACAAAAGAGATGCATTTTTTCAAAACTAGTATAAAGTTCTTCATGGTCTTCATGGCTATTTATAGCTATTCCACACATGCGCAAACAATTACGGAAAATTTCAATTATACAGGAGCTTCTGCTACCTGGACTGTACCAAACTGTGTTGACACAATCTATGTAACCATAGCAGGAGCTGAAGGCGGAGGAACATATGCAGGAGAAGGAGCTGTACTAACAGGATACCTTGCAGTAACTCCTGGTCAACAAATTGAATTAAATGTTGGTGGTGAGGGTGGACTACCAAATGGCGGATGGAATGGAGGAGGAAATGGACAAACTGCAAATGGAATTACTAATTATTCTGGTGGTGGCGGTGGAGCCTCTGATATAAGGTTCCTTCCATATGGAATAAATGATCGAGTTGTAGTCGCAGCAGGTGGCGGCGGAATGGGTGGCGGTAATACTGATGATGATGGTGGTGATGGTGGTTGTTTAAATGGATTTGCTGGAGCGACTACATTTGGTATCGGAGCAAATGGTGGAACACAATTTAATGCTGGTGGTGGCGGAAATCCCTGGGGAGGTGGTGGCACTGGCAACAATGGTGCTCTTGGAACGGGTGGTAATGGAGCTACTGATCCATGCTATAACCTCGGTCCTGGTGGCGGAGGTGGCGGAGGTTACTACGGTGGCGGTGGCGGTGGTAGCGACTGTTGGTCTTTTGGATCCCTAGGTGGCGGAGGCGGAGGTGGAGGTTCCAGTCTTAATCCAGGTAATTTTAATTGTATCCAAGGAAATAATAATGGAAATGGTTACATCACCATCAATTATGAATTAGGCGAAACCTATGGGACTGACTACCAAACACATTGCGATAGCTACACCTGGTCAAATGGAGTAACCTATACTTCCTCAAACTATACGGATCAAATTACCTTAACAAATAGCACTGGGTGTGACTCAATTGTTACACTAAATTTAGATATCCTAAACCCAACCTACGGAACTGATGTACAAACACATTGTGTTAACTATACATGGGTAGACGGTAACACTTACACGTCAAGCAACAACACAGCAACTTATACCTACTTAAACGCTAACTCGAATGGCTGTGATAGTATTGTTACATTAGATTTAACAATAAACAACGTATCCTACCACACGGACTCTCAAGTGCATTGTGACAGTTACACATGGGTTGATGGAAATACTTATACCAGTAGTAATAACACAGCAATGTTTACTTATGCAAATGCCAACTATTTAGGGTGTGATAGCATTGTTACACTAGATCTAACGATCGTTCAAACACCCCAAACATCAGCAGGTCCTGATGTTAATTCTTGCAACTTAAACGCTACGCTTGGAGCATCGGCAGCTATAGGAACTGGCACCTGGAGCTGTAATGACCCTTCAGTAATAATAGATTTCCCCAACACAGAGAATACTACAGTAATGGCACCATCCTACGGCTCCTATACCTTCTATTGGTTTGATGATAACAACTATGGCTGTACAAGCATCGACTCCATGATTGTTAACTTTTATGAGCAACCCATAGCAAATGCTGGAAACAATGCTGCTATTTGTGGAAATAGTGTTGAACTCAATGCACTACCCTCCGTCGGAGTAGGTAGTTGGAGTACAACAACTATTGGTTCAAGTTTTTTTCCAAACACTACTTCCGCTCAGACAAACATCACCAATCCAAATCATATACCTTCCATAGCCATATGGACTGAAGACAATAACGGATGTATTGATACCGATTATGTTACCATTGCTTTTTCTCAGCCAATAATTGCAGATGCTGGAAGCGATGTTTCAATATGCTCTGGTGAAAGCATAACTTTAAATGCTCAAGGAGGAGCCGAATACGCATGGACACCAACCTTGAATCTAACGGGAGCAAATAGCTCCTCTCCTACTGTAAATCCAAGCGATACAACAACCTATACCGTAACGATAACTAATCAAAGCACAAATGCTATTTTTAATGGCGACTTTGAACAAGGAGATATTGGCTTTGATACAGACTATAATGCCAGCTACTCTGGATGGTTGTCCATGAATCAATATTGTGTTGGCTCAGATCCAGCATTAGCTCATCCTAATTTTAATGGATCTGATCATACTACAGGATCAGGTCAGTTCCTTATTGCTAACGGAGCAACGGTTGCTAATCAGTCCCTTTATTGTACAACTGTAGAGGTAACTCCAAATACAGAGTACGATCTAAGCCTATGGGTTTGTAATCTCTCTTTTAGCTTCGTACCAGATCTTGCTAATCTAGAAATTACGATCAATGGCACACCCCTAGGCGCAATAGAAGCTCCTTATCTAGAAGACGTTTGGGATGAGTTCAATACAAGTTGGAACTCTAACAACAGTACGATTGCTACAATTTGTATTACCAACCTTAATACCGCAAATAATTTAAATGATTTTGGAATTGATGACATCTCCTTTATTGGAAAATGCATCGATACAGCAGAGGTAACAGTCAATGTTATACCACAACCGAATGCAAATGCAAATATCGATGAAGTAATATGTGGAGGAACACATTCCTTGAACGCTATTCCTTCAGTAGGTATAGGTACATGGACTAGTGCTAGCAACCTTACTATATCTGATATAAATAATCCAACTAGCCTCGTAAGCGTCAGCGATTATGAGCCACATAGTTTTACATGGACAGAAACTAACTTTTTCTGTACAGACAGTGACGAAGTAGAAATTACATTTACAGCTCCTCCAGCCTCTTTTGCTGGTGACAGTATGATCATTTGTCCAGGGGATGATCTTCAAATACTAAACAGTACTATCTCAAATAATTCAAATTTTTATTGGACAACGAGCGGAGACGGGAGCTTTTCTGATTCAACCGATCTTAAACCTTTATATTTCTACGGTTCAGATGATTTAAACAACCAAGGAGTAACGTTAAGTTTGATTTCCGATAATCCTCCCTGTCCGAGTACACAAAGTGATTTGCAAGTTGTAATACGTCAAAAGCCAACGGCTTTTTTTCCTGATGTAATTGAAGTATGTGATGATGGAACAATTGCACAACTTCCAGTACAGTTTACAGGTACACCACCATTTAGTGGCATCTATTTTAACGGTTTTAATCAGGTACCTTTTGATAACTATGATTCAACCATGATGATTATCGAAACGAATACTTCTGGTGTTTACTCATTCCTTCAGTTCAATGACCAATACTGTGAAGGAGAAAACACCAACCAAGGTGAAGTTACTGTGTACCCAATACTGGAAGCAGATTTTAGTTTTTACCCTTACCCCAACACAACCATTCAAGATCCTAATGTTACTTTTTATAACAATACCGTAGGGTCTTCTGATTGGGAATGGAATTTCGGAGATAGCACATTGTCTTTTGAAGAAGAACCAATACACACCTACCAGACTACTGGAACATTTGATGTAGCCCTTATAACCACAAATAATATAGGATGTAGTGACACTATTGTGAAGCAAATCACGGTAAATCCTATTTTCTACTATTATCTACCAGATGCTTTTACTCCTAATGGAGACAATATAAATGACTGCTTCATTGGCTCTGGCAAAGGGGTTACCTCATTTCAAATGTCCATTACCAATAGATGGGGTGAAACAATTTTTCAGACTAATAGCGAAACAGAAGGTTGGTGTGGGTATACAAAAAGCTCTTCTGAAATTTGTCCTAATGGGATATACTCATACAGAGTAGATATCATTGATGAACTTGGCAAACATCATGTAAAAATCGGCGAAGTCTCTTTATTCCGATAAATGAAAAGAATTGGTCTTATTTCAGACACACATTCATTCCTACACCCGAAAGTGTTTGAACATTTCAAAGAATGCGATGAAATATGGCATGCTGGAGATATTGGAAATATAACTATTCTGGATGAGCTGTCTAAATTTAAACCTATACGAGCAGTATATGGTAATATTGATGGACAAGAAATAAGAAAGCTATGCCCAAAAAATCAACGATTTAGCTGTGAAGGTATTGATGTTTGGATCACGCACATAGGAGGGTATCCTAATAGGTATGCACTTGAAGTAAAAGAACACATCAAAAATAATCCCCCCGATCTTTTTATATGTGGCCACTCCCATATTTTAAAAGTGATGTATGATAAAAAGCTAGATTTATTACACATGAATCCTGGAGCAGCGGGAAAATACGGTATTCACAAAGTTATCACCATGCTACGTTTCTCAATCGATAAGAAAGAGATAAAAGAATTAGAAGTAATTGAGCTGCCTAAGAACTAACGAATCCTATCCGCAGACTTCACTAATTTTTCATCTTTTTTAATAAACCTATTGGCAAGGATTAATAAAAGGTAAGGTAATACAAATAAGAAAAGACCTTTGGATGGTAAGAGCTCTCCCTTACCTATGTAAACAATAAAAAAGGAAACAGACAAAGCAAATTTACTTAACTGATTATATATTAACTGCTTAGGTCTATTTTTAAATTGTGAAATAGAAAAAACACCCAAAAAAATGGAAATCCAAGCTGCTGTCTGTCCCCACATAAAATCAGTTAACATTTTTACTTCTTCTCCCACTGCCAATACAGGGACTTTATACATAATCATTACTATCGATAAAACAGCAAAAAACAGAAATATTGATTGAGGTCTTTGTATCATTTTTTTTCATTTATCGCAAAATTAAAGGTTTTTTGAATTGTTAGCTTGTTTGCAAAAGATTTATTTGTATTATTGCCCGGATAATTCAAGCCAACACAAGTCTTTCGATTTTCAGTTTGATCTTTTTTTAACTCATTTTTTCACTAAAAATAACACTCATTTTATCAATCATGTTTGATATTCACTCCCTTAATAAAAAGCTACTACCCGAATTAAGAGAAATAGCTAAAAACTTAGGTGTACCGAGGTACCAAAAGCTAAAAAAACAAGAGCTTATTTACGAAATTTTAGATGTACAAGCTACACAGGCTTCTTTACAAAAAAAATCGGATGATGAAGAAAAGAAAAAAAGAAGCCGCATAAAAAAAGATGTGAAAAACAAGGCTACTAACCCCACTACATTAAAAGATCAGAAAAAGGATTATCGACATGAAGACAGATCAAAAGAACCTCTGAAAAACAAAAAAAATCACAACAACAACAATAATGGAGGACCCAAATACGATGAAATTGAATTTGATAGCATCGTAAATGCAGAAGGAGTTTTGGAGATGATGCCCGATGGATATGGTTTTCTTCGCTCCTCTGATTATAACTACCTCAACTCTCCAGACGATATTTATGTATCCCAGTCACAAGTTCGCTTGTTTGGCTTAAAAACCGGTGATACAGTACGCGGTTCAGTTAGACCCCCTAAAAGAGGAGAGAAATATTTTCCTTTGGTAAAAGTAGACCTAATTAATGGTCGCGATCCAAATATTGTTAGAGATAGAGTTCCTTTTGAATTCTTGACACCGTTGTTTCCTGATGAGAAATTTAAACTTACAGGAAATGGGAAAAGTTCTTTATCAACAAGAATGATTGACTTATTCTCCCCAATAGGAAAAGGACAAAGGGGGCTTATTGTTGCCCAACCTAAAACAGGTAAAACTGTACTTTTAAAAGAAGTGGCTAACGCCATTGCTGCTAATCATCCTGAAGCATATATGATGATTTTGCTTATTGACGAGCGACCAGAGGAAGTTACAGATATGGCCAGAAGTGTGAATGCAGAGGTTATCGCTTCTACATTTGACGAACCTGCTGATAGACATGTGAAAATTGCCAATATTGTTTTAGAAAAAGCCAAACGATTAGTTGAGTGTGGACATGATGTTGTGATTCTACTAGACTCTATTACCAGACTTGCAAGGGCTTATAACACCGTACAACCTGCTTCAGGTAAAATATTAACCGGTGGTGTTGATGCAAATGCATTACAGAAACCAAAGCGTTTCTTTGGTGCTGCCCGAAAGATTGAAAATGGAGGGTCCTTAACCATCTTAGCAACTGCCTTAACAGAAACAGGCAGTAAAATGGATGAGGTTATCTTCGAAGAATTTAAAGGAACAGGAAACATGGAACTACAGTTAGATAGAAAGATATCGAACAGAAGAATCTATCCTGCCATTGACGTTACCTCATCAAGTACCAGAAGAGAAGATCTCCTCTTAGGTGATGATGTAACACAGAAAATTTGGATCCTCAGAAATCACCTTGCTGATATGACGCCAGTCGAATCAATTGAATTCATGAAAGATAGAATGAGGAGAACCGAAAGTAATGAGGAATTCCTTGTTACCATGAATGGATAAAAAAAGGATGAATAGAAGAAAGAGCTTTTCTTTCTAATGAATGATTTTAAACATCACTTTCTTGCCCATCTCTAACTGGCTCAAAATAGCATGTTTTGTGTTCTTATCTATAAGTTCAATCCTTGTTGTATTATGTGGAGCTTTTCCTTCATTCTCTGCAATTAACTCTATTATGTTTGTTCCTTTTTGCAAAGTATGTGTGATTTTTTTCTTTTTAGAGCGCATCACCTCATTGTGTAATAGTTTTTTTCCATTAATTATTAAGGTAATTTTATCATCATCTTCTTGACTAGAATCCCATAAGTGAATTTTAAAAACATCAGATAACCACAATGCCTCATAGGTTTCGTTAGCGCCAAGCTTTATGATCTTATTTTCGTTCTTTTTATCTCCAATGAGTTCTTGAACTTTTTGAACTTGTTTCATTTTTTTCTCAATTTTTACTTTATCGGCAAAAATCACTTTACCCATCGCACACTGCGAGCCATCCAATAGGTGCCCCTCAAACACACCTTTAAAAGTTCGCTTTCTTTTAGCACCCCACAACTGGGCTCTGATATCAATAAAGCAAAAATTGGCTATGGGCTCTTCTGATAAAGTGGATAATACCTGAAACTCATTTAAAAACAAAGAGTCACCTTCGAGCTTGCCAAACAACTCACTTTTAGTCTCAAAATCTGTTCCTAAGCCTGTTATAGAGTAACCATTGACATGGCCTTTATCCTCTTCTAAAAGCAATCGGTAAGTAATTGGTCTTACATCTTCCATGAAAAGTGCGCCCATTAAATCAAAACTGCTCTGAGCATTAACTCCCAGAGCAGTTGTAAAAAATAAAAATAT
>CBFIDX010000027.1:0-25013 GCA_965661505.1 Flavobacteriales bacterium | reverse complement strand
CGAGATGAGTTTTGAAGTTATAACCGAAAATCCAGAATTACACCCAGAGGGAGAAATCACTAATTTACACACAAAAAAATTAGAACAAAAAATACAGAAACGACCTGATTTATGGTTATGGTCACATAGAAGATGGAAGCACAAAAGAAAATAGCAGTTGTTATACTAAATTACAATGGGATACACTGGCTCAAAAAATTCTTGGGCGATGTTGTCATTAAAAGTCCCGAGGCAGAGATTTGGGTAGCCGATAATTCAAGTACCGATAATTCTATTTCTTATTTACAAAAAAATCATCCTTCAGTAAAAATTATACAAAACAAAAAAAATGAGGGCTTTGCTGGAGGGTACAATCAAGCCTTAAAAGACATATGTGCTCATTATTACATCCTACTCAACACAGATATTGAGGTTACAAAAAATTGGCTAAATCCTTTGATTGAAAGAATGGAAAAGGATGCTACAATAGCAGCTTGTCAGCCTAAAATAAGAAGTTTTCATGAGAAAGAATATTTCGAATATGCTGGCGCAGCCGGAGGTTTTCTTGATCGTTTCGGCTATCCCTTTTGTAGAGGCCGAGTATTAAACACGCTCGAAAAAGACAATGGCCAATATGACATTGCGATGCCTATATTTTGGGCTACGGGTGCATGTCTTTGTATACGATCAAAAGCATTTCACGATTTAGGCGGCTTCGATGCAGACTTTTTTGCTCATCAAGAAGAAATTGATCTTTGTTGGAGACTTCAAAACAAAGGTCATGGTGTGTGGGTAGAACCGAAATCAATGGTATATCATGTTGGAGGCGGAACTCTTAACAGCGATCATTCTTTTAAAACTTACCTCAACTTTCGTAACAACCTTTTTATGTTGTACAAGAACTTGAAAAATCCATGGAGAAAAATATGCATTCGATTAATTCTTGACGGCATAGCAGGTCTACATTTTTTAACGAAAGGAAAATTCAAACATTGCGGGGCGATCGTTAAGGCACATTTTGCATTTTATGCTGCTATAAATCATTTAAAATCAAAACGGGCAAATACTTTTGATGCTAAGTTGTTTCCAAAAGCTATCTTATGGGAATACTTCTTGAAAAAGAAGAAAAAATTTAGTGAATTAACTAAATAGCGAATCAAGCTGTTCTAGAACGTAATCGATTTCTTCAATTGTATTGTCTTTACTAAAAGAAAATCGAAGCGATGGACGTGACATATCCACACCAATTCCGCTTAACACATGAGAACCTACATTACTCCCTGACGAGCAAGCACTTCCTCCAGAACAAGCAATGCCCATAATATCCAAATTGTATAATAACATGTCTCCTACTTCTGTGGGAGGAAACATGACGTTTAGGACAGTGTATAGTGATTGATTCAAATGACCACTTAGACCATTAAATTTTACTCCAGGTATATTTTTTTTCAAAGCTGATATCATGTGAGTTTTCAAACCTTCAATGTGGGATCGGTGGGTTTCTAAGTCTCTGTAAGAAACATCCATTGCTTTTGAAAGCCCAACAATACCGTAAACATTTTCTGTTCCAGCACGCATATTTCTTTCTTGAGCGCCACCATGAATTAAGGGACTTATGGAAATATCAGCGTTTATATACAAAAAACCATTTCCTTTAGGACCATGAAACTTGTGGGCTGCACCCGTTATGAAATGGGCTTTTGTCTCTTTTAAATTAAAACGATAATGAGCCATCGTTTGAACGGTATCAGAATGAAAAATAGCATTGTACTTTTCGCAAATTAAACCAACCTGATTTATAGGAAGTAAATTGCCTATTTCGTTGTTAGCATGCATTAATGACACAAAAGACCGCTTGTTATTTTGTAATAGTTCTTCTAAATGAGCTAGGTCTGGGCTTCCGTCTGAATCTAAGTCAAGGTAGCTTAGTTTAATAAACCCCTTTTTAGCCATGTCTTCCAGGGTGTGACCAACAGCATGGTGCTCAATCTTAGTAGTAATGGCGTGGTTTATGCCTAAATCGGTCATTCCGCAACGAATGGCCATATTATCAGCTTCAGTACCTCCTGAAGTGAAAAAGATTTCACCCGGTGAACAGTTCAAATGCTTTGAGATTGATTTACGAGCTCTTTCAACTCTAGAACGTGCTATTCTTCCGAATGCATGAATTGAGGAGGGGTTACCGTATTCCTCTTGCATAACAGGAAGCATTTCCGCAATAACTTCTTTATCTAAAGAAGTGGTAGCTGCATTGTCTAAATATACCTTCATATCAAATCAGTGATTTTATTTCCGAAATAAATCTTTTTGCTAGTGTATCTGCATTGTCTTTTGATGTACTTTCCGTATAAATTCTAATAATGGGTTCAGTGTTGGATTTACGCAAATGAATCCATTCCTTTTCAAAATCAATTTTAACACCATCTGTTGTGTTCACTTCTTCGTTAGCGTATTTATCTTCCACCTTTTTTAATAAACTATCTACATCAATTTCTGGTGTTAACTGAATCTTATTTTTTGACATGTAATAGTTCGGATAAGAGGCTCTAAGCTCTGAACAACTAATATTTTGTTTTGCAAGATGTGTTAGAAATAAAGCTATCCCTACTAAAGAGTCTCTACCATAATGAAGTGAAGGATAAATTATACCTCCATTCCCCTCACCTCCAATAACAGCATGGGTGTCTTTCATCATGCGTACAACATTCACTTCTCCAACAGCAGAAGCTTGATAACTAGCATTGTATTTTTTAGTAACATCTCTCAATGCTCTAGAGGAAGATAAGTTAGAAACAGTATTGCCATTTTTATTAGATAAAACATAATCGGCTACTGCTACAAGGGTATATTCTTCACCAAACATGCTTCCATCTTCGTTAATGATTGCTAATCGATCTACATCCGGATCTACAACAATCCCTAAATCAGCTTTTTCTTCCACTACTCTTTTAGAAATTTCATGAAGATTTTCAGCTAAAGGTTCAGGGTTATGAGGAAAATGACCGTTTGGCTCACAATATAGCTTAACGCATTCCACTCCTAAATAATTGAGAAGGTCAGGAATCACAATTCCTCCTGTAGAATTTACAGCATCTACAACCACTTTAAAATTTGCTTTTCGAATACGATCTACATCAACGAGTGGTAAATCTAATATAGACTGAATGTGTTTTTCAAAATAATGAGATCGTGCCTCACATTTACCCAACTCATCTACCTCAGCAAAAAGAAATGATTCATTTTCTGCAATTTGAAGTAATTGCTCACCATCTGAAGCACTTATAAATTCTCCTTTACGATTCAAGAGTTTTAATGCATTCCATTGTTTTGGGTTATGACTGGCAGTTAAGATAATTCCACCATCAGCACTTTCTAACGGAACCGCAATCTCAACAGTTGGAGTAGTAGATAAACCTAAATCAATAACATCTATCCCTAAACCAATCAGCGTACCAATTACTAAGTGATTAACCATATCTCCCGAAATACGGGCATCTCTACCCACAACAATCTTAATGCTACCTGCTGGCGTGTGCATTTTAATCCAGCTTCCATAGGCAGCTGTAAACTTTACTATGTCTAAAGGAGTTAAAGCCTGCCCTACGGAACCACCAATCGTTCCTCGAATACCTGAAATTGATTTGATTAATGCCATGAAATTTATTTGCAGACAAAAATACTATTTTAGATATGTAAAACTAAATGTTAATTTCTTTGTTAAAAAACTTATGCTATTCTATAGTGTTAAGTGATAATTGCTAGCTATTTTAGATGTAATGTTTGAAGAAAATTATAGGAATGAAAAGGAGCAGAAACACAAAGAGTTAATTGCTCGTTTTGATGAGATGTATGTAAAAAAAGAATGCCATTATTTTGATGTGGAGGAATTAGAACAAATCATTGATCATTTTTTAAACGAAGGTCAACGTAAGAAAATACAAAAAGCGATAGAAATTTCTGATCAACTTTTTCCTTTTTCTATTGATTTAAAAATAAAAAAAGCTCAAGTCTTAATCGCATATGATGAAGCGAGCTATGCACTCAATTTATTAAAAAAAATTGAGCCCTTAATGCTGCATAATGACGACTACATCTTCACCTTAGCCGTGACGCACAGCAAGCTTGAACAACATGAGAAGGCAATTTTTTATTTTAAAGAACTTTATGACAAGGATTCCGAAAATGAAGAAGTTCTTTCTTGCCTAGCTTATGAATATCAAAGTTTAGGAAAGTATGAAGAATCTATTTACTTCTTAAAACGTTTATTAGTACTAAATACCAAAAATGAAATCACTTGGTACTCCCTAGTTTTATGCTATGAGTTAACCGATGATTATACACAAGCCATTCGATTCTTTAAAAAGTTCATCGATCACAATCCATACAGCTTTCAGGCATGGCATTATTTAGGCATTGTTTATTTCAAAAAAGAAGATTTTCTGAATGCAATAGAAGCCTTTGATTTTGCTTTGCTCATTAACGAAGACCATGCACTATCCTACATCCAAAAGGCAGAATGCCTTTCAAAGGAAGGGTATTATGAAAAAGCCATTGAGTGTTACAAAAAAAGTGAAGAATTAGAAGGTCCACAAGCAATGACCTACTATAATATTGGCGAATGCTATGAGCACTTGGATCGCTTAGACAAAGCAATGTCTTGTTTTCAAAAAGCAATTCGTTTAGATGATCAGTTTAGTGATGCTTGGTATGCACTAGCACTCATTCTTGACTTCCAAAACAGAGATATGGAAGCAATCTACTACATCAACAAAGCTCTTGATATAGATAAAGAAAATGTTGATTATTTATTTACCTATGCTGAGATTCAAGAAAAGATAGGATTTATTGAGGAGGCAGAGATAGCATACAAAAAAGTAATTGAGCTAGAAAATTATGATCCTGACATATGGCTTAACTACTCCAATTTATTATACCAAAAAAACCATCAAAAAGAAGCCATCGAAATACTTTATCAAGGCATTAAGTATCATCCTAAAAGTGCGGATATTTTTTACAGACTTTCGGCCTATCTCTTTAACGAAGGAGAAGAAGCGAAAGCCCTTAATTTTTTCCAAAGTGCACTGAAGTTAAACTATGATAAGCACTCGGATATTTTTACGTACATACCTCATGTAAAAGACAATCCAAATCTTTTAAATTTATTGAATACTTATAAAAAGTAATACCTTATGAACTTTGTTTTACCAAACATACCCGAAAGAAGTGCTAAGCCTAGAGAAAATGGCCTTACCATGATGATGGACAAAGGGTTGAGTATTAGAGAGGCTGAGGACTTCATATCCTCTTCAGGACAACTAACAGACCTTGTAAAGTTAGGTTTTGGAACATCATTCATAACCAACCAATTAAAAGAAAAAATTAAACTTTACCAAGAAGCAAAGCTAAGAGTGTACTTAGGCGGAACACTTTTTGAGGCTTTTGTAGCAAGAGGAATGTTTAATGATTATCGCAAGATATTAGAATATTATAATTTAGATACAGCTGAGGTGTCTGATGGAGTGATCAATATTTCTCATGAACAAAAATGTAAATACATTAAAGAACTCAACAAAAATTTCACCGTACTGTCAGAAGTTGGCTCTAAAGATGCCAATAAGCTTATTGCTCCATACAAATGGATTGAACTGATGACGAAAGAGATTGAAGCCGGTTCCTGGAAAGTAATTGCTGAAGCTAGAGAAGGAGGAAACGTTGGAATTTATCGTGGAAGCGGAGAAGTTCGATCTGATTTAATTGAAGAAATACTAACAAAAATACCGCAAGAAAATATTCTATGGGAAGCACCTCAAAAACCCCAACAAGTATGGTTCATTAAGTTAATGGGGGCAAATGTAAATTTAGGTAACATCTCCGCAAACGAAGTTATTCCATTAGAATGCTTGAGACTAGGCCTTAGAGGAGATACATTTTTTGATAATCTACCAAATCATCTCATCAAAAAATTTAAGTAAAATGACTGTTCAAGAGCTTAAAAAAAAATTGATTCATAAGGATGCCATTCAACTTATTGACCTAAGAGAAGAATATGAGTTTGAAGATGGAAGTATTTGTGATACAAATATGCCAATGGCAGAGGTTTTTAATCGATTAGATGAAATTGCTTCTAACAAAGAAGTTGTTATGTTTTGTAAGAGTGGAAAAAGAAGTTCTTCTATGGTTTTCATGCTCCAAAAAAAACACGGCTTAAATCATCTAACCCATCTAGAAGGTGGCTACCAAGCTTGGCAAGAATTATCTTCTGCACTGACAAATGGTTAAACTAGTTACACTGATACTTAAGGGAATTGCTATGGGAGCTGCAAATGTTATCCCAGGTGTTTCAGGAGGAACCATAGCACTGATCACCAATATCTATGAAGATTTAATTAACGCCCTTAAATCATGTGATAAAACAGCCCTAAAACTCTTGCTATCTGGCAAATTCAAAGCTTTTTCGATACACATCAATTTATCTTTTTTAAGCGCACTTTTACTAGGTATAATCATCAGTATTTTTAGTATTGCAAAATTATTTGAATTTCTTTTAGTTGAGTATCCTCAACAAATATGGGCTTACTTTTTTGGTTTAGTATTAGCTTCTGTTTATTATGTTGGCAAGATAGTTACTCAATGGAACTGGAAAAATATAATTGCGTTACTTATCGGAACAATTATAGCGTTTTTTATTTCATTTTTAAATCCTGCACCCATCGAAAATACCAACTACCTTTATGTTTTCCTCTGTGGAGTAATTGGTATTAGCGGCATGATTCTTCCTGGTCTTTCTGGATCGTATATTCTTATGTTAATGGGTAACTATGAATTACTGATGGTTACCTCTATTTCAAGTCTTTTTGATTTTCTCACAGCCATCTCTTCAGGAAACTGGAATGTTCTATCAGATAATGCTGAACTAGCACAACACCTCACATTTTTTCTTCTATTCTTAGCGGGATCTATTATAGGCATGGTCGCTTTTTCACACCTTATTTCTTGGGTTTTTAAGAAATATCATAACGCAACATTAGCCATTTTAACGGGCTTTGTTTTTGGCTCTTTAAGTATTATTTGGCCCTGGAAAAAAGAAGTATTTGACCCAAGTTTAACCGATAGAGCTGGAGAACCTTTACTGATTGGATACAGTAGGTTTTTTCCAGAAAACTGGTCTCTAAATGAAATTATTACCGTTGCTTGCATCCTAGTCGGAGTTTTAAGTATCGTACTAATTGAAACTTTATCCAAAAAAAACAACATATGAGAAAGTTTGGTTTAATCGGCTTTCCTCTTTCTCATTCATTCTCTGAAACCTATTTTCAAGAAAAGTTTTCTGAAGAAAATCTTCAGGACTGCCAATATCAAAACCATCCCTTAAAAAAAATCGAAAAAATTAAAAATCTTGTCGAAAACGAAAGGCTAGCTGGCTTCAACGTGACTACCCCACACAAAGAGTCAATAATAGAACATCTGGACAGCCTATCAAAAGATGCTAAAGAAATAGGTGCTGTAAATACCGTTTGTATAAAAAATAACAAATGGATAGGTTATAATACAGATTGGATTGGTTTCTATGAATCGATAAAACCCCTACTAAAAAATCATCATAAAAAAGCCCTTATTTTAGGAACTGGCGGAGCTAGCAAAGCAGTTATGTACGCTTTAAAAAAGCTTGAGATACAATCTGAGACTGTTTCAAGAAAAAAAAACTTAACCTACGACAGTTTAACTAAAAACGTTTTTGGTAAGTACCAACTTGTTATAAACTGTACCCCTCTTGGCACCTTTCCAAAAATACATGAATCTCCTCCTATTCCCTATCATTTACTAAACAAAGATTACTTATTGTACGACCTGGTTTACAATCCAAATAAGAGTCGTTTTTTAGCATTGGGACAAACACAAGGTTGTGACATAAAAAACGGCTTAGAAATGCTGTATAGACAGGCAGAAGCAGCATGGATAATCTGGAATTCTTAAAAGCATCTGTTCATACATAAGAAATCCTTAAATTTGTTTTCCAATTTTTAAGCGAATGATCAATATTTCAGAAACTGATCCAATTTCAGAAAACAATAAAAATGAAACGAATGTCACACCCACTAGTGAGGAGCAGTTCGATTTCACTTCTTTTTCTTTAAATGAGTTAATTGACAAAACAAAAGAGTTGATTAAAGTGGAACTTGTCTATACTGTCTCAAAAGACATTGAACGATTAAAAGCCTTATTTTATAAAAAGTTAAACGAAGAAAAAAGCATGGCAAGGACTAGCTTCCTAGAAGGCGGAGGGGAAGAAAGTTTTTTTGTGTTTGATAATTCATTAGAAAATAGCTTTAAAAACATTTACAATGATTTTAAACATAAAAAAGCTGCATTTAGAGCACAACAAGAAAAATCATTCGCAAGTAATTTACACATTAAGAAATCCATTATAGAAGAGATTGATGCTCTAACTAAAGGCCAAGAAACAATTAAAGAAACTTTTGAACATTTTCGTGCTCTGCAAGAAAAATGGCGGAATACTGGAGCTGTTTCTCCAGCATATAATCATGAACTTTGGCAATCTTACCACCATCATGTAGAGTTGTTTTACGATTTCATAAGCATAAACAATGACCTCAGAGATCTTGATTTTAAAAGAAACCTTACGCGCAAATCTGAGTTGTGTGAAAAAGCTGAAGCCTTAACAAATGAGAAATCATTAAATAAAGCTCACGAAAAGTTACAAGAATTACATGCTATATGGAAAGAGATTGGTCCTGTTAAGCGAGAATTAAGAGAAAATATTTGGGAACGATTTAAAGCTGCTACTAGAGTCATTCATAAAAAAAGAAACGACTACTTTCTTGAGTTAAAAGAAAAAAATCTCAAAGCTGCAGAAAAAAAGGAAGAAATATGTCAGCAGATAGAAGCACTTTTTGCCACCCCAATTGAATCACATTCCGCTTGGCAAAAAGCAAGTCAATCTTTACAAGAACTCGAAAAAGACTGGAAAGAAATTGGTCGATTGGATAAATTAGGGAACAAGAAAGCATGGAATCGTTTACGATTGGTATTAAATGATTTTTATCAACAAAAAAATGAGTTCTATAAAGAACGTAAAAACACTCTTAAAAACGAAGTTGATAAGAAGATTGCTTTATGTGAACAAGCTGAAGCATTAAAAGATTCTACTGATTGGAAAGAAACAACAGAAAAAATTATTTCTTTACAGAAAGCTTGGAAAAAGACCGGTTTTGTTCCAAAAGGGCAGTCAGAAAAAATATGGAAACGTTTTCAAAATGCATGCAATAGTTTTTTTGATCAAAAGAAATCCTTTTACAAGGAGTTAGACGCTAAGAAGACGACCAACCTAAAAGATAAAAAGAATTTTCTTGAGAGTTTAAAACAAAAATCTTTTGCGAAAGATGAAAAAGAACTTTTAAGCGAACTGAAAAAAATAAATAAAGAATGGAGTGCGCTTGGTACAGTACCAAGGGGAAAAGAATCTATCGATAAAGAATTTCAAAAAATCATGCAAGGTTTTTATAATGCTTTGAATATTGATCCACTTAAATTAGCCGAACTTAAGTTCAGAAATAAGCTTGAATCGATTAAAAATGACTCATATAAGATTGATATTGAACAAAAATCAATTCAGAAATCCATTTCAGAAAAAGAACAAGAAGTAAGGCAATACGAAAACAACATGAGTTTCTTTTCTAACTCCAAAGGAACGGAGAAACTGAAAAAACAAGTTTTGAAAAAAATTGATAGCGGCAGAGACCAAATCAAAACATTAAAAAAACAGCTCCGTTTAATTAAAGAGCTGTAATGGATTTTAAACTTGTATCTGATTTTAAACCAACAGGAGATCAACCATCTGCCATTGAGCAATTAGTGAAAGGCGTAGAGGCAAATGAAACTCATCAAACGCTTTTAGGAGTTACAGGATCGGGCAAAACATTTACCGTTGCTAATCTCATTAATCAGGTTCAAAAACCTACCCTAATACTATCACATAATAAAACGCTAGCAGCACAGCTGTATAGTGAATTTAAACAGTTTTTCCCTGATAATGCTGTGGAATACTTCGTTTCTTATTATGATTATTATCAGCCAGAAGCTTACATTCCTAGTTCAGGAACCTATATTGAAAAGGACCTTTCAATTAACGAAGAAATTGAAAAACTCCGTTTAAGCACTACTTCTGCCCTTCTATCAGGAAGAAATGACATCATTGTTGTTAGTTCGGTATCTTGTATATACGGAATTGGTAATCCGGAGGAGTTTAACAATAATGTAATTGAAATTGAGGTTGGGCAAACCATTAGTAGAAATAAGCTCCTTCACCAGTTTGTCACTTCTTTATACTCCAGAAGCGAACAACAATTTAATCGAGGGAATTTTAGAGTTAAAGGAGATACGGTTGATATCTTTCCTGCATATGCTGATATTGCTTATCGCATTCATTTCTGGGGAGACGAAATTGATGCTTTAGAAAGCTTTGATCCATTAAACGGACATACAATTGAAAAATTTGAATTTTTACGTATTTTCCCAGCCAACATTTTTGTGGCCTCTAAGGACCGTATCAATAACGCCATCCACCACATTCAGGATGATTTAATGGCTCAAGTAAATTTTCTCAACCAGACGGACAGGAAACTTGAAGCAAAACGACTAGATGAGCGTGTAAATTATGATCTTGAAATGATACGAGAATTAGGCTATTGCTCTGGTATCGAAAATTATTCTAGGTATTTTGACGGAAGAAGCCCTGGATCAAGACCCTTCTGTTTACTTGATTATTTCCCGAAAGACTTTTTAACAGTGATTGATGAAAGTCATGTTACTATTCCACAAATCAGAGCCATGTTTGGCGGTGACCGTTCTCGAAAAGAAAATTTGGTTGAGTATGGTTTCAGGTTGCCTGCAGCCCTTGATAATAGACCACTTAAATTTGAAGAATTCGAAGCAGTCAACAAACAATTTATTTACGTAAGTGCTACACCCGCTGATTACGAACTTGAAAAAAGTGAAGGAATAATTGCTGAACAACTTATACGTCCGACCGGTCTTTTAGACCCCATTATTGAAGTGCGTCCTACAATAAATCAAATAGATGACCTACTAGAAGAAATACAAAAAAGAGTTGAAAAAAGCGATCGTGTTTTAGTGACAACACTGACCAAAAGAATGGCGGAAGAGTTAACAAAATACCTAACAAAATTTAACATCAAATGTCGTTACATACATTCAGATGTTGACACTCTTGAAAGAGTGGAAATTCTTCACGGATTGAGAGAGGGTATTTTTGATGTCCTAATAGGTGTAAACCTTTTAAGAGAAGGATTAGACCTTCCAGAAGTAAGTCTGGTAGCTATTTTAGACGCTGATAAAGAGGGTTTTTTAAGATCCGAACGTTCCTTGACACAAACATCGGGTAGAGCGGCAAGAAATATTAATGGACTTGTTATAATGTATGCAGATAAAATAACTCGTTCTATGAAGCTTACCATTGATGAAACAAATAGAAGAAGAGAGAAACAAATAAAATATAATACTGACAATGGACTCAAGCCTACACCTCTGCAAAAGAAAAAGGATAATTTAATTGCCAAGAAGTTAAATCCTTATGCCATAAAAGATGAGTTAAGCATTGCTGCCGAAGATGCCAACGAATACAGCGATCCGAAAATGCTAAAAAAAATCATTAAAAATACCAAAGCACAAATGGAAAGGGCTGCTGAAGAACTAGACTTTTTGGAGGCAGCAAGACTAAGAGATAAGCTTTTTGAATTAGAAAAGAAAAAGTAATTAAGCATGACGCTGCAGTTGTTGTGCAAATGATATACCTGTAAGTTTACTCTTAGCATAATTGATGAAATCAAAGTGATCAAGTGCTATTCGCTCATCTAACCTTTCAAGTTGGGATATTAAATTTTGAAAAATCGTTTCGGTATCTTCTGGCTTAGTCGCAATTTTTTTAAGGGCATTTAAAACTGTTCTTTCTGTTTCATAGTAACGCCCTTTTTTACGCAGGCATCTATAGGAAGATTTGGTTATGTAGGGAAGTAAATCTAGGTGGCCTAATTCGTAATGTAAGATTACTTTTAGTAATTGTGCAAAAGCATAAATATCTTCTGATTCATCAAGTCCTTTTGTATTTAACAAGTTATTTATAAATCTATTGGATTCGGAAAAGTATTGCAAGGAAAAACAAACAACAGCCATATTGTATAAAAAATCTGCCTTTCGGATGGGTGATAAATGATCTTTATAACGTTTTAGTCCATGCTCAATTTTTGGGATCAGGTCATAGGCCTTTTCTTTGTCTATGTGAATGAGTACCATTTACTCAAAACCCCAGCGATGTACATCGTTGTTCGCTTCATCGATCTGATCTTTAACAAACTTTATCTTTTGTGCTATGCCGGCCATTAAACGGTCGTTTTTCAATAAATACTCCATTTGTGGTATGTCACCATCAGCTGCCATTGCTAGCCTGTATAAATTCGGAAAGCCTTTTTTCAACCAGATTCGAGCGTCTTTTTTCCCTTCAACAGCTTTAATAAGAGCCAAAAGATGTGGTGCATTTTTGATAAGCCACACTGAAGACTTTTCATCAAAATAAAGCGCAAAACAAAACAGCCCCAATTCCGGATAACCATTTTTCATGAGCCAATCTCTGATTTCTAAATTGCCTCCAATTGCCTCACCCCAAGCAAGTAGTATTTTTTCAGAATAAACTTTCATAAAAAAACCCATTCAATAATGGGCTTTTTTAATTTATCGTGATTTACGCATGTAATAGACTTGCATTGGACCTTGATCGGTTTCATGAATTTCAGAAACACTTAACTCAAAACCTCTAGAGCCTAAATAATTTAATGCGTCAACTAGGTAAAAAAACTGTTGTTTAGCTACCATTTGGCTTTCTTTCGATTTTACTCTTCCAAAATCAAAGGTAATAGCCCAGCGCGCTTTTTGCATTGTTTTCAGCTGACCTTTAACGTTATTCTTCGAGGATTCATCCTCGCTAATATCATTCTTTTTTCCTTTTTTCTTAGGAGAAATTACTTGTTCAGCTTTGGGCATTGATTCAACATCCATCATTGCACGAACAATAACATACTCATAACGCTCTGTTTTATTTTCTACAGGTCCTTGTGGTCTTTTTTGTTCAGGAGCTCTGTTTTGAGAGAATAACAAAAAAGGGATGAGCATCGCTGCTATTAAAATTATTCTTTTCATCAATTTAATTTTTTTATGATTCAATTATTTATCACCACCTAATATTATGGGCAGGTCACCGTCTCCATTGCCAATAACTATTACTTTACTATTTGGAGATTTAGCTATTTCTTGAGTTGTTTCTACCCCTTTCCACTTTAATAAAGAGGGTGTAATTGTTTTGGTAACAATTCGTTGGAAATCGGAGATACCTTGTGCTTCTATACGCTTACGCTCTGCTTCTTTTGATTCTTTTAATAACTTAAACTCATACTCTAAAGCTTCTTGTTCTTGCTTTAGCTTATTTTCAATAGCTACTTGCAGTGTCTTTGGTAGGGTAACATCACGAATTAGGATAGCGTCTAGATTAAGATATTTACCAGAGATAGCTGCTGCTGTTAGCTCATAGATTCGATCTTCTACTTCTTCTCTTTTAGTAGAGTATAGTTCTTCTGGTAAGTACTCTCCTATTACTTCTCTGGTAACCGAACGAATTTCAGGACGTAAGATGCTCTCTAAATAATCATAACCAACTAAATCATGAAGCTTTCCTATTTCAGTCATCACTGGGTTGTAACGAAAAGACAAATCTAATTTAATGGATAGTCCATTTTTAGACAATACTTCCATGGCTTCATAATCTTCCTGAATTTTAACATTATAGATATAAAATTTATTCCAAGGAGCTACAATATGAAAACCTTGATCATATACAGTCTCTTTGTCCAATCCCCCACTAAATCGTTTAAATAAAATCGCTTTCTCACCTGGATCAACATTGTAAAACATTTTACCTCCACTGATTAGGATCAATAAAAAAGCAATAAATCCAATTACAAAAATCTTCGGAATTCTTGGAGTCATTCCTCCATCTTGATTTGCTTCAAACATAGTTACGTTTTTTTAAAAATTTATATACTACCGTTTTGCTTACGCAAAAACCATTCAAGTGATAAAAATACTAATAAAAGAAAGAATATCCATCGATGATTCAATAATTCGGAAAGTTGTAAGCGACTGTAAGAGATTGTTTTACTGTCTTGCGCTAAAATACGTTCTTGTAGTTCGGGTATTTCAGAGACATAAAACAACTTCCCACCCTTATTAGTAGCTAGCTTATTTAAAATTTGATGATTGGCTTGTTTTTGGCGCTGTTCGACTTGCAATGGCATAATTGTGACGTTTCCATTGCGAACATACTCATTGCCTGCTGCCATTACTGTTGCTTCATATTGATAACTACCGCTGGTCAGGTTTGTTAACTCCAACGCATATTTATTTGAATTCTTATCAAATATGTAAACGTATTCAGCACCTTGTGAATTTTTTAAAACCAATCTTACTTCAGGAGCATTGTATAGCTCATAGTTAGCGTCATACAGTTGAGCAGATATAGAAAGCGATTCATTTTCATATATTTTTTTGGGAATTTTTAGTCGAAAAAAACTTTTGTCTTCTTTGACAGCTAAAAACTGAACGCATTGTTGAACAAGGTCATCAAACAAATGATGAGACTCCTTTTCAGCATATTCAAACAATCGCCATTTCCATAGCCCCTCGCCTACCCAAATTGCCTGGCGATTATCTTGTCCTTGATGAAAAGAAAAAATGGGTTTATTGGTAACAATGCCTTTTTCTGTTTGAGCAAATAAATTTTGGTAATCAGATTGGTAGTCAAAACGACTAAAAGGAACGCTCAAAGGGGGTAATTTTTGGATCCATTTTGCCCATTCTTCATCAATCTGAAAAAAGGAAAAAGGTTTTAGATTAACAAGTACTTCCGAACCAATAGAATTTAAAGAGTTCATCTCTAACCAATCGAATTGCCTGGAGTTCGTTTGAGCACCTAAAACATGCCATGTTGGCAAAGGAGCTTCATCGAGGCTTACATGAAAAGCTATCAAAAGACTATAAGGCTCATAGTTGCCGTCAAAATCATCCATAAACTTTTGATGAACCTCAAAATTTTCATTCTGTTCTATTGCTGTCGTAATGGCAAATATATCCGGATGACTTTTAGAGGTTAGCAACAAGATTTTTTGTTTACTCTCTAAAACGTCAATAAAGAAATTTTGACTATTATTTTCTGTATTTAACTCACCCTCCATTTTAGAAAGGCTAACGGTATAGCTTTGTGTTCCTAAGTCATCGGCTGGTAAAAAGAGCTTCCTACGAAATCGTTGAAAAGACTTGGTCAAGATTATTTCTTCATTATGTAGTTGTTCTTGTTCTTTGGTAACTGTAAGTTGTATTTTTTCTCCTTTGCAAAATTGTGACTGTCCGCTTATTTCAATAGGAAAGGTATTGCCTAAAAAAGCTAAGTCATTATGGGTTAAATTACTAATTAACAAATCTTTTCTTGGTGTAGTGTCTCCTAGAGCAATGGCATAAAGCGGTGCTTGAAAAGGGTAGTTCATATAAATTGGATTTTTGCCCATATTATACAAACCATCGGAGGCAAATACAACAGCTGCTACGTTTCGATTTTTATATAAATCTTCTAGGTATTGAAAAAAAGCAGAATAATCTGTTTTCTTCTGGTCAAAACGAAAACTATCGAGAGGATTAACTTCGTTTCCAAATGAATATAACTCAAGCTGATGGTTTTTAGCTAGGTTCTCCTGCAGATTATTTATCTGAGAGGGTAATTCTTGAACTGCTGATGTATGTTGCATTGACTCAGATTGATCTATAGCAATAACAATGATCGGTCTTTCTTTTTCTATTAATAAGCTACTTACGAATGGATTTAACAAAAAAAAGGTCAATAAAAAAACTGTAAAAAAACGAAGGGATGCCATAAATAACGGCATCCATGATTTCTTATTGAAAGGGTGTTTTTGATAAAGGAAATACGCATAGAGCGCAGCTATCAAAATACAAATAAGGCTAAAGCCTATGGGAAGATCAGTCGTAATCGATTGCATTAGGTCAGCATACCTCCACAAACAGTTAATACTTGTCCAGTAACGTAAGCCGACATGTCAGAAGCGAAATAGAGTGTTGCATTAGCAATATCTTCCGTTGTTCCACCACGCTTTAGTGGGATACTGTCCCTCCATGCTTGTACTGTATCTTCATTTAAAGCAGCGGTCATTTCAGTTTCTATAAAACCTGGTGCTATCACATTACATCGGATGTTTCTAGATCCCAGTTCGAGGGCTGTAGATTTGCTAAAACCGATTATAGCAGCTTTTGAAGCAGCATAGTTGGCTTGTCCGGCATTACCTTTTACTCCAACTACTGAACTCATGTTTATGATGGATCCATTTCGTTGTTTGAGCATGGGTCGTAAAACGGCTTTCGTCAAGTTAAAAACAGATTTCATATTTACCTCCATCACCCTATCGTAATCCTCTTCACTCATTCGCATTAGTAAATTATCTTTGGTGATACCAGCGTTGTTTACCACCACATCAATACTGCCAAATGTTTCCATCACATCGTCTGCTAATTTTTGTGCTGAATCAAAGTTAGAAGCATCGGATTTAAATCCTTTTGCCGTTATGCCGAAAGCACTCAGTTCTGTTTCTAACGCTTTGGCTTTTTCTTCTGATGATAAGTAGGTAAATGCAATGTTAGCTCCCTGTTCGGCAAACTTTAGTGCGATTCCTTTCCCTATACCACGCGATGCTCCCGTAATAATGACTGTTTTTCCGTCTAGTAGTTTCATATTTTCTAATAAAGCACCAAAGATAAAAAATTAGTTCGCCTGTTTTTCGATTTTCTAATTCATTGATTATTGAAGTCAAAACAAAAAAAGCCCTTCCAAAAGGAGGGCTTTTCTATTGCCTTATAAATGCAGCCTTGTTATTTCATCAGTTCAGCCATCTTAGCACCAATCTGTGCTGGAGAAGCCACTACATGAATTCCGCATTCGCTCATAATTTTCATCTTAGCCTCAGCCGTATCATCAGCCCCACCTACAATTGCACCAGCATGGCCCATTGTTCTACCAGCAGGGGCTGTTTGTCCAGCAATAAAACCAACTACTGGCTTTGTTCCGTTTGCTTTTATCCAGTGAGCCGCATCAGCTTCTAGCTGACCGCCAATTTCGCCAATCATAATAATGCCTACAGTATCGACATCATTCATTAACATTTCTACGGCTTCTTTTGTGGTAGTACCAATAATCGGATCGCCACCAATACCAATGGCTGTAGAAATTCCTAAACCAGCTTTTACAACCTGATCGGCTGCTTCGTAGGTTAGTGTACCCGACTTAGAAACGATCCCTATGTTGCCTTGCTCAAAAACAAAACCTGGCATAATACCACATTTGGCTTCTCCGGGAGTGATAACACCTGGACAGTTGGGTCCTACAAGGGTGCAATCTTTATTACTAATAAATTCTTTTACAGTTATCATATCCTTGGTAGGAATGCCTTCGGTAATACAAATAATTACCTTGATGCCTGCAGCAGCTGCTTCCATAATTGCATCGCCCGCAAACGCTGGAGGCACAAATATCATGGATGTATTGGCTGCTACTTTTTCTACGGCTTCAGAAACCGTGTTAAAAACAGGGCGACCTAAGTGGGTTTGCCCTCCTTTTCCAGGTGTTACACCCCCTACTACATTGGTTCCATATTCAATCATTTGCCCTGCGTGGAACGTGCCTTCACTTCCAGTAAAACCTTGGACAATAACTTTAGAATCTTTATTTACTAAAACGCTCATTTATATGCTTTTTTTAATCCCTGCAAATATGAAAAGTTAATCTGATAGATGAAAATAAAAAAGCAAAAGAGTTTGACTTATCTTTGCTAAATGATTCAAGACACCATATGTGCAGTAGCTACAGCTTCGGGTGTAGGGGCAATTTCAGTAATACGTTTGTCTGGCCCAAATGCCATTTCTATTTGTGATAGCGTTTTTATTACAAAAAGTTTAGAAGAGCAAAAATCACATACCATTCATTTTGGAACTATCCGTAGCGACTCTAATATTATTGATGAAGTATTGGTAAGTATTTTTAAAAACCCACATTCCTATACAGGAGAAGATGTGATAGAGGTATCTTGTCATGGCTCTAGCTACATTCAAAATCAACTTTTACACTTGTTTTTAGAAAAGGGTGCTCGCATGGCACAAGCCGGTGAGTTTACGCTTCGTGCCTTTAGTAATGGGAAGATGGATTTATCGCAAGCGGAGGCCGTAGCCGATCTGATTGCATCTGATAGCGAGGCTGCTCACAAAGTTGCTCTGCAGCAAATGCGTGGCGGCTTTTCTAATGAGCTAAAAGAACTGAGAGAAGAGCTGGTTAACTTCGCTTCATTAATCGAGCTAGAGCTGGATTTTAGCGAAGAAGATGTAGAGTTTGCTGATAGAGACCAATTCAACAATTTGTTACAAAAAATTAAGTCTAGTCTAATGCGATTGGTTGATTCCTTTGCCGTGGGAAATGCCATAAAAAACGGCATTCCGGTTACTATTTTAGGAGCACCTAACGTAGGAAAATCTACCTTACTCAACGCTCTTTTAAACGAAGATAGAGCCATTGTATCAGAGATTGCTGGTACAACAAGAGATGCCATCGAGGATGACCTCATTATTCATGGAATTCACTTTCGTTTTATAGATACTGCTGGCATCCGAGCAACAAAAGATCAAGTAGAAGAAATTGGGATTCAAAAAGCAATGGAAAAAGCCAAGCAAGCACAGATTGTGCTTTACCTAATGGATGCCAATAGTGACCTAAACCACCAATTGAAAAAGGTAAAGGAGCTAAGAAACAGTTTAGATGGTAAACTGGTAGTGGTAGTTAATAAAATAGATCAAAACCCTGATGCTAAAAAACAGTTCAAAGATGCCTTGTTTATCTCTGCCAAACAGAGAGAGGGTTTGGATGCACTAACAAACACCCTACTCAGTTTTGTGAATACCGGTGCTTTGAGCAATAACCAAACCATTGTTAGTAATAGCCGTCATGTGGATGCTTTAAACAAATCTTTAAATCAAATCATCAAAACCATAGAAGGATTAAACAATGGAGTTTCTGGAGATTTCTTAGCTATGGATATACGTCAGGCACTTTATCACCTCGGAGGGATTACAGGGGAGATCTCATCTGATGATTTACTTGAAAACATATTTTCCAACTTTTGTATCGGAAAGTAAAACATTGAAAAAAAACAGTTACAATTGTAAAAAAGTTTTTTTTACTAAAATCAACTTCATAAAGGGTTTAGTAATATATTTGGGTAAAACAATCTAGACATGAATAAATACTTAATAATCATTTTATTGTTTGCAGGACTAATTTCTTGCAAACACGAATTGGAACAACCCTCATGGAGTACCCAATGGACTGCTCCTATTGCCTATTCAAGCCTTGACATTCATCAACTAAAAAAAGACTCGACTATACAGTACGACACCTTGGAAAACAGTGGTTTACAGCTAGTATATCAACAAGAGCTTTTTAATTTAGACTTAGATAGTCTAGTAAAAATACCAACCATAGGAACAACGAAAAATGTAAAACTAGATAGCATTTCTTTTGCTGATATAAACATTGTTTACCCAACCAGTCTTGGTGGAATCATTACCGGTCTTGGCGCTGGTTTGTTATTACCAAATGGTAGTCAAGCCATCATCCCTCCTTATCAAAATGTATTGCAAGATGTTTTACCCATAGATGCAAGCTCCTATTTTGAACAAATGATCCTAAACGAAGGAATGTTAAGCATTAGTCTATACAATGGGCTCCCTACCGATATAGCCAATGTCGAAATGATACTAAGAAATACAGGTAGTTTTAGTGACATCCTTCAAATTTCAATTCCGCTTCTACAAACAGGTGATACCTACCAAGAAAACGTAGATTTAGCAGGAGAAACATTGTACGGTGATTTAGAAGTTGAAATACTGAATATTGACATGGTTGGCACAGCACCTAACCTAGTAAATATTGATTACGATGATGCATTGATAGCTACCATCAACATTAGTGATATTGTTCCTTATCAAGGAACTGCTATTTTTCCCGATCAAGAGATCTTTTATGAAGACACGGTTGTTGCCTTTGACATTGAAGATGCTTGGCTTACTGAGGCGCTTGTGCACAATGGTGGGGTAACTGTTTTGGGTTCATCAACCATTCAAGATACCATCAAGGTCAACTACAGCATCCCATCCGCTACCTTTCAGGGGCAACCTTTTGAGATTTTCATTGAACTACCTCCAGCCCCAGTGGGAGGAAGTGTTACTGAGGAACACTTTTTTGATTTTTCTGGATATGAACTGGACCTTACTGGGAAATTTGGTGACACAATTAATACGCTTTACACCATCTCTTCTGGGAGGATTGACTCTTCTGGAACACTAACCAATATCTCCCTAGAAGATAGCATCTATTTCACCTTATTAGTGGACGTAACCCCATCCATTGTTAAAGGATACCTTGGAAGTGATACCATTAGCGGCATAGAGCAAACTGAATTTAATTTATTTGAAAATTTTCAAGGAGACTTTGATTTAGAACAGCTGACTGTCAAATTAACAACCGAAAATTACATTGGTGCTTCTGCTATTGTAGATTTAAAAGAGATAACCGCCAGTACTGCAACAGAAGACTTATCCTTAAACGGTACCGCTTTAAACGAGGCCTTGTTCATTGATCCTGCTACTGAAAATTTACAATCGAGCACCACACCCACTTATCCTAGCTATTCCGATTTTATTTTAAATCAGGACAATTCGAATATTGATGAGTTGATTGAACTGAAGCCTAATCAAATTAACATTGAATACGAGCTTCAAACAAACCCTGATGATAACAACGAGGCTGGCTTTTTATACAAAGGATTTGGTCTTTCTACAGATATGGAAATTAGCATGCCACTCTCTTTGATAGCTCAAGACATTGTGCTGCTAGACACCACTTCCTTAAGTGTCGATTTTCCTGATGATTTAAATGAAACAACCTTTACTATTTTAGTAAATAACGGATTCCCGTTAAGTGCTAAAATCAAATTGCAATTGTTGGATGAAAACTTTCAAGTACTTGAAACACTCGAAGAAAACACTTTTGTTGAGGCCGCTCCATTAGGACAGAATGGACGCGTAACCCAAGCAGTTGAAAGCCAAATTATTTTCCCCTTTAACAATGCCAATAATTTATTCGATTTTGCTAAAAACATTTGCTTTGAAGTAAGCTTTAACTCGGTGCCCAACACAGAATTCGTAAACATCTATTCGGATTATAAAATGGAGTTAAAACTAATTGCTAACCATACTCAAAACATCAATCAATAATGAGACGTGTACTTACCCTTATTCTTATCGGAATACAAACCGTATCAGCACAGGATTCTTTTTTGAGCTACCAAGGACAATTGGGCTTATTTAATTCTTCTTTCAGTAGTGAAACACTGCTAAACTCTGATGCATATTGGGACGATCAGGACAAACAGAATATTTTAGCTCAATTAGGAAATGAAAACCACATTTATTTTTTAGTGGAAAATCAGCTAAAGTATGGCAACAAAAAAAATTGGAGCTTAGCACTCAATCAAAAATCATTGGCTTCTTTTAGCTATCCCATCGATTTGCTTGAGTTGGGGCTTTATGGGAATGCCTCCTATCTAGGTCAAGAGCTTTCATTTGCTCCTTTTCAAGCTAACTTCTACCTGTACTCTGAGATAGAACTCGGATTTAAGATCCATTCCAACTTATTTTTAACGAGTTCTTTAATTGCAGGGCATCAGTTTGCAAGCTTTAAGGCACACAAAGCCACCTTTTTTACAGCAGAAAACGGTGGATCCATTGAATACGAACTAGACTTAGAAGGACACTATACTAACTTTGAAGGGAGTAATTTACTTGCTGTAAATGGGATAGGTGCAGCATTGGGCTTGTATTATGAACAAGAATTGGACCAACAGCTTCTTCAACTCTCTATTTCGGACATTGGCTTTGTGGTTTGGGATGAATCAACTACTAATCTTTACATAAACGCCAACTACCAATTTGAGGGCATCAACGTTGAGAATTTACTTGACTTTAACGAAGACATTATTCAAGATGAACTTGACTCAATAGAGCAGCCTTTTAACGCTTCTGCTAAAGAAAGTTACAACTGGAAGATACCTGCTTTATTTAAAGTAAATTACCAACAGAAAATTGATTTTTTCATGAATGCATTTAGTGTTGGAGCTGAACATCGGTTTGGCATTTATACAGATCCATTTCTGTATGCCAACCTTCATCACAACAGAGAGAAAACAAAGTGGTCAATAGGATACCATACAGGAGGACTAGAACGAAATAGCTTGCAATTCAGCTTTTCTTTTTTAAATGGCAAAAAAACCGAATTTCAACTATATACACGGCAAGCCAATGCTTTTATTTCAGATCAGCTATATGGCATTCACCTAGGATTTGGAGTTAAAAAAACATTTTCAACAAAAAAAACAGATGATCAATCACCTACCAAAGATACAACACAGTAAGAGCGATAACTTCTTTCTTATTGCTGGACCGTGCGCCATTGAAGGAGAAGAAATGGCTTTTGAGATTGCTGAACACATTCAAACAGTGTGTAATCGGCTAGAAATCCCTTTTATCTTCAAAGGGTCCTATCGAAAAGCTAACCGCTCTCGTTTAGACTCCTTTACTGGCATTGGAGATGAAAAAGCATTGCAAATTTTACAAAAAGTGGGGAGTGAGCTAAGCCTTCCTACCCTAACAGACATACATACCGCAGAAGAAGCTAGCAAGGCCGCAGCTTATGTAGATGTTTTACAGATACCTGCTTTTCTATGCCGGCAAACCGATCTTTTAGTTGCTGCTGCCAAAACAGGCAAAACAGTCAACATTAAAAAAGGTCAGTTTTTATCCGCCGATGCCATGCAGTTTGCCGTTCAGAAAGTAAAAGACAGTGGCAACGAAAAGGTATTGTTAACTGATAGAGGCACGATGTTTGGCTATCAAGACATGGTAGTAGATATGCGTGGCATACCCACAATGCAACAATTTGCTCCAGTGGTGTTAGATGTTACTCACTCCTTGCAACAGCCCAACCAATCTTCTGGTGTAACGGGCGGGAAGCCGCAACTAATAGAAACCATTGCTAAAGCAGGGATTGCTGCGGGCACTGATGGGCTTTTTCTAGAAACACATCCCAATCCTTCTGTAGCAAAATCGGATGGCGCTAACATGCTTCCACTAAATACGCTTGAAGGATTATTAGAAAAGTTAGTACGAATCAGAAAGGCTATTATTTAATCCGAAAGGAGGTTCTTCTGTTCGTAGCCCTACCCAACTCATTGTTGTTGGAAAGCAAGGGTTTACTTTCACCGTAACCTTTGTAGCTGAGCCTAGATGGATCAATGGAAGCAGCCACTAGATAGCGATATACCGCCTTGGCCCTATTTTCCGAAAGCAGCTGATTGGCCTGCTTGCCCCCCACATCGTCGGTATGGCCTTCTAAAAGGATATCAACAGCAGGATTTTTCTCTAAATAGGAAATGAGCTTGTCCAACTCTTCGAACGAACTACTGTCCAACTCAAAAGAATTGTGTGCAAACTGTACATTTTTCAAAATAATTTCATCGCCCGACTTTTGACTGATGATGTCTAGCTCAATCCCTTCAACTTGTATGGGCCTAACTTCTGTAGGCAATTCAAAAAAGAAAATATCCTCTTGTCCATAGCCCGAATGATCGGAAGCAAAATAGGCTGTTTTTCCATCAGCGGCCACAATCAAACTGTTTTCTACCTCATGGGTGTTAATCGGATAGCCTAAATTCTGGGGAGCTTGCCAATTTGATGTGGGGCCTTCCCTTCTACTCAAAAACAAATCGAAATCCCCCATGCCTAGCTGCCCCTTAGAAGCAAAATAGAGGGTTTGATTATCCATGTGGATAAAAGGCGACATCTCATCCTCTTGAGTGTTGATTTCCTTTCCTAGATTAATGGGTTTACCGAAACTACCTTCTTCCGTTAGGCTGCTCTTCCAAAGGTCCATTTTCCCTTTTCCTCCTGGACGATTACTTACAAAATAAAGCTCTTTGCCATCAGGAGAAATACTGGGCTGAGACTCCCAGTGTGGGCTGTTTACGGAAGGACCTATGTTTTGAGCAGGGCTCCAACCCTCTTTGGTTAAAAAACTGACGTATATATCGCACCTGCCATAACCGTCTTCTCTATCGCAAGCGGTAAAAAACAAAATTTTACCATCGGCCGATAAGCTCTGGGCCCCCTCGTTACCAAAGGTATTCAAGGCTTGCCCCAAATTTTCTGCTTGACTCCATTGACCTTCTATCAACTTACTGGAATAAAAATCTTCTGAAATAATGTTCTCTTGATGCGGCCCCCTGCGCGTAAAGACAAACAACTGACCATTGGCGGAGATACTGGGCAAATACTCTTCCCATTTGCTATTGACTCCTTGCCCCATGTTTTGAGGCTGAAAAGGAACGGGGTTTTTTAGGGCTTCTAAAGCAAACTGGCAATTGGCCAATAAGCTTTGAGCCGATTGAATGCGTTTTTCGGACTGCTTATCGAAACTTAAAAAGTGTTGTAAATGCTGCTTTGCCTCTGCATACTTTCCTTGGTTAAAAGCCAATAAACCAACCTTCCAGTAGCCCCAAGCATTTTTGGGATCGTCATCGGCCAATCCTTGTAGGTAATAAGCTACTGCCACCTCTATTTTTTGTTCATTTTCCGACAGTTGCCCCAAGAGCAGATAGGGTTTTAAGAAGCTAGCATCCTGACGAAGGGATTGCTCTGCCAAGTCTTTGGCTTTTTTATCGGCATTTTGTTGATAGAACTCCACGGCTTTGGCATAGGCTCTTTGCGCTTTTTTACGGTTTTGAGCC
>CBFIDX010000026.1:0-26805 GCA_965661505.1 Flavobacteriales bacterium | reverse complement strand
TCATGTAATATTGCGCTAAGCGTTACTACACAAAGTGCTACATCTGGAAATAGCGATGGAACGGCTAGTTTAAGTGTGAGTGGTGGTTTTGGTTTAGTTACTTTAGATTTAAACGGAATAGATACAACGGCATTGTCGGCAGGCACCTATACGGTAACAGCTACGGACGCTAGTGGTTGTAGTGTTTCAGAAACGTTTCAAGTAGCAGAACAGATTATATGCTTGGAACCTACGAATGTTAATGTAACCAATATTACATCGACTACGGCCTTTGTTTTTTGGGATGATGTCTCTATACTTGGAAAATATGATGTTAGGTACAAAGAGCAAGTAGCTTCCTCATGGATTACAGTATCTAACTTTGTTGGTTCTAACTTTACATTAAATGGTTTAGCAGAAGGGGTAGCTTATGAATTTGAAGTAAGAAGTAGGTGTGGAGATGCAATTTTTTCTAATTGGTCTTCTGTTTCATTCACTACGGTTGGGCCATGTACTACTCCAACAAATGTTTACGCAACGAATATTACGACTACTTCAGCTGAAATCGGTTGGGATGCCGTTCCAGGAGCGGTAAGTTATGAATACGGAGTTAGAGTAATTGGAGTCACAGGTTGGGTGTATTACACTACCACAACGAATGCATTGGTGTTTTCAGGGTTATCAGCAGGTCGTCAAGTACGTCTGAGAGTAAAAGCAATATGCTCAATAGATGCATCCAGCTATTCTTCGACCTATATATTCAACACACCATCCTCAAAACTTTCTGGAGAATTTTCAAACGTTAGTGTTTTCCCTAATCCAACAAAAGGAGAGCTAAACTTACATTTTGTTTCTGAAGAAATTCAGGATGTAAACATACAGGTTGTAAGTGCTTACGGAGAGCTCGTTTTTGAAGACAAAAAAGAACGATTCATAGGCGAGTACACTAAAAGGATAAACTTAGAAAACTACGCTAAGGGCATTTATATTATTCATATTATGAATGATGAAGGACGAATTAATGAAAGAGTCATTGTACAATAGGGTGCTTATTATGAGCGAATATCTATTGTATTTGCTCTTAAGATAAATAATCCTATATTTGCAGCGAAATATGATGAATGAATGAGGGGGCTTCGGTCCCCTCATTTGATATTAGCAAATGATAGAAAAGCGACGAATTCAACAACTGGTAGATGATTTTCTTGCTAAAGAGAAGGGCTTTTTTTTAGTGTCATTAAAAGTTGGAGGAGGAAATCAAATTGAAGTAAGAGTAGATTCATTTGAAGGTATAAAAATGGGTGATTGTGTGCGCCTGAGTCGTCATATAGAAGGAAGCTTGGATCGAGAAGAAGAAGATTTTTCTTTGCAAGTAGCCAGTGCTGGTTTAGGTGAACCGTTTAAGGTTTTTCAGCAATACGAAAAAAATATTGGTAGAAAAGTTGATGTTAAGCTAAAAGGAGGAGAGAAGATTTTAGGAAAGATGTTGAGTGCAATCGCTGATGAAGGAATCGTTCTTGAAACGAAAAATAGAGAAAAAATAGGAAAGAAAAAGCAAGTAGTAGTAAAAGAACACAAGCTAGCTTTTGAACAAATAGACCAAACAAAAATTGTAATATCATTTTAATCATTGAAAAATGGATGTAAAAAATCTGATTGAATCGTTTTCAGAGTTTAAAGAAATGAAAAACATTGATCGTGAAACCATGATGAATGTTTTAGAAGAAGTCTTCCGAAGTGTGATGGCTAAGCAATATGGCTCTGATGAGAATATTGATGTCATTATTAATGTTGATAAAGGGGACTTAGAATTGTGGCGTAACAGAGAAATAGTTGAAGATGAAGCCTTGGAGGATGAAAATCTTGAAATAGCCTATTCTGATGCCGTAAAAATAGAGCCTGATTTTGAGGTTGGAGAAGAAGTTTCTGAGCAAATTTTTCTTAAAGATTTCGGAAGAAGACAAGTGCTGGCCCTACGACAAACACTAGTCTCTCGTATCATGGATTTAGAAAAGAAGGAGATCTACGACCGCTATGAAGACAGAGTTGGAGAAATCATAAACGGTGAAGTTTATCAAGTATGGAGAAATGAGGTGTTGATTTTAGATGGAGAAGAAAACGAGTTAATTCTTCCAAAATCTGAGGCAATACCATCAGATTATTTCAAGAAAGGAGACAATATAAGAGCTGTTGTAAAAAGTGTTGAGATGCGTAATCATAACCCTTTGATTATTCTTTCTAGAACTGCACCCGAGTTTTTAGCACGATTGTTTGAGCAAGAAGTGCCAGAAGTTTTTGACGGTTTAATAACCATCAAGAACATTGTGCGTGTTCCAGGTGAACGTGCCAAAGTAGCTGTTGAGTCCTATGATGAAAGAATCGACCCTGTTGGCGCTTGTGTGGGAATGAAAGGAGCTCGTATTCATGGAATAGTTCGTGAGTTACGAAATGAAAACATTGACGTCATCAATTATACAGATAATGTGCAGTTGTTTATCACAAGGGCTTTGAATCCAGCTAAAATTTCATCGATACAATTAAATGATGAAAATAAAAAAGCGGACGTTTATCTAGATCCAGATCAAGTATCTTTGGCTATTGGTAAAGGAGGCTTTAATATTCGATTAGCAAGTATGCTAACAGGTTTTGAAATTGATGTGTACAGAAATGTTGATGAAGCAGACGATGACGTTGAATTGACAGAGTTTTCTGATGAAATAGAAAGTTGGGTCATTGATGCTTTGAAGTCTATCGGTTGTGATACAGCAAGAGACGTACTCAAAGTAGAAGCATCTGACTTGATAAAAAGAACCGACCTTGAAGAAGAAACAGTAAATGATGTATTGTCCATTCTTCAAGCGGAATTTGAATAAGAACAAATAATTTTTAGAATAGCGTAATCTATTTATATGTCATACAAACCCCAGAGATTATCAAAACTTGCTAAAGAGTTTAATGTAGGTGTTGACACCATACTAGAATTTTTAGGCCCAAATGGAGTTGGTCTTAACCGAAACTCAAAAGTAGAGCCTGATGTTTATGATATTCTGATAGCAGAATATCAGCCTGATATGATTGTAAAGGCTGAAGCAAAACAACAGCAAGAAGCAAAAAAAGCGGAGGAATCTAAAAAAGAAACTGCTTCTGAGGCTGAAGTAGTCAAAGCAGATACTCCTAAAATCCAGTTCAAACTTGTAGACAAAGTAGATCTTAATCAAGATAAGAAATCGGACAAAAAGGCTGCAACTGCCCCTGAAGAAAAGAGTAGCAAAGCTAATTCCGAAACTGAACTAAAAGAACCTGTTAAACCAAAGGTGGTTGAAAAGCCCAAAGAAGAGAAGAAAGTAGTTATACCCAAAGCTGCATCCGCAACAAGCGAGAAACTCTTAGAGGTTGAAGGAGTAATCCGTGCAAAGGCGAATAAGCTGGATGGCCCAAAAATTCTTGATGGCCCAAAGATTGATCTGTCACAATTTGAAACTAAAAAGAAAAAGCCTGTTGCCTCTTCTAACAATGAAAATACAAAGAAAAAACGCAAACGAATCATCAAGAAAGTTGATTCTAACAAATCCTTTAAGAAAAGAAAAGCAAAGAACGAGCCCAAAGCAGAGCTAACACCTGAAGAAATTCAAAAAAAGGTTAGAGAAAACCTTGCCAAATTACAAGGTGGGGGTAAAAATAAAGGAGCTAAATTAAGAAGAGAAAAAAGACAAGCTAGAAAAGAACAACAGGAGCTTGACATGATTCAGCAAGAAGAAGCTGATAAAACAATAAAAGTCACAGAGTTTGTAACAACAGCCGAGTTAGCGCAGATGATGGACGTTGCTCCTACTCAAATCATTTCTGCCTGTTTTTCTCTAGGAATGATGGTTACTCAGAATCAAAGATTAGATGCTGAAACACTAAGTATTGTGGCCGAAGAATTTGGATTTACTGTAGAGTTTGTTAGTGCTGAAGTACAAGATTCTATTGTAGATGTGCAAGATACAGAAGAAGAGTTGCAAGAGCGTGCGCCTATTGTTACTGTGATGGGGCACGTAGATCATGGTAAAACTTCCTTATTGGATTATGTCCGTAAGGCTAATGTAATCGCAGGAGAAGCAGGCGGAATCACACAGCACGTAGGTGCTTATGAAGTAACGCTAGATAGTGGTAAAAAAATTACCTTTTTAGACACACCTGGTCACGAAGCCTTTACGGCAATGCGTGCTCGAGGAGCTCAAGTAACAGACGTTGTTATTATTGTTGTTGCAGCAGACGATAAGGTCATGCCACAAACCAAAGAAGCAATATCTCATGCACAAGCTGCAGGAGTGCCCATGGTATTTGCGTTAAACAAAGTAGATAGAGAAACGGCAAACCCCGATAAAATTCGTGAGCAGCTAGCTAATGAAAATATCCTACTAGAAGACTGGGGAGGTAAGTTTCAGTCTCAAGAAATTTCAGCTAAAACAGGATTGGGTATACCAGAGCTGTTAGACAAAGTATTGTTGGAGTCAGAACTATTAGAGTTGAAGGCAAACCCTGAAAAGAATGCCATAGGCACCGTTATTGAGGCATCTTTAGATAAAGGGAAAGGATATTTAACTACTATTTTGGTGGAGGCAGGGACCCTTAAAGTTGGAGACTATGTGTTAGCAGGCTGTTACTCTGGAAAGGTAAAAGCCTTATTGGATGAAAGAGATGCAAAAATGGAAGAAGCAGGCCCCTCCGTACCGGCTGTTTTACTAGGCCTTAATGGCGCTCCCCAAGCTGGTGACAAGTTCAATGTGATGGACGATGAGCGTGAAGCAAAAAACATTGCAGCAAAACGCATGCAACTACAACGTGAACAGGGTGTTAGAACACAAAAACACATTACCCTTGATGAAATTGGAAGACGACTAGCCTTAGGAGACTTCCAAGAGCTAAATGTCATCATCAAAGGAGATGTTGATGGTTCAATCGAAGCTCTCTCAGATTCATTACAAAAACTATCAACAGATCAAATAGCTGTAAATATTATTCATAAATCGGTTGGTCAAATTTCGGAGTCTGATGTCATGTTAGCAGCAGCCTCTGATGCCATCATAATCGGTTTCCAAGTTCGTCCGTCTGTAAATGCGCGTAAGCTTGCCGAAGTAGAGCAAATAGATATTCGATTATACTCAGTAATTTATAATGCAATCGAAGAGTTAGAGCAAGCAATGGAAGGAATGCTATCTCCTGACATCGAAGAAAAAATTGTTTCTAATATTGAGGTAAGAGAAGTGTTTAAAATATCTAAAGTTGGAACCATTGCTGGTTGTTACGTTTTAGATGGAAAAATGACTCGAAACACAAAAGTTCGTCTAATTCGTGACGGAATCGTTGTCTATACAGGAGAACTATCGTCTCTTAAACGATTTAAAGACGATGTTAAAGAAGTATCCTCAGGTTATGAATGTGGCTTAAGTATTACTAATTTCAACGATATCAAAGTAGGAGATATAATAGAAGGGTATCAAGAGGTTGAGGTGAAGAAAAAATTAAACACCACAAAATAAATGCTAAAAAAAAGAGGAAATTTATTCCTCTTTTTTTATGGCTTCACTTACCTGAATATGACAAGGAACAATATACGCTCCGCTATACGCTTTTCTGATTTCGTTTAAATCCTTTTGAGATTCCATTTTAGTTAAATAATCACCTACACGAATCTTGTAATAAGGAGCGTCGTAGTTTAAGTACGATTTTAAATTAGGAAAAGCGCTGTTAAAGCGTGCTCGTAAAGCATTAGCATCCTTTTGCGAACTGGTGTTCTTTAGTTGAATTCTATACCCACTAACGCCGTCTTTTGACTTATTCAGTTTCGTTTGTTTGTCAAGTAAATTATTGATTCTTTCATCTGCCTCAATAATGACCTTACCGTTTTGAGCAAGGTTAACAGAAAAGCTAAAACAAAAAATAAAAAATAAAGCATATTTCATCCTTCAAAGTTACTAATTTATGATTTGAGCATTTTTAAAAAAATGTATAACAATTAAGATTGGAAGCTAGGCTATTTAGAACGACTATAAATTAGTTTTAATTTTTAAAAATATATCGAACATAGAATTGGGATTTTTTAAATTTGCACGTGAGTAAAATTGTATAAGCTATACTCGAAAAATACTAGATAAACATGATGAATTCTAAGTCAAGCAACTCATTAAATTTTATTTTCTCGCTTTTATTTTTTATCCTATTAAATTCTTTTTCAGCTCATGCTCAGTCAGTTGAAGAGGGAGAAAAGCTCTATAAGGCAAACTGTACAGCTTGTCATATGATTGATAAAAAACTGATTGGCCCTGCGCTTGAGGGAGTAAACGACAAATACTCAGAAGAATGGCTGATTAAGTGGATCAAGAACTCAGCAGAAATGATTGCCTCAGGGGATCCTCAAGCGGTTGCCATCTATGAAGAATACAACAAGTCACCAATGACGTCTTTCTTGCATTTTTCTGATGAAGATGTGGTTAATATACTAGCTTATATTGAAGCAGCTCCATCCATGGTAGAAGCTGTTGCTGCCTCTTCCGCAGGCGGTTCTGTCTCTGCAATAGAGGATAACACGACTGATTATATCTTATTGACTTTTTTCCTGACTTTATTATTGCTTATTGCAGGCTTATGGAAGGTTAAAAATATGCTAAAAACTGCCGCCAATGAATCTCCAAAGGATTTAGTGGAATCCATTATATCTATCGTATCGGCATATTTAGAGCGCACTCCTTTGGTTGTTTTAACAGTGTTGTTACTAGCCGTTGGTGGCGCTAATGCAGCTTGGAACATTATGACTGGTGTTGGTGTATATCAAAACTATGCCCCTGAGCAGCCAATCAAGTTTTCACACAAGTTACATGCTGGCGATAATCAAGTAGATTGTAATTACTGTCATTCTTCAGCAAGGCATAGCAAGCATTCAGGAATACCTTCCGCTAGCGTATGTATGAATTGTCATACTTACATCAACGAAGGGCCTTCTGGAACTGAGGAAATACAGAAAATTTACGATGCTGTTGGTTTTGATCCTGAAAAAGGACAATACATTGAGGGTTATGAAGAAAAGCCAATTAAATGGGTTCGTATCCATAACCTTCCAGACTTAGCTTATTTCAATCACTCGCAGCATGTTGTTGCAGGAGGACTTGAGTGTCAGGATTGTCACGGACCTGTTGAAGAGATGGAAGTCCTTGCACAACATTCTGAATTAACGATGGGCTGGTGTATCAATTGTCATAGAGAAACGGAAGTTCAAACAGCTGACAATGATTATTATGAAGAGATGCATAGAAAATTCAAAGAAAATCATCCAGATCAGAAGTTTACAGTTGAGGAGATAGGAGGTTTGGAATGTGGTAAGTGCCACTATTAATTTTAAGAACTAATTCAATTAGCATAAAGATGACGAAAGCGAAAAAATACTGGAAAGGTTTAGCAGAGCTTGCTAACGATCCAGCCATTGAGAGCTTGAAAGAAAATGAGTTTACAGAAAAACTTCCTGTTGATGAGTTTTTAGGAGATGACGAGAAGTTAACCAACTCTAACACAAGTCGAAGAGATTTTTTGAAATTTTTAGGTTTTAGTACCGCTGCAGCAACTTTGGCAGCATGCGAAACACCCGTTAATCGATCTATCCCTTACGTTGTTAAGCCTGAAGAAATAACGCCGGGTGTTGCTAATTGGTACGCCTCTACCTATTATGATGGAAATGATTTCTCCAATGTGCTAGTAAAAACAAGAGAAGGACGTCCGATTTTTATCAAAAGAAATGATTTAGCGAGCTCAACCCCAAACTCAAGAGTAATAGCCTCTGTTTTGTCACTTTACGATTCAAATCGTCTTCAAGGACCGATGAAAAACGGAGCCCCTACAAATTGGGCAACAGCCGATGCGGAAATCATTAAAATGCTGAAAAGCACACAAGGTGAGGTTGTTGTATTGACCAACTCAATAATTAGCCCATCTACTCAAGATGTTATTGATGGATTCGCAAAAAAATACAAGGCAAAACATGTGCAATATGATGCAATTTCTTACAGCGGAATGTTAGAAGCTAACAAAGCATCATTTGGCGTACGTGCTTTACCAACCTATCATTTAGATAAGGCAGATGTAATTGTTTCTTTTGGTGCTGATTTCTTGAATAGCTGGTTGAATGTCGACTTTGAACGTCAGTATGCAGCTAACAGAAAACCAGAGTCAGGTAAAATGTCTCGCCACTTTCAAATAGAATCAAATCTTTCTTTGTCTGGGTCAAATGCAGATGTCCGTATTCTTGCTAAGCCTTCAGAACAAAAGACGCTTATAGAAAACGTATACAATACACTAAAAGGAAACACTACTGCCGATAAACGTATCGCTAAGCTAGTTGACGAATTAGAAAAATCTAAAGGTCGTTCATTAGTAATTGCTGATAGCAATGATGCTAAGGTTCAAATTATGGTTAACGCCATCAACAATATGTTGGGTAATTATGGAACAACTTTAGACATACAAAACCCTTTCTATTTGAAAAAAGGAAATGATGCTGAAGTAGCTTCCCTAATTGATGATATGAGTGCCGGTAAAATCGGAGCACTCATCGTTTGTGGAGCAAATCCAGCGTACACCTTACCCAATGCTTCAGCCTTTGAAAATGGACTAAAAAAAGTTCCACTAACAGTTTCTACCGCTCTTAGCATGGACGAAACTTCCAATATGATGACCTACGTTTGTCCAGATAGACACAATTTAGAAAGTTGGGGAGATGCTCATGTTTTTCATGGAACTGTTGGGCTAATGCAGCCTACTATACAACCATTGTTTGATAGTCGTCAAATGCAGGACTCTTTTTTAGCATGGACAGAAAGAAGTGAAAACTACTACGCCTTAATGCAGAACTTTTGGTCTGGCAAGATGTCATGGAGCAGAGCTATCCACGATGGTTTATTTACTTACGACCTTGCAAAACCCGCTGTTTCATCATTTAAAGCAACGGTAAATAACATTGCTGTTAATTCAAGCGATTTAGAATTAGCGCTGTACCAATCAACTGCAATGGGAGATGGAGTGCAATCAAATAATCCTTGGTTGCAAGAACTACCCGATCCTATTACCAGAGCTTGTTGGGATAATTACCTGACAGTTTCGGTTGCTACAGCTCAACAATTAGGACTTTCTAACTGGAGTGTTTCTAATGGAGGTTTAAATGGAGATAAGGTAAACTTAACTGTCGGCGAACATACTTTACAAAATGTACCTGTACTCATCCAACCTGGTCAAGCTATCGGAACACTTGGTTTAGCCTATGGTTATGGAAGAACACATGCCGGAAAGGCAGGAAATAACATAGGAGTTAACGCATTCGGATTGGGTTTTGATAACTCATTTTCGAACATTTCTATAACAAAGGTTGAAGGAGAGCATGAGTTTGCTTCCGTTCAGCTCCATCATACTATGATGGGCAGAGACATGGTAAAAGAAGCCTCACTAGCTGACTTTATCAAAGATCCAAAAGCAGGTAATCCTGATGTAACATTTGCTACTCATGTTGGTGATATGCTAGCGAGAGACATCACTATATACAAGCAGTTTGATCATGAAAGCAGCCATTTTTGGAATTTATCCATTGATTTAACATCGTGTATTGGTTGTGGTGCCTGTGTTGTTGCCTGTCACTCAGAAAACAATGTTCCCGTAGTAGGGAAAGATGAGATTCGTAAAAGTAGAGATATGCACTGGTTACGAATTGACCGTTACTACTCATCTGAAATGACAGAAGAAGTAGCAGAGGAGCAAGATTTAGGCGCTGTTGCTAAATACAAAGCAATGGAAGTGCCATCCGCTAATCCTGAAATAGCCTTCCAGCCTGTAATGTGTCAACACTGTAACCAAGCGCCTTGTGAAAACGTTTGTCCTGTTGCAGCGACCTCTCACAGTGCAGAAGGACAAAACCACATGGCGTACAACCGTTGTGTAGGTACTAGGTATTGTGCCAATAACTGTCCTTACAAAGTAAGGCGATTCAACTGGTTCCAATATAGCGACAACGATCAGTTTGATTACAATATGAATGATGACCTCGGTAAAATGGTACTTAATCCAGATGTTGTTGTTCGTTCCAGAGGAGTGATGGAGAAGTGTAGTATGTGTATTCAAATGATCCAGAAGACTAAATTAGATGCCAAGAAGGCAGGCAATAAGGTTGCCGATGAAGATGCACAAACAGCTTGTTCGATTGCCTGTCCTACCAATGCAATGGTGTTTGGAGATGTTAATGATAAAACACATGCAATTGGCGAATTGAAAAAGAACCAACGCCAGTATTATTTATTAGAAGAAATAAATACTGAGCCATCGGTATTTTATCAAACAAAAATTAGAAACAAAAAAGCTTAATAAAAATGCAAAAGGAAGCTCCTATTAGAGAACCACTTATACTTGGCAACAAGAGCTATCACGACATTACAGTCGATGTAGCCAAGCCAGTAGAAGGAAAAGCGAATAAGCTTTGGTGGATTGTTTTTGGAATCTCTTGTGTAATGTTCCTATGGTGGTTACTATCGGTAGGATATACGGTTGGTAAAGGAATTGGTGTTTGGGGATTAAACAAAACTGTTGGATGGGCTTGGGACATCACCAACTTCGTTTGGTGGGTTGGTATTGGGCACGCTGGAACATTAATTTCTGCTGTACTCTTACTTTTTCGTCAGAAATGGAGATTATCCATTAACCGTTCGGCTGAGGCTATGACGATTTTTGCCGTTATACAAGCCGCTATGTTTCCTGGTATTCACATGGGTCGTCCATGGTTAGCCTATTTTGTATTTCCAATACCTAACGAGTTTGGATCTTTATGGGTAAACTTTAACTCTCCGCTTTTATGGGATGTATTCGCGATATCTACTTATTTCTCTGTGTCATTAGTGTTTTGGTATGTTGGGCTTATTCCTGACTTCGCCATGATTCGTGATAGAGTAAATGAGAAGATATGGCCCATGCGTAAAAAAGTATATTCTATTTTATCTTTTGGATGGAGTGGACGTGCTAAAGACTGGCAAAGATTTGAGGAAGTTTCCTTAGTGCTAGCAGGTTTAGCAACTCCGCTGGTTTTTTCGGTACACTCTATTGTATCTTTCGACTTTGCTACATCGGTGATACCTGGTTGGCATACAACCATCTTCCCACCATACTTCGTAGCAGGTGCTGTATTCTCAGGTTTTGCCATGGTGCAGACCTTATTATTAATAATGCGAAAAGTGGTAGGACTGGAAGCATACATTACCATTAAGCACGTAGAGTACATGAATATTGTCATCATGCTAACAGGGAATTTAGTTGGTATCGCCTATTTAACAGAGTTATTTATGGCATGGTATTCAGGAGTAGAATTTGAGCAATATGCTTTTTTAAATAGAGCGACCGGACCTTATTGGTGGGCTTACTGGAGCATGATGACATGTAACGTTATCTCTCCTCAATTAATGTGGTTTAAAAAGTTAAGAACAAACATTGTCTTCACCTTTATTTTGGCATTGTTTGTAAATATAGGAATGTGGTTTGAGCGTTTTGTGATTATCGTAACCTCATTACACCGGGATTACTTGCCTTCAAGTTGGAGCATGTTCTCACCAACCTTTGTAGATATTGGTATTTTCGTTGGTTCAATAGGATTCTTCTTTGTGTTGTTCCTCTTATACTCACGAACATTCCCAGTAATTGCTCAGGCAGAATTAAAAACAATTGTGAAATCATCTAGTGAACAATATAAAAAGTAAAAGACATGAGTAAAAAAGTCGTTTACGGAATTTATGATGATGAGGAAGTCCTTTTAACTGCGGTTAAGGAGATTCGTTCCAAAGACATCAGTATAAAAGAAGTTTATACACCTTTCCCGGTGCATGGTTTAGATCATGCTTTAGGTTTAGAAAGAACAAGATTAGCAATTACAGCTTTCATTTATGGGGCCATTGGACTCGTTGTTGCTTTTTCAATGACCTATTACATAATGATTGCTGACTGGCCTCAAAACATTGGTGGTAAGCCCAGTTTTGCTTATTATTTAAATATGCCTGCCTTTGTGCCTATTCTGTTTGAAATGACGGTTTTGTTTGCCGCACACCTGATGGTTATTACTTATTTCTTTAGAAGTAAGTTGTTTCCAGGTCAAATAGCTAGCAACCCAGATGTTAGAACAACAGATGATAAGTTCCTGATGGAAGTTGAGTCTGATGACGAAAGTAGCATCACAGACCTTATGAAGAAAACAGGCGCATCAGAAGTAAACGTTAAAGAAATAGCTACCTCATGAAAATATTTAAGAACATAACGCTAGTTTCTATTGCATTGCTGACCGTTCTATCATCATGTAATAATGACCCGTTAAGTCCAGGTTACGAGTTTATGCCCGATATGTATCGTTCACCATCTTTAGAGACCTATGGTCAGAACACTTACTTTAATGATAGTTTAAATGCCCGTAAACCTGTTGAAGGAACAGTGCCTCGAGGATTTGTCCCTTTTGATTACGGACTAGAAACAGAAGAGTATTTGAGAGCAGGTTTACAGTTAAAGAATCCGTTAGAAATAAACGAAGAGACATTAGCTAAGGGAAAAAAGCTTTTTGGTATGTTTTGTGCACATTGCCATGGCCAAAATGGTGATGGGGCAGGCTCCATCAATCATCCTGTTTACAGCGCAGTTCCTTCTTATGCAGACGACCTCCTTATTAGAAGATCAGGAGGTACAATGAGCGAATTGAAAGAAGGTCACATATACCACGCGATTTATTACGGACTCAATGCAATGGGGCCTCATAATTCATTAGTGAATGAAGAAGAACGATGGTTGATTACAGCTTACGTTCAAGAATTACAAAAAGGAAACAACTAAAGATAAATTAACTGTTATGTATACAGTAGCTAAAAACACCAAAACAATCTCTTTTGCTTTAATGGCAATTGGAATTATTGCTTTGATATTTGGTTTTACCACAGACGCACATCGTGCTTGGCCAAGTTTAATGATTAACAACTATTTTTTCTTAGCCATAGGTGCCTTTGCAATTTTCTTTGTAGCACTTCAATATGTTTCTGAAGCTGCTTGGGCCATTACCGTCAAGCGTGTCGCAGAAGCCATAAGCTCTTACTTTATAATAGGAGGAGCAATCATGGTTTTTATTATTGTAGCGGGGATTATGCATTGGAATCATATTTATCACTGGATGGCTGAAGGAATCATGGATCCAAATAGCGAATATTATGATGCTATTATTCATGGTAAAGAAGCGTACTTAAATCCGATGTTTTTTCTGGGTCGATCCATCGTTTACATACTAGGATGGTGGTATGCAGCTAAAGTGTTAAAGAAGTTATCTGCCAAGGAAGATGCAGAAGGAGGCCTTAAAAACTACAAGAAGTCCATTACCGTATCGGCCATATTTATCGTGTTTTTCGGTTACACATCTTCCATGATGTCCTGGGATTGGATCATGTCTATTGACACACACTGGTTCAGTACATTATTTGGATGGTTTGTTTTCTCAAGTATGGGTGTCACTGGTTTTACCATGATAGCCATGCTATCTATCTATCTTAAAAGAAAAGGATTCCTTGAACATGTAAATGAAAATCATATTCACGATTTAGGTAAATGGATATTTGCTTTTAGTATTCTTTGGACCTATATGTGGTTTTCTCAATTTATGCTAATATGGTATTCTAACATTCCTGAGGAGGTAACCTATTATATGGCTCGTTGGGATGACTATAATTTCCTTTTTTGGATGACCTCTGTCATCAATTTTATCTTCCCATTGATTCTATTAATGAGTAGAGATACCAAGCGTAATTTTTCATACATCATGACGGTGGGAACAATTGTTTTAATTGGCCATTGGTTCAATGTTTTTCTAATGATCGCACCTGGAACATTGTTTGACCATTGGAGTATTGGATTTATCGAGATAGGAATGTTTTGTGGATTTTTAGGATTATTCCTTTTCGTTGTACATAGAGCACTTACAAAAATGCCATTAGTACCAGAAAATCACCCCTACATAGATGAGGCTAAACACCTACATATTTAATTGAAAAAAAATAGAAAATAGATATGACAACCTTTTTAACGTATTTCACTGTTGTTTTAGCCGTAATCGGATTAGTACAGATTGTACGTATTTTTGAGCTGGCTGCTAAGTTGAAAGGAGAACAGAATCTTGACGAAATTTCTGATAAAGAAAACCACTTTAACGCTGTGGCAATGCTTGTAGTTGGTATGAGCTTTGTTTTGTTTGTAGCTTACTCCTTTAAGCTATGGGGGCATCATTTATTGCCAGAATCATCCTCAGAGCATGGCGCTGCAATAAAAGGATTGTGGGACGCTACCATGTTCCTTATTCTTTTTGTCTTTTTTATTACTCAACCTCTTCTGTTTTGGTTTTCCTATAAGTACCGAGGAAGAAAAGGAAATAAAGCCATTTATCAAACTCATAATAATAAGTTAGAGGTGCTTTGGACGTCAGTCCCTGCTATTGTATTAACAGGTTTAGTTATTTATGGTATCAACACATGGAATAAAGTGATGATGCCTGATACATCGGAAGCTCACTTAATAGAAGTTTATGCACAACAATTCTTCTGGACAGCACGACATGCAGGCGATGATAATCAACTAGGAGCGGCACACTATACACTTATTGAGCCAACCAATACTTTAGGAGTAGATATTAATGATACGGCTTCCGCCGATGATATTATCGTTCGAGAAATTCACCTTCCTGTAGACAAGCAGGTATTAATGAAATTTCGTTCTCAAGATGTAATACACTCAGCCTATTTGCCACACTTTGGAGTTCAGATGAATTGTGTTCCCGGAATGGTAACTCAATTTGCTTTTACTCCCATAAAAACAACCAAAGAGATGAGGGAAGAGATGGGTGACGACGAATTTGATTATGTATTACTATGTAATAAGATTTGTGGAGCAGCTCATTACAATATGCAAATAAAAGTAGTGGTAGAAACACAAGAGGAGTACGAAGCATGGTTAGCAGAACAACAAACTTTTCAAGCATTAGCTTCTAATTAATTGATTAAAATTTAGCGGATATTATGGCAGATCACGGACATCATCACGAAGAAACATTCATCACCAAATACGTCTTTAGTCAAGATCATAAAATGATTGCAAAACAGTTCCTGTTAACAGGAATGTTTATGGGAGTTATAGGAGTAATTATGTCTGCATTTTTCAGACTACAATTAGCCTGGCCTGAGAAAGGATTTCCAATTTTAGAAACCTTTTTAGGCAAGTGGGCACCAGACGGCGTGATGGACCCCAATATTTACCTAGCACTTGTTACCATACACGGTACCATTATGGTATTCTTTGTATTGACTGCTGGTTTGAGTGGTACCTTTTCTAATTTACTCATTCCATTACAGATTGGTGCCAGGGATATGGCCTCAGGATTTTTAAATATGCTATCCTATTGGTTCTTCTTCCTTTCTTCGCTAGTGATGATTATATCATTATTTGTACAGTCAGGACCAGCCGCCGCAGGATGGACCATATATCCACCACTTTCAGCTTTGCCACAGGCAATGCCAGGGTCCGGATTAGGAATGACGCTTTGGTTAGTTTCCATGTCATTATTCATTGTTTCGGCTCTTTTAGGTGGACTTAACTATATTGTTACGGTATTAAACCTTAGAACACAAGGTATGTCTATGACAAGATTACCACTAACAATGTGGGCATTTTTTGTAACCGCTATTCTTGGTGTTTTATCTTTCCCAGTACTTCTATCCGCATCATTATTACTCATTTTCGATAGAAGTTTCGGAACAGCATTTTACCTTTCCGATATAATGATTCAAGGTGAAATACTTACTCAAACTGGTGGTTCTCCCATTTTATTTCAACACTTATTTTGGTTTTTAGGACACCCAGAAGTTTATATCATCTTATTACCTGCTCTGGGAATTACCTCAGAAGTAGTGTCTACCAACGCACGTAAGCCAATTTTTGGTTATAGAGCCATGGTTGGGTCCATTCTAGCAATTGCCTTCTTGTCTTTTATTGTTTGGGGGCACCACATGTTTATGACTGGAATGAATCCGTTTTTAGGTTCGGTGTTTACTTTTACCACCCTACTTATTGCTATTCCATCTGCTGTTAAGGTGTTTAACTACCTTACCACCTTATGGAAGGCAAACATTCAATTTACACCCGCTATGCTATTTTCTATTGGCTTAGTTTCTACTTTTATTTCAGGAGGTTTAACTGGGCTTATTTTAGGTGATTCTGCATTAGATATTAATGTTCACGACACCTATTTTGTTACAGCTCACTTCCATATTGTGATGGGTTTATCAGCTATATTTGGGATGTTTGCTGGTGTATATCACTGGTTTCCTAAAATGTACGGTCGTATGATGAACAGAGGATTAGGTTATGCCCATTTTTGGATAACATTTATTGCTGCTTATGGAGTATTTTACCCAATGCACTTCCTAGGTTTAGCCGGATTACCTAGAAGATACTATTCAAATACCGCTTTTCCAATGTTTGATGGCTTGGTGGAGATCAATGAGTTAATTAGTGTCTTTGCTATCCTTGGAGTCGTTGCTCAGCTTCTTTTCTTTTTTAATTTCTTTTATAGCATTTTTAGAGGAAGAAAAGCATCACAAAACCCATGGCGCTCTAACACTTTGGAGTGGACTACTCCTGTAGAGCGAATTCATGGAAATTGGCCAGGAGAAATCCCTACGGTTCATCGTTGGGCTTATGATTATAGTAAGCCAGGAATGGATGAGGACTATGTTCCACAAACAACCCCATTAAAAGAGGGTGAAGAGGAAGGTCACTAAGGCCATTATTTAAGAAAAATCGAAATGCTCAATCATTAGATTGGGCATTTTTTTTAGCACTAGATTAGTTTATCTTTGTGACAAATGATTGATGAATTAAATCCCGATAAAGAACAATTTTCTAATGATGAATTAGAATTTGATAAGGCTTTGAGGCCTCAAGATTTTTCTGACTTTAGTGGGCAGGCCAAGGTTGTTGAGAATTTAAAAGTTTTTGTCAGCGCCGCCAAGATGCGTGAGGAAGCGCTAGATCACGTTTTGTTACACGGCCCTCCAGGTTTAGGAAAAACAACCCTTTCTCACATTATTGCCAATGAAATGGGGGTAGGTATTAAAGTAAGCTCTGGCCCTGTATTAGACAAGCCAGGAGATTTGGCGGGCTTGCTTACCAACCTAGAAGTGGGTGACATCTTATTTATTGATGAAATCCATCGTTTAAGCCCCATTGTGGAAGAGTACCTATACTCTGCCATGGAAGATTTTAAAATCGATATTATGATTGAAACAGGACCCAATGCGCGTTCTGTACAGATAGCCTTAAATCCATTCACTTTAATTGGTGCTACCACCCGCTCTGGTCTATTAACAGCTCCTTTGCGTGCACGCTTTGGCATCAACTCTCGTTTGGAATATTATGATTCCGATATGTTATCTACCATTGTTAATCGTTCTTCAAGTATTTTAGATATATCAATTACTAAGGATGCTGCTTCAGAAATAGCAGGAAGAAGTCGAGGAACACCACGAATAGCCAATGCCTTGCTGCGCCGCGTTCGTGATTTTGCTCAAGTGAAGGGCGATGGGTCTATTTCTTTAGATATTACCAATACAGCACTATCAGCACTCAATGTAGATGCTCATGGGTTAGACGAAATGGACAATAGAATTTTGTCAGCTATCATCGATAAGTTTGCAGGAGGCCCTGTAGGCATTACAACTATTGCTACTGCAGTAGGAGAGCAAAGCGGAACCATTGAAGAGGTATATGAACCTTTTCTTATTCAAGAAGGATATCTCATGCGTACATCAAGAGGAAGACAGGCTACTGAGAAAGCCTATGTGCACTTAGGTAAAAAATCAAATTCTTCGCAGGGAGGTCTTTTCGACTAATGTCCAATTATAAACAGTTGATTCAAGCAGAAGCTAAGCGATTGGGGTTTGCATATTGCGGTTTTTCAAAAGCCGATTTCTTAGAAGAAGAAGCACCCCGATTAGAAAAGTGGTTGAACGAAAATAGACACGGAGAAATGCGTTTTATGGAAGAACATTTCGATAAACGATTAGACCCTCGTTTGTTAGTAGATGGCGCTAAAACAGTAATCTCTTTAATGCTGAATTACTATACGGATAAGGAGCAAAATCCTACTGCGCCAAAAATCTCGAAGTACGCCTATGGAAAAGATTACCATCGAGTAATTGGAAAAAAACTCAAAAATCTACTGGCTTTTATACGTGCTGAGATAGGAGAGGTCAATGGACGTTCTTTTGTAGATATCGCCCCAGTTATGGATAAAGCATGGGCAGCTAAAAGCGGCCTCGGTTGGATTGGTAAAAACGCCAATCTCATCAACAAAAAAAATGGCTCCTTTTACTTTTTAGCAGAACTTATTATTGATCTAGAGTTGGAGCCTGATAAGCCAACAGCCGACCATTGTGGCAGTTGTACAAAGTGTATCGACGCTTGTCCTACCGAGGCAATAATACAACCCTATGTAGTGGATGGAAGTAAGTGCATTTCGTATTTTACCATTGAACTTAAGGATGCCATTCCTACAAGTATGAAAGGACAGTTAGACGATTGGATGTTTGGCTGTGATGTATGCCAGAATGTTTGCCCATGGAATCGTTTTTCAGTCTTACATCAAGAGCAAGGATTTACTCCAAAAAAAGGACTACTAGAAATGAATGATAAAGATTGGGATGCCTTGACAGAAGAAACCTTCAAAAAAGTTTTTAGTGGATCCTCGCCAGTTAAAAGAACACAATTTTCTGGTTTAAAAAGAAACATCAACTTTCTTAAATAGTATTTTCAAAAGTATCAATAATGATGTCATTATATTTGCCAAAGCTGGCAAGACACCAAACTTTTAACATCATTAACTCTTCTTTTTTTAACCAATTAATGGATTTTCTCAACTCCTTTTTAAAAAGAGTTCTGTCAAAACTAACTTTTTGCAGAATAGATTTACTAAAACGTAGCATAGTTGATTGAGTTTACAAAAGAATAACTCAAAATGAGCAAAATTATTTTGTTTCGCCCCAACGATACATGTCAAGATTTAAACCACTTAATGATAATACCCTGTCGATAACTGTTGCAGCAGCTTCATCTAAATCTTTTGGGTTGCTATAAAACGAAGGACTGGCAGGGCATATAACAGCACCGGCCTCTGTTAGTAATTTCATATTATTTATATGAATTAAACTTAGTGGAGTTTCTCTAGTAACTAAAATTAGTCTTCTTTTTTCTTTTAAAATAACATCTGCAGCACGCGTTGTTAAATCATCTGAAACACCGCTAGCCATTCGTCCAAGCTGACCCATAGAGCATGGACAAATAATCATGGTTTCGTATTTAGCAGATCCAGAGGCAAATGGAGCAGAAAAGTCTTGTTTTTCGTAAAAGTGAAAAGGAATTTTTTCGTAATCCTTATTATTAAGTTCGGTTTCCCAAACGTATTTTGCATTAGAAGACATTAATACTCCTACAGCTTCTATCTGATCACTTAATGTTTGTAGTTTTTCAAACAAAACTTTAGCATATATAGCACCGCTGGCACCACTTACTGAAACGACTATCTTATGTTTATTTTTCACTCAACAAATATCGGAAAGAAAAACATAATAAAGAATTCATTTTCCCTTTGTTTAATATACTCACATAAGCTGGATGATTTTGGATAGGAAAAAAAGGAATCGTATTGCTTAACTCCCAAAAGAAATGAAGTTTTGGAAGAATTTCTTTACCAACGGCAAACTTTGCCCCTATATCAAATTGCTCAAATTGACTCAAGTTAGCATCTACATAACCAAATCGGTCGTAGGTTGTTCCATTCACCAATACTCCAACTATTACTCCTCCTTCCCAGCTAAATCCTTGATGTATGTGTATCAAACTAAAAGAGCTTTCAACATAGGATAAATCAATTTGAAAATTGGACTTAGGGTCCTTACTTCCTTTATCGATATAGTATATACTAAACTGCCCTTTAGTTTTCGATCCAAAAGAATGATTTACAAACCCCCCGACTTGAACCCCTACTTTATGAAAGCCACCTAAAATGTCTCCAGAAACTTGAGAGCTGCTTATCCCAGTGATTATCCCGCTTTTGAAGTTTTGTGCGTCCCCATAAAGGACACAGTGAAGAAGACCAACGACCAACAATAGGTGTCGCATTACCTAATACTTAAACCCAAGCCTGCTGTGATACTTTTGTGACCCGAAGCAGTAGTAGCGTAATTAGCACTTATAGAAAGGATGGCTAACTGAACCCTAAGTCCTAATTGTGCTTTGAATTCTTGATGCTTCTCAAAATCAAAGTCTGTAAGATCCTCTGTGTTTATTCCAAGAAGGTTAGCTCCTTGTCCCAAGTAGAACGATTCTTCTTCACCCAGGTTTATGTCAAGATTTGTTGTGCTACTATTATAGCCAACCCCTACTAATGCTGTTAGCAAGGCAATTTTCTTTGAAAAAATAAGGTTATAGGTGGTTGCTCGTAAGGATAAGTCAACTTCTTGGTCTTGGATATCAAAAACTGAATTGAAACGCGTGTGTCCAGCCATTATAGAAACATGTACTGGTAGCTTTTCAGCAACAGGAATCCACTGCAAAAGATCGTGTTTAATTCCAACACCCATCATATCAAAAGAGATGTAATCCATTTTAAGCTTGGGAAAGTACCTCAAATTAATTTCAGTTGATTTTGGAAGACCAACACCCGCTTGAATCATAGGTACTACTAGGCCACCCGTTCCAAGACCGTCGGGCATGTTAAAAGTAAAATTACCCAAACTATTTTGATAGCTTACTTCATTACCCTCACCTTTGCCAAGTAAGGTAGGAGTTTCTCCACCTTTAAAGCTTCCTTCTTGATCAACATTAAAAGATTGCGAAGATTCTGGTATAAGAACAGGGGTTACGCTAAGCGTCAAATCAAACCCTAATAATTTATGTGGTTTAGCGGTTGTAAACCAACTGTTGTTTAAACCAGTACCTAATGCTTGGCCTAAAGGAGATAGGTAATTTTCTATTAATTGTTTGCCTTCATGCAGGTCGCCATCATCAATAAAAGTTATTTGAGCCCAAGAAAAATTAAATGAGCTTAATAGAGCGCTAAGAATAATTATTTTTTTCATGTCTAATTGGTTAAGTGTATTTCTTCTACTTGTATGATTTCTTGGGTAGCTGCATTTAAAACATAAGCCACAATATTGCAATTAGACTTTACCCAATCACTGTTTAATTGATAACTAAAAGAATAGCTTTTGATTTCATTTGCTGAAAAAGTTCCAATATTATCTCCAAAAGCGGGTGTAATAATATCTCTGAGAACATGGTTATGTTCATAATTTTCAACATTACCTTGTCCAACCCAAGTTTGCCAATCGATGATCTTGTCTTCGGTAATGGCAACCACCAGTTGATGTGGCTCGGAGAGTTTGTCTAAAGCCATTAAATTAACAGAAATTGTTTCGCAAGCTTCACGAATGCAAATGCCTATTCTAGGACTTTGTGTAATAAGATTGGCGACTTCAGCACCCCAGTTTTCATAGGATTTTAAATGATTGTTAGGATAATCTCTTCTGTTTACTAGACCAACTGGATAACTTTGCGGTCCAAAAAAATCATGAATTATATTACCTTTTTCAGTTCTAAAATCCGTAGTTAAAAAAGGCGCATTTCCAGGGTTTGGTTCTGCAAAAAAGCCAGCATGAATAGCGATACCAATGACTTGATTAGGATAATTTGATTGAATCGTATGTAGCTCCTCCGCTGCTTCTGGACAGTTTTGACATTTATGACCCGTAAAATCTTCAATTAGCACTTTTTGAACGATATCAGCCGTGTTTTCGAAACATACAGGAACATCTGGGTAACAACAACATATGTCAGAAGGGTTAATGCTATCACAAGCAATATTTGCTAAGGGGTTATAGTTAAAGGCATCTGAATCTACACAGCCAGTAACACAATCATAAAAACAACTTTCATCGTTTATGCTAGCTTCTGAGTTAAAGTTACAAGCGATGATGTCAGTACATCCATAAATAGGTGGTTCAACTTCATCACAAGCTTGTATGGCAAGGGTGCAAATTCCAACAAATAAGAGTATTTTTTTCATTGTTAAAAGCTTGATGTTACGGTTAATGTTAGTCCATTTGAGGATGGCACTTGCTTACATACGCCTCCCACACAAAAGATGCCTTCTCGTTTTTTTCCATATCCAAATTCGAAACGGTTAGCTCCTTTGGTATAACCACAATTTACATTAAAGTAATGTACCGCTTCTTGATCTGCGTAGCCTCCATTGTATTGATCTGCAACAGCAAAAAACCAATTGGGTGAAATGGTGTATTCAATCAATGCCATCATCCAGTCGCCTTGATCTTGATCGTACGCCTCGCTTTTATCAGCAGATAAGTACTGTAATTCAGTGCGAATACTGTGTTTTGGCTTTAACTTATAAGTAAGGTCAATAATCCCAATACGGGCATGAATATCCTTTCCGTAGTTTTTTCCCTGTATAACGTCCTTGTTATAAATCATGTCAACATAATTCAGGGTAAACTTTACTTTTTTACTCAATTTCTTTTTGAACTCAACATTAAAGTCACTGAAAAAGAGCGTTTCATTTTTTACGCTAAAAAACATGGGTGTATGATTTTCTTCTGTAATTCCATTTAATACAGAAGATCCACCATTCAAGGCATTAACTCTTGAATAATTAACTGTAAGTCGAGTGCCGTATTTACCACCGAGCGATGATTTCTTTTTGAAAGTATAATTTACTTCTCCTTGGAAGCCTAGCTCTCCATCGGGCTGTGTAGCAAAAGGATAAAATGCGGCAAGTGTATAGACATGTTGTTTCGTTAAAGCGGGTATAAAAGATAAAGTAAGTTCTTTACCTGTTACTGATCGATCAGATCGAAAATCCATATTATCAACACGGTGTCCCTCCAAAATAATACCCAGTCCTTTTTGCGAAAAACTGAGAGAGGATACAAGAGCGTTACCAGGCGCGAAATTACTGCCGCTGCTTCCACCTTTAGGATCATTTATTTTATAAGCATATTCACTGTTGAATGTGACCTTTCCTCTACTGATAGTTGTTCTTGTGGCATAGGCCGATACATTTTCAGGCAATTCATAAGCAGGTTCTTCATCTTGCTGAAAACGACTGACAAAACTACCTCCTAAAATCAGATTGGTTTTGCTTTCTGATAGAAAGGAAAACAATTCATTAAAGTTAAGTTCAGCATCTACTCCTCGTATTATGCCAGGACCTTGTTCAAAAAAGAATCGTTGTGTTCCTACAAATCCTTTTAAGAACATTCCTGCTACTGGGCTATGCTTTAGTCGAACACCATCCATTGCATTGTCTATTCCAAGGTTTTTCTCCTCATAAGATCGGAAAATCAGACCATTTCCAAGTTGATCGTAAAAATTACCAACCGTAACATCAAGACCATTAACGGTATATTGAGCAAATCGATAAGGAATTCCATTTCCATTAAATCGAGTGTCAAAGTCTTGTAAGGCATTTAAATAACTTTCGTATCGAATTCCTGCAGTAAAATTTCCTTTTGAAAAACGAAGATTAGAATAAGCATTTGCCAAAAAAAACTCATCTACCTTAGCAGCGTTTATGGAAGGATCTTCTGTATATGTTTGTCCGCTAAAATTAAAGTCACCATGTACCTCTCCCCAATCTTGTTCTTGTCCAAAGAAGAAAAGTGGACTAATGGTAAGGGATATTAAAAATAATTTTTTCAGCATTGCAGGATGTTTTATTCAACTAGTTCTTCGATTTTTTCGTAAAGTTCTATTTCATCTCCATCAACATACCCTTTATGTTGCCATATAATTTCTTTATCTGCATTTAATAAAAAGGTATGCGGTACGGAACTCACTCCCATGGCCCTTGCAAAATCACGATTAGGGTCGCAGTAAATTTCGTACTCCCACATCTCGGCATTTACTTTTGGCTTCACTTTAGACATGTTTCTGGAATCATCAATTGATACGGCGATAATTTTAACGCCCGTTTCTTCTACCCAATCTTCATATTCTTCGGCAATAGTATTTAGTTCTTTTATGCAAGGCTTGCACCAGGTAGCCCAAAAACTTATGACAATAGGTTTTCCATCATTATCAAAAGCAGCTGTGCTGGTGGAGGTATTGTCCATTGTTTTTAAATCAATTTTTGGTAATGATCGGTTTTGTGAAAAGGCAACTTGAGTTGTTGCAAAAAATGTTAAGAGCAGTAGTAATCGTTTCATAATGACAAATATGAGAAAAAAAAAGGTCAGTAGGTTTTACTACTGACCTTATAAATTATTGTTTAAAAGTTACTTAGTTATTGTAATTTTTTGAGTATTTGTTTGGCCATTCATTTCTAACTGAATGAAGTAAACGCCAGAAGTTACGTCGGTAACATCTAAATCAATTTGATTATTTCCAGCGCTTAAGTTGTACGCTTGAGTGATAACTGTTTCTCCTAGTACATTCACAATGGAAGTTTTAACAACAGCGTTTTTTTCCAAGCTAAAGTCAATTTTAGCAATGTTGTTAACTGGGTTAGGGTAAATAGATAAATTGTTCATTGATAAATCTTCTACAGAAACAGTTGCATCAGCACCAAAGTTTTCAGTAATGTCACTTCCGAAATTAGGGTTTATGTCAGAAGAAAGAATGATTCCATTAGCATCAATTACTTCCCAACCTGCATCAGCTCCGCCACCAGTTAAGGACATACCATCACCATAGCTGTCAAGGATTTCAATTTCGTAACAATCAATACCAGCAGCAAGAGTTAGGGGGTAATCATAGGTTTGATTAGCTCCAGTTCCACCACCACCATATTGGTCAGCGGTACCAGCAGGCCAAGGGCCGTCTGATGCTAATACATTGCCGTTTCCGTCTTTCACAGTAAATGAAGTTTCGTTGGCGTAGAAGTCAGTCATTAGTCTAAACGTCACTGCGCTTTCATTAGTGAAACCACTAAGGTTGATTGAGTAATCTGAGGTGTTCATTGTTGGGTAAGCATCCGCAACTCCGTTAGGGTTTGTTACAGTTACCGTGTAGTTTGCAGCACCTGAAACATTAGTTAAGTCTGCAAATTGTACCGATGTTGAGCCACCAACAGCTAATGTGCCAGACCAGTTTTGAACATCAACGGCTGTGGGGTTGCCTACCTCAAAAAGTTCAGCAGTAAAAGAAGTGACCATATTTGTTCCAAAGTTATTTACGGTAGCTTCAGGAGTAACATCTCCACCAGGAATACAAACGCTAGCATTTCCTTCTTCAACACCTACATTATCTGATGCTCCTGTAAATGCTGTTACTGATGCGCAGTTAGTAATTAGCGCTTGTCTCATTGCAGAGGCGGTTCCCGTTCCAATTTCATAAACAGTTCTGTCAGGACAAATACCATAAACTGTAGGGTAGTATGAAATTTGATATGTGTTAGCAATTGCTGCATCATCAAGAATTGGGTATGGTGTTCCGGTTACCCAATCGCCTTGAGTATTACCATTTCCATTCAAATCAGCTGTTCCTGTTGACCCATCACCTTCCACAAATAAAACACCAATTTCATTTGATCCTGCTGCGCCATAAGTCATGTAAACATCTTTCATTGCATGTCCTTCGTGAAAACTCCAACATGGCCCACACCACGTTGCAGAAACATCCATAATAACTGGGATGCCTTGATCTAAAAAGTCAGCATATAATTCAACGGTGTTGCCGTTTAAGTCTGTTGAAGTAAAATCAGGAGCATTGCTTCCGTCAGGAAGTTGTGCAAATGTTGTTGATGCAAACAGTGCAGAAACAACCAAAAGTAAAACTTTTTTCATAATAAATGTTTTGTGTTAAATAATCAAATTAGTCTGCTAAAATACAAAAATACATTTCACGAGATTGAGTTTTTTTGATGAAGTAGAAGATTTTTATGATAAAACTGTTTTAAATCTTACGGATTCAAGCCCAAAAGATAAGTTACTCTTCACTTCCAACTTAGAAGATAAGTTCGTACATTTGTTTGAAATCAAAAAAAAATGAAACAATTTATTCTATTACTAGCGCTCTCTTTCTTTATGGTATCTGTTTTTGCACAATCCATCTTTGTTGAGCCGCATGACAAGAATCTTTCGTCTTCTGATCTTTGGTCTGAAATGATCACTGAAATTACGGTTGAAAATATTTCATCTTTTGATACAATTGACATTAAGGTATCAAAAGAAATCTTGCAAAGCACTGGTTTAAGTACAAACTATTTTTGTTGGGTAAATTGTTTTTTATCAACAACCATTACATCCCCAACAACCATCACTTTTGTTCCAGGGCAGGTTGACGATGTAAACTTTTCTGTTCATTTTAACCCTAATGGTGAAGCAGGTAGTTCGGCCATTAAATATTGTGCATTTGACGCCAATAACCCGAATGACTCAGCTTGCACAATCGTGTATTATGAGGCAATAACCACTAGCATCAATGATGAATACAATGCAATTAATTTTTCAGATTTTCATCCAAACCCAGCTACAACAGTTACCAAAATGAACTTCAATTTGATGCCGGGTCAAAAGGCTGAGCTTGAAATAATAGACCTCTTAGGAAACATTGTCAAGGAACAATTTTTTGTAGACGAGATGGGAGCCTCTTTATCTGTAGTAGACTTAAAAGCAGGTGTTTATTTTGCTAATATCAAGTTAGAGGGTCAACTTCATGAAATAAAAAGATTAGTAATAA
>CBFIDX010000025.1:0-30806 GCA_965661505.1 Flavobacteriales bacterium | reverse complement strand
ACGAGGAAGTATAAAAGAAAGGTTATCTTCGGATAGTTCTTTTTTCCACTTACCAATCGAAGCAGTTGAGATTGGTTTTTTTAGATTTTGGTGATGTTTCATTGTTTCAACTCCCATATCTTGGAATTCAGACAAATCAAACTCACCAGCATCTATCTCTAAGAAGGAAATAACTTCTGACAATACGCCTTGATAATTAGATGTGAAATCTTCATACTTTACGAGTTTCACTTGTGCTTTTTGAGTTAAAAGCCACTCATAAGATTCGATACTTTTGTTCCAAAGACTAACTGCTTGCAAAAGAATCTGTTTATCTGAAAAATTACGTTGTTTTTTGTTTATTCTCATCATCTTTACTAAAGAGTTAACTACATCTCTACCATCTCTAATAATAAAAATGTATTTTGAATCCGGATAAACGGGAAAAATTTTCTTTATGAAAAATGTGTTCTGAGGCGTTTTATCACCCCAAATTTTAAAGTCTTTATTTGAGCTTGAAGAATAAACCTCATCAAAAATCCCTTGTAAACTACGAACATCTTTAGAAAAAAAGTTTATTCGAAAAGTCCAATTTGTTGTTCTAGATTCTTTCTTAAATTCTGCCCAAATCATTCTCTTCAGTCTGTGCCAAGAAAGAAAGTTAAGCAACCTAAACTTCATAATTGCATATGGCATTACAAACTGTTCAGGGGGGATATGAATGTTTTCGTATTTATTCAAAGTAGATGCTAGTAGAGTGCTGCCGTTTCTGCCCGACCCTAAAACAAAAAAAGGAGAACAGCTTAACTCTTCTTTATTCGAAGAAAAAGGTTTGAAAAAATATAAGCTAGAAATGCTTTGAGCAATTCCGTATAAAAGTCCGTATTTCAGCTTTTCTTTTAAGGAGCGCATCATTTTAAACTGTAACCATATAAATTAAACGAAGTTTCATACTTTTCTATCAGTTTTCGAGCTTTTCTTTTTGTCCAAAAACTAGTTTTATATGAGTTCCACATTTTGTAATACTTATCGTTTACACCTTGCTTGATTTTCCACTCACTTGGCAAACTTAAGTTTACACCTAATAGCTCAGAAATATTTGACAATACTTCTTCTGGTTTTGAAGTAAATTCTTCATATTTGAGCAAAAGTGAGTTCTTCAGCAACTTTGAATCTTGCTGAAATTGTTGATTACAAATCAACCAATGCTTAAACAAGGAATCTAAAGTAGTTTTGCTCCACTTTTGAGTTGCAAAAGATACTGCTATAGGATCTCTGAAAATTGTAATAAAACTTGAGTTTGGATACATCGCTTGAAGAAAGCGTGTTCTAATAATATTTGGCGGAGATTTTTCTACTAAATAATGTTTAGACAAGTCCCAATTTTTCGACCAATCTAAAAAAAGATTAGATCTATTCTTATCTGAAATCAAATCACTTTTTTCTGTAAGAAACGAGTGTTTATCAAAACCAAACCGTCCTGGACCCCCATAATGTTTTGCTGCTTTGTATACACTTTGCAAATGTTGTCCCTCATCTTCAGGAACTCCTGTATTTGAAAAGCCTGAAAAACCTTCTTGAGAGCTCAGAACCCTATACAAAATTGAAGTTCCCGATCTATGAAGACCGTTTGTGAAAACAAAATGATGATTTTTATGTGTTTTATCCATTCCTCACAAATCTATAATATTTATCTTATTTTAGGGCATTATTTCATTCTATGGCACAAATAAAAAAAGCGTTGGTTTTAGCACCTCATCCAGATGATGGAGAATTTGGTTGTGGAGCAAGTATTCATAGGTTAATTAAAGAGGGTATAGAGGTACATTATGCAGCCTTTTCTCCTTGCACTATTTCTGTTCCTAAAGGATTTGAGAAAGACACCCTCTACAAAGAGTTAAGTAAAGCTACTACACAATTGGGTATTGACAAAAGTAATGTGCATACTTTTGACTTTCCTGTTAGAAACTTTCCAGAAAACCGACAAGCCATACTAGATACCCTTATCCAACTAAGAAAAACTGTTAAACCAGACTTAATCTTATTACCAAATAGCGATGATGTGCATCAAGATCATCAGGTAATACACCAAGAAGGAGTTCGTGCTTTTAAACATTGTTGTTTACTTGGGTATGAGTTGCCTTGGAACAATTTACAATTCACTTCCAACTTCCATTATCGTGTTTCGCAAAGTAACCTTGATGCTAAATGGAATGCCATAAACGAATACCAATCGCAAAGTTTTAGAAGTTATAAGTCGGCTGATTTTTGGGAAGGACTAGCTAGAGTAAGAGGCACACAAGTAGGCAGTGAGTTTGCCGAAGCTTTTGAGCTTATTCGTTGGATAGACTAAGTAATTGGAGCAATGCTAATTGCTTCTTAGAAATTTTCCCTTCCACCATATCTTGTACCGCCCAGTTATCATTGTACGGAATGGTATCGTAGAGCTTTTTTTCTGGATGAAAAACTACAAATGAGGTTCGATTACTATCAATGGTCACAATAAAGTCATTGATTTTTTTAGAATTCTGTAACCACTCCATCTCCCCTAACTCAGTTGGCTTGTCAGCTAAGTTTTGAAAAAGAAAAGCATCTTCATTGAGTCTGACCTCTCCCGAAGCGGTGCTAGTAGCCATTAATAGCTCATCCGATTGCCAACCTCCGTGGGGGTTTTTAAGCTCATCCATTACCATGGATATTACACCTGTTTTTTGCTCTATCTGAGCAATACTCCCTAGATGAAAAAAGGTAGCAAGCAATAGGCCCTTTTCTTGCTGATGATAAGAAACCGAATTGATGAAAGCTGCTCGTTTGGCCGTTGGCAAAACCTGTGTTAAAGGATTGTCTATTAGTAAAGCATTTTTGCCTTCTTTTTCCCAAACAGAAAACTGTACTTTATCTCTTGTTAAATACAAAGGGCTTTCTGTCTTTGGGTCTTTCCCAACACACATTCCATTTTCCCAAGCAAACCATTCCCACTCACAAGCATTTTTTTGCCAATCATACTCAAAAACACAATCGTAACCTGAAGAAGAAATAAGCAGCTGAGCGTCATTAAAAGGCGAAAACTCTAACGTATGTATATAAGAAAACCAATCGTTCTGAATGGTATGAATAGCATCTGTTAGCACATACGCTTTGTTCTCTGAAGAAACGGCTAATTGACCATTTCGATAATCAATTCCTCTGGGCTCCTTCAAAGTAGATAAAACCTTCTCCTCTATAGCCATGCCATTTTTTAATGTCACAGAAACAAGTCCTCCTAAAGCTACTTTTCTTCTTTCAACACTTCCGGCTCTGTTGTTTTTTTTAGAAGCCAAATAACGCTTGCGAATCGCCTGCAAGTCAAAACTCTTAACCGTAAGTAATAAGTTTAGCTCACCGTAAAAGGTATGGTCTTTTTGAAATTGGCTTAAATCAATTTTCATCACAAAGTTTGTTTAATTTATCTGCCAATTGTTCCGTCAATCCTTTTCTGCTAAAACGCTTTATATCCCCCACCTCTACTCTATTACTTTCTTGGTTTTTCCATTTTTGATAAGCGGCTAACAACTGTTTTTTGATGTTCTCCTTATCACTATAATCTGATAATGGATATCGGTTTGCATCCTGTAAAACTACCGAAGCATCTCCATCTATAGGGCCAATCCCTAAAATAGGATTTCCAGTAGCTAAATATTCAAAAAGCTTGCCTGTAATAATCAACTTGTTTCGCTCTGATTTAGGAATAATAAACAATAACATATCTGCCGACATCATTCTTTGTACTGCTTCTTGATGTACTACAAAAGAGGAAAGATGAAGGTTATTTTCCAAACCATTTGCGCCAATTGCATGAACCACGGAAGCATCTACATTCCCTGTAAGGAATAGCGATAAATCATTGGCAAAGTCCGCTTCTTCTTTCTTTACATCAGCTAAAACCTCCCATAAAGCATTCACATTTTGATTGGGCTTAAAATTCCCCACATAAGAAATGGTAAAACGTTTATTCCGTTGAGGAATTGATAAAGGCATATCTGTTTCATCAAAACCATTATAAATGATAGAGATGTTTTCATTTCTATCGGAAAACTCTTGCTTCAATCCATTACTCACTACTACCACTCCATCCGCATTTTCAAGCACCTTATCCTCTAATGCTTTATCATTTCGTTTGGTGGCTACTGTTCTTGGAAAAAACGCATTATAGAAAACAGTTGTCCAAGGGTCACGCATATCAGCTATCCAAGGCAAACTGGTTTGTTGTTTTAAATCTAATCCGATCAAATGTGCACTATGGGGGGGTCCTGTCGTAATAATCGCTTCTATTCCTTCTTCTTGAATAATCGCTTTCGCTTTTTTCAAAGCATACTTCTTCCACCCTTTTCTTGCATCTGGTATGAAGTAGTTAGCACGAATATATAAAGCTAATTTCTGAATGAAACTTTGCTCTTGCATGCCAACCATTCCCACTCCTGTAGACTTCCCTTTTTTACCTTTGAGCATATTGTACCACTGAAAGGGCTCAAAAGTCTTGGTTTTAACAACCTTTAACCCTTCGGGAATGTCTTTTTCTAAAGAAATATCTGTAGAGGGGTAGCTACCGTTCTCAACAGTTAAAATGATGGGTTCCCATCCAAATTCTCGCAAGTATTTGCCAAACTTCAAAAAACGTTGAACACCTGGACCTGATCCAGGGGGCCAATAATAAGTTATGATGAGTACCTTTTTCAACTAAGCTTTTAGTTCTGTGTAAGCAACCCCTATTAAAAGAAGCAATAAAATAGCTGAGCTAGCAAGAGAAATGCCCTCGCCTGTTTTATACGTTCTTGGCTCAAACTTAAATTCTATCTGATGGTTACCTGCAGGAATGGGCATAGCTCTTAACACATAATTGGCCCTAAAATGAGGAACAAGCTCTCCATTTAAATAAGCATTCCAACCTTTGTCATAAAATATTTCTGAGAAAACAGCCAACTGATTTTTCGAACAATTTGCAGTGTAACTTAGTTGATTGGCTTTGTAATCTGTTAACTGAATACTGGCAGTGCTATCGAAAACAAAAGAAGGGATCAAATCGCTATAACGTTGATCTACCAAAGCCTGTTCAGCAGTATTTACAGTAGAAAGTGCTGCTAACTCCTCATCGGCATTAGCTACCATTTGAAGGTCCTTTACAAACCATGCATTACCTAAAGCAGATGGGTTTCTTTGTGCTAACTTTTGGTTTTGATTCGACACAATAAAATACTTTGCGTTTAACATATTTAAAACGTTCATGTTTCCTTTAGAAATATGAGCGTCAATCAACTCTTGATAACGCTTCAATTTAGCTCCATGATAACCACCAATTGACTTGTGGTAGTAAGAGGTAGAAGCATCATTAAAGGTATTCACGGCTGTATTAAATACCCTAAAATTCGGATCGCTATCTGCCAATATTTGCTGATCGGCCATAGAGGGTGAAAATGGTTTTGCTACTTTTCTTTTAGAAACAAAATCATCAGTATCTAAGTAACGCCTGTTAACGGTCCACATATCGCCTACAATCAACAAACCAACAATTAAAATAAGATGTTGTTTTTTCAATGTGTTGCTCAGGTACAACCACAAAGCTACTGCTGACAATAAAATGAACACCAATGAGCGCCAAGCATCACTACTTAAAAGCGAAGCTCTATCAGACTGAATGGCATCAACGGGCCACCCCATTCCTTTTAACTGTTCATCAGATGAACCAACAAAGTCAAAAAACATTGTAGGCATAAGCGCAAAAACGAAACATACCCCGCCTGTAATGATCAAGCCCCATTTAACCGCTTTCTGATTTTCGGCCTTATCATTTTCAGCTAGTAATTTTTGCAGGCCTAAAAAGCCGAATAGTGGCAACAAAAGCTCTACAATAACTAGTGTTGTAGAAACCGCTCGAAACTTGTTGTATCCAGGGAAAAACTCAAGGAAAAACTCAGTAAGTGGCATAAAGTTTTTACCCCATCCCAATGCCAACATCAGTATGGTAGTGAGGATTACCCACCAGCGCATATATCCCTTTAAGAGGAATAAACCCACCACAAAAAGGAAACACACAATAGCTCCTGCATAAACAGGGCCCGAAGTAAAGGGCTGTGTACCCCAATATAAAGGTAGTTGCTTAATAAGCGTTCTTGCTTGTGGCGACTGCTTTATTGCCTTATAAGTTTCAGAATCTGTACCTAACTCTCCTTGGGAGGCTCCTCCATGAAAATTAGGAATTAATAAAGTGAATGACTCTGCTTTACCATAACTCCATGCCGTAGCATAATCTTTATCTAAACCTGATGTTTTATTATCCAAATCGTTAGTTAACTCCGACTTCCCTCGCATGCTTTCCTCACCATACTCATATGTTGTCAGTATTCTGGTAATGTTTGTGGAAGCTCCTAAAACACCTGCCAAAAGCAACACGCCAACCGATTTTAGATATGAATGAAGCTGTTTTTCCTTAATAGACTCGATTAGTTTTACAACCCCTAAAACAAGAAATAGCATAACTAAGTAATAGGTTATCTGAAGGTGGTTTGCGTTCAGCATCAAAGAAGTAAATAGCGCTGTTAAGGCACCTCCTGCAAGCCATCTCCCTCGAATAGTCATCAACACACTAGCTAGTAGCGGAGCCATGTATCCAATGGCGTGCGCTTTGGTGTTATGTCCTGCTTCTAATATGATGAAAAAATATGATGAAAAAGCAAAAGCAAAAGCTCCAAAAATGGCTAGTCGATAGTCAATCTTTAGGCTCATTAAAAGGATGTAAAAACCAATTAGGTAAAGGAAGACTAACCCTGCTGGCCTTGGAAGAAACCCTTGAAAAAGTTTGTCAATTTTTTTTACAAGATTGGCATTGTATTTAGCAGAAATCTGATAGGCAGGCATGCCACCAAACATCGAGTTGGTCCATAGAGGTTCTTCATTATAATTTTCTCGATGGTCCGTAATTTCTTTGGACATACCAATAAAGTTAACCTTATCTGATTGATAAAGTTTTTTACCTTCTAATATCGGGGAGAAATAAGCCAATGAAATGCCAAAAAAAACGGCTACTGCTATAAGATGTGGCAGCATTGATTTCCAATCCAATTGCTTCATTATAAATGGTTTTAATTAAGATTCTAAATTTAGAATAATTTTAGGAACTTCTTTCTAAAGTAATGCTTCAAAAAAAATCAATCCTCAAGCTCCTCAAAATCAACATACTCACCTACCGAAGAGTTGCTTTTTTTCTGTTTATTAGTCGAGGAAGAATCAACCGTAACTTCTCCTTCTTTTTGTTTGGATTGATAAGCTTGTTGTCCAAATTTTTGTTGAAAATTTCGCTGTGCTCTTTTCACAAAAAACCGAAGCAAGAAAGGCACAAAAAACCGACTAATAAATCTGAATGAGTAGTAAACAATTAGAATAATTAATAGGGTTCTTAAAACGTCCATTATTTACTTAAATATAGGCTTCGCTCTCCATATACCTTTCGAAAGAAAGAGTCTTCCAAGTCATCTATAAAATGAATTGCTTCTCCAGTAGATTTCATTTCTGGACCCAACTCTTTATTTACATTTGGGAACTTGTTGAATGAGAATACAGGAACCTTTATAGCATAGCCTTTTTTGGTTGGGTTAAATTCGAAATCGGTTACTTTTTTATGGCCTAACATGACCTTTGTTGCGTAGTTAACATATGGTTCTTGATAGGCTTTAGCTATGAAAGGGACCGTTCGTGAGGCTCTTGGGTTGGCTTCGATTACGTAAACTTTTTCGTCTTTTATTGCAAATTGAATATTGATTAAACCAACTGTTTTCAGCGCAACGGCAATTTTATTGGTTATATCAATCATTTGTTGACGTACATTGTCGCTTAAATCAAATGTTGGCAATACTGCATTAGAATCACCTGAATGGATCCCACAAGGTTCTATGTGTTCCATCATTCCTATGATATAAACATTTTCTCCATCACAAATGGCGTCGGCCTCTGCTTCAATGGCTTTGTCTAAATAATGATCTAGTAAAACTCTGTTTCCAGGTATATCTTTTAGCAAGTTAACAACGTGGTGCTCTAACTCTTGCTCATTGATGACGATTTTCATTCCTTGACCTCCCAAGACATAAGAAGGACGAACAAGGATTGGGAAATCCAATTCTTTAGCTAACTCTAGCGCATCTTCTGCTGTCTCAATCACACCAAACCTTGGGTAAGGAATGTTATTGTCTTTCAACAATGTAGAGAAACGCCCTCTATCTTCAGCCAAGTCGAGTGCTTCATAACTAGTTCCCATTATTTTAATACCATAACGCTCTAGTTTTTCTGAAAGTTTAAGTGCTGTTTGACCGCCTAATTGAACAATAACACCTTCTGGTTTTTCGTGCTGTATAATGTCGTAAATATGTTCCCAAAAGACAGGTTCAAAATAAAGCTTATCAGAAGTATCAAAATCAGTAGATACGGTTTCCGGATTGCAATTAATCATGACAGTTTCGTAATCGCATTCTTTAGCTGCTAGCACTCCATGTACACAACAATAGTCAAACTCAATGCCCTGTCCAATTCGGTTAGGACCGGACCCTAAAACAACAATTTTTTTACGATCCGAAACAATACTTTCATTTTCAGATATTCGCTTTCCGTCAATTTCTTTATCTAACTCAAAAGTAGAGTAATAGTAAGGAGTTTTAGCTTCAAACTCAGCAGCGCACGTATCGACAAGTTTATATACTCGCTTAATACCCATTTCTGTACGCTTTTTATGCACCTCGCTTTCTAAGCATCGAAGTAAGTGAGCAATTTGTCGATCAGCGTACCCTTTCATTTTTGCTTCTAAAAGCAATTCCTTCGAAATGTTGTCGATGTGGTATTTCTCTATTTCATATTCCAGCTCAACAAGTTCTTCTAATTGGCGTAAAAACCAAAAATCCATTTTGGTATGTTCGTAAATGGTTTTGATTGGAATACCTAAGCGAATGGCATCGTATATACGAAAAACTCGATCGCCGCTAGGTCTTTTTAATGACTGAATAATGGCATCTTGATCAACCCAATTTTTACCATCAGCACCCAAGCCATTACGCTTTATCTCTAAAGATTGACATGCTTTCTGCAATGCTTCTTGAAACGATCTTCCTATGGCCATTACTTCACCTACCGACTTCATTTGTAGGCCAAGGGTCTTATCTGCACCATCAAACTTTTCAAAATTCCAACGAGGAATTTTAACAATTACATAATCCAGTGTAGGCTCAAAGTAAGCGGAAGTGGACTTGGTAATTTGATTGTCTAGTTCATCCAAGCTGTATCCAATGGCTAACTTTGAAGCAATTTTAGCGATGGGGTATCCGGTTGCTTTGGAAGCTAATGCGGATGATCTGGAGACTCTTGGGTTTATCTCAATCGCTATAATTTCTTCTTTTTCATCAGGAGAAACAGCAAACTGAACATTACATCCTCCGGCAAAATCACCAATGGCTCTCATCATTTTTATGGCCATATCTCGCATTCGCTGATAGGTTGTGTCGGACAGGGTCATAGCGGGTGCTACAGTAATAGAGTCACCTGTATGAATACCCATAGGATCCATGTTTTCTATTGAACAAATGATGATTACATTGTCATTTTTATCGCGAAGCAACTCTAATTCGTATTCTTTCCAGCCTAGCAAGGCTTTATCTATCATTACCTCGTGTATGGGAGATGCTGCCATTCCTCGCTTCAGCATTTCATCAAAATCTTCTGCTTTGTGAACAAATGCAGCACCCGTGCCTCCAAGTGTGTAGGATGCTCGAATGCACAGCGGAAAACCAAAATCCTGAGCAATGGCTTTTCCTTCAAGGTAAGAAGTTGCTGTTTTAGAAGGAGCACATCCAATGCCAATTGTTTGCATTAATTGCTTAAACTCTTCTCTATCTTCTGTTATATTGATTGCATCTATGTCAACACCAATGATACGTACTCCATATTTTTTCCAGACTCCTTTCTCATCAGCTTCTATACAAAGGTTTAAGGCTGTCTGTCCTCCCATTGTAGGTAAAACTGCATCAATCTCTCTTTCTTCTAATATTTCAATGATAGACTCTACTGTTAATGGCTTCAAATAAACATGATCAGCCATTACAGGATCAGTCATTATTGTTGCTGGATTGGAGTTTATTAGAGAAACCTCAATACCTTCTTCTCTTAAGGAACGTGCAGCTTGCGAACCTGAGTAATCGAACTCACAGGCTTGTCCAATAATAATGGGTCCACTTCCTATTAAAAGTATTGATTTGATGGAGTTATCTTTCGGCATAATATCAAAGTTGAATCTTTGCGAATTTAAATGATTTGCGGTTTTTGATTTAAGACAGTTCTTTTAAACTATTAACAAAAAAGAATGTTTTTTTAACAGAATCTTGCACAAAAAAAAGGTGTTACCACTGGTAACACCTCAAATATATTTTTTAATAAACATTAACGTTTGTGTCTTGGTTCGTCAGACACTGTCAATCGCTTTCTTCCTTTAGCTCTACGGCTAGCTAATACCTTTCGGCCATTAGCTGATTCCATGCGCTCACGAAAACCATGTTTGTTTCTTCTTTTTCTGTTGGATGGTTGAAATGTTCTTTTCATCTTACTTTCCTTAAATCGGTTGGCAAATTTACAATCCTTTTTCTATTCCACAAAAGATTATTAAAAAATTATTCTATGATTAACTTCTGATGAAACAATTCCTTGTTAACTTCTAACTGAATTGTGTAAAAACCAGAAGGTAAAAAAGTTAAGTCAATGGCTTCATTTTTTATCGATTTTGAAACATGTACCAACTTCCCACTCAAATCATACACTTGTAAATTATTAATAGTGCTTAAGTGTGTTGTAAGTAAACCATTGGAAGGGTTTGGAAAAAGCAGGCTACTGGTCTTTTTTTGATTCTTTATATCCGTTGTACCGTTATAGTCTATCTCAAAAACATATAGTCCAGTTTGCATATCTGAAACCAAAACATTACCAGATGGCAAAAAAGGATAAACACCCCATGCTCCCATATAGCTACTATAGTGGGTGGGATCAAAAGTATCGTAAAAGGCGGTCAATTCAGGGTTGAGAGGATCCGTGATATCATGCACATATAAGCCATCATGGTAATGGGCAGTGTACACATAATTTTCATGAATTATCTGGTTATGGGGCATGGACTCATCAGCATTTAAACCAGAGAAAAAGGTGGATACTACTACTGGGTTACTATAATCGGTAACATCTAGTATTTTCATTTCATGTCCATGATTTTCGTCAGCCATAACATAGAAATTTCCATCTGCTGTTGGCCATCCAGAATGGTTGTAGCCTGCATCTGGGTAGGAAGTAAGGCTGCCTAACTCATTGTGTACCGTTGTTATCAATGGTCCAACCATGCTAAAATCGACTATGCGAAGACCTTCATTCCCACAGTTTAAAAATGCAGTGTCATTTTTCACAAAAGCATCGTGCACGTGGCCAACGTCATTGTAGGTGTAATGATGCGATGGTAAAGCTGGATTACTGAGGTCATAAATATGCAAAGCATTGAAATTATTGCCTATACCTGCCTTTTTTTCAGAACAAACGTATAGGTGAGCTGTTGCTTCATCGATAAAAATGTTATGGGCACGTTTTAGGATTGTGTCAGAATCGTAAACGACATTAAAAGAATTTGGCAAATCAGAAACATCAACTATTTGCAATGTACTGGAACCCTCGTCACAAACAATGTATAAGTATCCGTCTAAATCGTGATAATCTCTGTGAACAATTGCTGCTCCTTGATCTGCACCCGGAATGTAGGCAACTTGTGTTGATGCAGAGGGGTTTGTCACATCAAAAATATGCGTTCCATCTGTTGACCCAATAACTGCAAATTCCTTGTTGTTATAAACCATGCCCCAAACTTCATTGTAAGCGTTGTTGTATAAGGAAGTGCCTATAATTGTTGAATCCATCCAATGAAAAAGTAAAGAGGTGTTGAGCTGACTTTGTGCTGCGCCCAAAAAAGGAAATAAAATAAATGCGATAAGTGCTCTTTTCATAATCAATGATTTAGTTTTTAAAAGTAAGTAATTTTATAACGATAATAAACTAGTATCTGTTTAAATACGAGAAACAAGTTCCGAGATAATATGTGTTAACCTGGGTTCGGATTTTTCAGCTACGGCCTGAATTTCTGCATGGCTAGTTTCTTTAATATTTCCCTCTGATCCTAAATCAGTGACAACAGATATAGCAAAACAGGGTATTTTCATATGCCTTGCAACAATTACTTCTGGAGCAGTTGACATGCCCACTGTATCACCTCCGATAATACGTATAAAACGGTATTCAGCTGGAGTTTCTAAACAAGGACCGGTAACAGCAACATATACGCCTTCATGTACTTTGTATTTATTTTCGTCTGCTATTTTGTGTGCTTTCTTAATAAGCTCTTTATCATAGGGTTCACTCATGTCTGGAAACCTTGGGCCCAATTGATCAATATTTTTACCAATTAAGGGGTTTGGAATGAGGTTAATGTGATCATTAACAATCATTAAATCTCCTACCTCATAATCAGGATTAACCCCTCCACTAGCATTGGAAACTAAAAGCTTTTTAATACCTAATTGATGCATTACCTTTACAGGGAGAGTAACTTTTTCCATAGAATACCCTTCGTAAAAATGAAAGCGGCCTTGCATTGCTACAATCTTCTTTCCTGAAAGTTCGCCTAAAATAAGTTTTCCGCTATGTCCTTCTACTGTTGAAAGGGGGAAATTTGGAATGTCTTTGTAGTCCAGTGAATGCAATACATTTATTTCTGCTACCAAACCTCCTAGCCCTGTACCTAAAATGATACCAATTTCTGGATTAAAATGTGTTTTATTCCGAATGAAATCAGCTGTTTCTTTTATTTTTTCTAACATATTCTAATACTAAATTATCAAATTTATCCTTTTCGTGAAAGCGAACATTTACAGGCAAAAAACAAATTGGAATATCCTGTAATAGGTCTTTATATTCGTGAAGTCGCATAGCGTCCTTTTCTGTTGTTAAAAGTAATTTATTGGAGGATTTTACCGACTCCCAAACGCTCAATATCTTTTTGATATCACTTCTTGTATACTGATGATGATCCTTATACTTCAAGTGGTTTACTAAAGCCACCTTACCTATCAAGTAATCTTTAATTGACTGAGCATTTGCAATACCTGTTAATAACACAATTTGCTGTTCTTGTAAAGAAACTTTTTCTCCTTTGAAAAGATAAACAGGATCAGCATAATCGTAATAAGAGAAACACAAGTGTTGATGAGGCCATGGAGACAATTGCTCAACTAATCTTTTTTTATCAACGGGTAAAAATGCCTTAGGCGATTTGGTAACAACAATAATGTCAGCTCTTTGTGCCCCTGCTTTTCCTTCTCTAAGAGTTCCTATTGGCAATAAAAAATCATTGATGTACAGCTTACTATAAGTAGTCAACAATATATTGAGGCCAGGCTTTACGCTTCTGTGCTGAAAAGCATCGTCCAAAAACACTAAATCAACGCCTTCTTGCTTAAGCTGGGCTATTCCTTTAACTCTATCTTCATGAACAGCAACAATAACGTCCTCAAACTTTTTAGCGTATTGTAATGGCTCATCACCCACTAGTGTAGCAGAAGCGTGACTATCAACGATTTTATAACCCTTGGATTTTCTTCCATAACCTCGACTTAGCGTTGCTTTGTGAGGATATTCACTTAATAAATACAAAAGGTATTCAACATGCGGTGTTTTACCCGTTCCTCCAGAAGATAGATTGCCCACAGCAATCAGAGGAAAATCATAAGTATTAGATTTAAATAATTTCCAATCAAAACACTTATTTCTTATCCAGATAATTAACCCATAGATTAGGGAAAAAGGTAAAAAAAGCATTCTTAGTAAAATCATCTCACCAAAGGTAAAAATATTATGTCTTATTTTTGAGGCATGGACATAAGTAAAATAACTCGTTTTTTAGAAACATTTGCTCCTCTAGAATTACAGGAGGGGTATGATAATGCTGGATTGATTATTGGCAATCACTCCCAAAAAGTAACACAAGCATTAATTTGCTTAGACTGTACTGAAGCTGTTGTGGACGAAGCAATTGAAAAAGGGTGTGAACTTATTATTTGTCATCATCCCATTATTTTTAAAGGTCTAAAACAGCTAAATGGTAAAAATTACATTGAACGAATCATCATAAAAGCGGTTCAAAACAACATTGCTATTTACGCAATTCATACAAATCTTGACAATGTTTATGAGGGAGTAAATAAGAAAATATGTGAGCGATTAGGCTTGGTAGACTGCCGCATCTTAGCCCCAAAAAATGGCCATTTAAAAAAATTGGTGGTGTATTCCCCAATTGATCATGCCGAAAAAATAAGAACAGCCCTTTGTGAAGCGGGTGCTGGCTCCATAGCAAACTACGACTACTGTACCTTTAACAGTGTTGGAGAGGGAACATTTAAAGGAAATGAAAAAAGCAACCCTTTTTCAGGAGAAAGAGGAAAGTTAACTAGTGTTAAAGAAGTGAAAATTGAAGTCATTTTCACTTCACATCTTCAAAAAAACATCCTAAATGCAATGCGAAAAGCACACCCTTACGAAGTGGTTGCTCACGATATTTTTCATTTAGAAAATAGGCATCAGAATATTGGATCTGGCATGATTGGTAGATTAGCAAAGCCCATGGATAGTCAACTTTTTTTAACATTCGTTAAAGAAAAAATGAAAACAGATTGCATCAGGCATACGCATATTCATAAAAAAGAGGTGCAAACGATTGCTGTTTGTGGAGGTTCGGGAAGTTTTTTACTAGCAAATGCGAAACGACAACAAGCCGATGTATTTATTACAGCAGATGTTAAATATCATGATTTCTTTGATGCTGAGGACTCGCTTATTATAGCTGATATAGGTCACTATGAAAGTGAACAATTCACCTCAGAATTAATTCAAGAGATTCTTAAAGAAAATTTTCCTAAATTTGCAGCCCATTTATCAGTACATAATACAAACCCCATCAACTATTTGTAGGACATGGCAAAAAAAACCGCAACAAAAAAAGAGTTTTCTGTAGAGGATAAACTAAGAGCACTACATCAATTACAGATAATTGACTCTGAAATCGATAATTTAAGAACTGTTAGAGGTGGATTACCGCTTGAGGTTCAAGATTTAGAAGATGTTATACAAGGTTTACAAACAAGGGTAAACAAGGTAAATGATGACATTGCTGGAAGAGAGGAATTTATTTCTGGAAGAAAAATAGCTATTGACGAAGCAAAAGCGTTAATATCGAAATACAGCAAGCAGCTAGACAACATAAAAAATAATAGAGAGTACGACTCTCTTAATAAAGAAATTGAGTTCCAGAACCTTGAGGTGGAACTAGCGGAAAAGAAAATTCGTGATGCAAATGCAAAAATCGAGTTGTTAAACGAAACTAAGTCAGCTATAGAAGAAACAATTAATGAGCGAAATGAGGTTTTAGAAGAAAAAAGAAAAGAGCTCGATTCAATTGTTAATGCAACTGAAAAGGACGAAAAAAATCTTCTAAAAAAATCTACTGAAGCTGAAAAAGTGGTTGACGACAGACTGTTATCGGCCTACAAAAGAATTAGAACTGCCGCAAGAAATGGACTAGCAGTTGTTTCTGTAGAGCGTGATGCTTGTGGCGGATGTTTTAGCAAAATACCTCCTCAAAGACAGTTAGATATTAAAGCCCACAAAAAAGTAATTGTTTGTGAGCATTGTGGAAGAATTTTAGTTGATGGACAAATTTTTTCTGAATCAGAACAAGAAAATTAATTTCTCGACACATAACTAAACAGTTAAAAAGGATTTCTTAATTTAGGAATCCTTTTTTTATTTCTATGAAACGATTTCTCATTATAACTCTATGTTTTTTCAGCTTGCAGATTCAAGCAAGCTATGTATGGAATGAAAGCCTTAAAGAAGCATATAATGACATCATCCATCTAAAATTTGAAAACGGTAAAAATTTATTAGAAAAAGAAAAAAAACTCAATCCTAAAAATAGACTTCCTTATCTGTTAGAAAACTACATCTACTTTTTAAAAATCCAAATTGGTGAAGAACAAAGCGACTATGAAGAAGGAATCGACAGAAAAAACCATTTACTTGAGAAGCTAAAGAGTAGTAATGTCAACTCTCCATGGGTATTGTATAGTCAATCTGAGTTCCACCTTCAGTGGGCAGCAAACAAACTCAAGTTTAAAGATTACTTATCTGCTGCAATAGATATAAACAAGGCCTATAGATTACTCCAAAAAAATCAAAAACTTTTCCCCAATTTCAAACCAAATTCAAAAGGCCTAGGCGTACTACACGCGCTAATAGGTAGTGTGCCAGACAAATACAGCTGGACACTGTCAATTATTGGCATGAACGGAAGTATCGATCAAGGAATGAGTGAGTTAGCATCTTTGATAGAAGAGTTAAAACAAAACGATCAATATAGTTTTTTACTTGATGAAACTTATTTTCTATACTCCTTTCTAAAAATGAACCTTCAAAATGACCGCAAGGGACTGCAAGAGATACTAAGAGATATTCAAAAAAGTGACAACCTATTATTAAATTTTGCTGCTTGCAGAATTGCTTCTAAAATTGGAAAAAATGATTTAGCCATAGAAATACTTAAAAACCGAAAACAAAGCGAAGCTCATTACCCCTTCTTGTATCTTGAGTATTTGATGGGGGTGTACAAACAAAATAAACTTGACCCAAATGCCATTCATCACTTTGACAAGTATGTGAAGCATTTTAATGGGAAAAATTACATTAAATCTGCTTATATGCGCATCAGCTGGCATTACTTACTTAATGGAGAAATTGATAATTTCGAGCTAGCCAGAGCAAATATTTATTACTTCGGAACAACCATGGTTGGTGCAGATAAAGAAGCACAAGAGTCATTTGAAAAGAAGACTCAACCACAGCTACATCTACTACAGGCTAGACTTCTGTTTGATGGAGGGTATTACAATGAGGCTTTTGGTGTAATAAATCAAATTGAAAATCCTTTGTTTTTTTCAAACGGTCATTTTATAATTGAATACTTTTATAGAAAAGGCCGAATATATGACGCTCTTGAGGAAACCTCTCTTGCTATTGAAAACTATCACAAAACAATTGACCTAGGAAGACACAATAGAGCGTTTTATGCGTCAAAATCTGCTTTACAAATCGGTCTTATTTTTGAGGAAAAAGGGAACATCACAAAAGCTAAATATTACTTTGAAGATTGTATATCCATGAAAGATCACCAATACGAACAAAGTTTAGAACAAAAAGCAAAAGCAGGTATAAATCGTTTGTATTAAAACTTCCAACCCAAGGTAACAAGAATATTATTGTACGAATTAATTAACTTAGATGGCGCTATGTAATTTGGGTTGTACATCCAAGAAGTTAAGGATTGTTCTGAGTAAGAATAAGCAAAGTCGATGTAGCTGTATTTATTTCTTTTACCTAATCCCACTGACCAAGTTTGACGCTCATTTCTATAAATCTCTTGATTCGTATTTTCTGAAATCAAAAGAATTTGTGCGTCATCATTTTCGTTTACTAATGGATTGCCATATTTAGCATAACCAGCACGCAATACAATTGGTGAAAGATTTAGCTCTAAACCTAAACGAGTATTGTAGGTATTGCTATAAACATTACTTATTTTTTGATTTTCTTGATCAAAATAATTGTAATCCTCTCCATCTAAACGCATGGAGGAGTAATCTATAAACTCTAGATCACCACTTAGCACCAATTTTTTATCGATAATGTAGGAAGCACTGGTAATGATTTTCACAGGAGTAACAAGCTCATAATCATACAAACCATATGGAGACGTATAAGAGAAAGAATAGGAACTATCATTCAATTCGTGCTGTGCACTCATTTGCATCTGCCATTGGTCCTGCATATTGTAGAAGGTTGGTGAGTGCCATGATAAACCCAATCGAAACTTATCGTTTAGCCTGTAAATACCACCTATTTTAAGATTGATACCCAAACCCTTAGTATACAAATCGTCGAGCATATAAAATCCTTTTACAGTTGATGATGTATCCGTAAAGTTACTTTCGGTATAATAAGTTTCTTTTATATAATCTAAGCTTGAAATCCCTAAGGAAGCGCCTATGTATAAATTCTCTTGATAAGAACCAGCATAACTAAATTGATACTCACCCATGTATCCTGAAGTGTTTGTTATTTTTCGTTGATCTTGACCCGCCATCACCTCTCTGTAAAACTCCCCGTTATCGAGCCAATTACCCGATTCATCCGCGTCAAGATCTATTAGATCAACCCAAAAGGCTCCATTTTCGTAAAAAGGATTTAAATAGTCATTTTCATAAATCATTCCTTCTGGAGAATATGCGTTGTAAAACTTCCCTTGAGCGTAATCATGAAAAACATCAACAAGGGAGGTGTTTTCGTTAAAGCCTCTTACATCCATTGAAGATTTAAAAATATTATTCTTGTTATAAGAAAAGGAAAAGTTTACACGACGCCAATCTGAAGATGGATTTCTTTTTAATGGTGAAACAAATCCGAAAGAAGTAACATTGAAGTTACCAGCCAAATCATCGCTTTGATTTCCTTGATGGTATGCAGTCACTTCCCTCATACCTAAACCCATAGTAAAAGACATGTTTAAGGTCCTGTAAACACCTAATGCTCCTGGATTAATGTGGAGCGATGTGATATCGGCTCCAAGCGAACCAAAGGCGTTGCCCATTGCATGACTACGAGCCGTTCCTATATAGGCTTGATCTGAAAACAACAATGCCTCTTCAGCAGTTTGTGCTAACGAATTAAAAGAAGTAATGATTATTACAAAAAGGTAAATAGCTTTTTTCATTGTGTATGATTTATCTTGGACTCCTACCGCCTCTACTTTTTGAAGGAGAAGAGTTTGATTTAAATGTACTAGGGTTTCTTGCAGGGCGTGTTGCGCCATTGTTGCCCCTGTTGTTAGGCTTTGGTCTACTTGGCACTTTGTAGTCGCTTGATCCAGGACTAGGCCTGTTACTTATTGGTTTTTTATAATTAGAAACAGGCTTTTTAGAATTGGAATTTGATTTCCACGCCTCATTATCTTTCGAAGATGGATTTCCATTTGGCCTACTTACTGGTTTAGTACTATTTGAAATGTAATGCTTATTACCTTCTTGAACAGCTTTGTAATTTTCAACATCGACAAAATCAGTACGACTTGGCCTACGTTGTTTTATTTCATTCTCATAGCGATTTGCAAATGCCTCAGGTGTTGCTTGATTATTATTCTGACGAACTCCATAATACACGCTATTATTATCATAGGTGTTAAAGTAGGTAGGATAATAATTAAAGTGAGAATAGTGATGAGTGTGCCAATAAGACCAATGGCTGTTATAGAAAGGATTGTGATGAGGATACCCCCATCCAAAATGATAGTTATACCAAGGATCTGCGTACCATGGGTTCCAAAAATTGTATCCGTAATAAATACTCACTCCTAAATTGTAAGGATTATTGGAATACCAAAAAGAATTGGTGTAATAATTATTGTAATAGCCAAAACCTAGATGTGGGCTGTGAAACCTTCTTAAACGCGATGTGTAGTAGTAATCGTAACAGTCCTCATAATCAAACTCTTCTTCATACAGTTCTTCTTCGTGTGCAATGCTCTCCTCCTCAACCTCATTTTCCTTTAAATACTGTTGATAGGCCACCTCATCTTTTGCGTCCTCTACTGCATATTCTTCTGAAGAATAATACAGTTCATCTTGAAAGTTAGCATTAGTAGAGTCTACAATAACAACGCAAGAACTTAAAAAAACTAAAAGTAATACTAGTAAAGAATAGTGCTGTTTCATAATTCAATTTCTTTAGATGAATATACAAATTATTCGTTCATGTCTAATCGTTTAATTGATTAGTTTTGTAAATGATAACGCTTTTGAAAGCGTAAAATTACAAACAAAGGAGCAGATTTAAAAATGGCAAAGGATTTCACTAAAAGATCAGAGGATTATTCTAAATGGTATAATGAATTGGTAGTTAAAGCTGACCTAGCAGAAAACTCAGGAGTTCGTGGTTGTATGGTTATTAAACCTTATGGATTTGCTATCTGGGAAAAGATGCAGGCGGAACTTGACAGAATGTTTAAAGAAACAGGTCATGTCAATGCTTATTTTCCCCTTTTTATCCCTAAATCATACCTCAGTAAAGAGGCTGATCATGTAGAGGGCTTTGCAAAAGAATGTGCAGTTGTGACGCATTACCGACTAAAAAATAGCGAGGATGGAAAAGGAGTCGTTGTGGATCCTGAGGCAAAGCTGGAAGAAGAGTTAATCGTTCGACCTACATCAGAAACCATTATTTGGGATACCTACAGGGGGTGGATACAATCCTATCGGGATCTACCTATACTTGTCAATCAATGGGCAAATGTAGTGCGCTGGGAAATGCGAACTCGCCTTTTTTTAAGAACAGCAGAGTTCCTTTGGCAGGAAGGGCATACAGCACATGCAACAAAGGCAGAGGCCATACAAGAAACAGAACAAATGATTGATATTTATGCCACTTTTGCTGAACGCTTTATGGCCATGCCTGTAATACAAGGATTAAAAAGTGAAAATGAACGATTTGCTGGAGCCCTAGAAACTTACTGCATCGAAGCTCTTATGCAAGATGGCAAAGCCTTGCAAGCAGGAACCTCTCACTTTTTAGGTCAGAATTTTGCAAAAGCATTTGATGTCAAATTCACAAGTAAAGAAGGCAAACAAGAACATGTTTGGGCAACCTCATGGGGTGTTTCGACTCGTTTAATGGGTGCGCTCATCATGACTCATTCTGATGACAATGGACTGGTATTACCTCCAAAACTAGCACCTTTTCAAGTGGTTATTGTACCCATTTACAAAGGAGAAGAGCAGCTAGCACAAATCAGCGAACAAGCGCTTAAAATAAAAGCAGATTTAGAGGCTAAAGGGATCAGTGTTAAATTCGATAGTAGAGACACACACAAACCTGGATGGAAATTTGCTGAATATGAATTTAAAGGAGTGCCCATCCGTATAGCTCTTGGCCCAAGAGACTTAGAAAACAATACGGTAGAAGTTGCGCGCAGAGACACATTAGAAAAACAAGTATATCAAGTTACAGAACTTAGTATAAAGATTCGTCATCTCTTAGATAGCATACAAGAAAATCTTTATCAAAAAGCCCTTACTCATCAACAAAAAAACACGCATCATGCAGCAAATTGGGAAGAATTTAAAACACTCATACATAAAGATGCTGGATTTGTGTATGCTCATTGGGACGGAACAAAAGAAACGGAGCAAAATATAAAAGAAGAAACAAAAGCAACAATACGCTGCATCCCATTGGGAAATAAAATTGAAGAAGGAGCTTGCATCTACAGTGGTAAAATATCTAAACAAAAAGTTTTGTTTGCTAAATCTTATTAAATGACTAAGAAAACTCAATTAATAGATAAACTGTGTAAAAAAGCTACTACAAAGCAAGAAGTTTATCGGATAACACAGGCTGTTTTTGAAGACTTAAAAAACATACTTGAGCACATTGCTAAAGAATTAAATGAACAAATGCATACGATCGACAAGTATGTTAAAATAGAGTACAAAGACAAAGGCCCATTTGAAGCTGAACTCCAGTTTTCGGGAGATGTATTGATTTTTCATTTTCATAGTAATACATTCCAGTTTGATAAGAGCCATCATATTTGGAACCATTCTTACACTAAAAACAATGAATATAATGCTTACTGTGGGGTTATTAATGTGTACAACTTTTTATCAGACAGCTTTAAATACAATCGTGTAAATGATCTAGGGCACCTCGTAGGAAGGATGTTTATTAACAAAGAAAAACACTTTTTTGTGGAAGGAAAAGGAAAGCTAAATTTCTTGTTTAATGATTTTCCGAATGCAGTGATTGACAAAGAAACCTTAAAAACTATTTTATACGAGGCTGTTTTATTTGCAATGGATTTTGAACTTACAACTCCTCCGTTTAATGAAGTCAATATTGTTACGCTTCATCAAATCAAAGAAATGAGTCATAACATGAAGTTGAAAACTGCTAAGCGATTAGGGTATCGTTTCTCTAAAGAAAAATAATTCAAGTTTTTTTCCTAGAATATTGCCAGAAATCCAAAAGTATTTATATTTGCACCGCTTCTATAAAAGCATTCTTAATGGCCCATTCGTCTAGTGGTTAGGACGCCAGGTTTTCATCCTGGAAACAGGAGTTCGATTCTCCTATGGGCTGCACAAAAACCCACTCTTTTAGAGTGGGTTTTTTCGTACATTTGTTGGCCTATGAGTAGCCTCAAAAAATACCTTTCATTAATAAAATTTAGCCATACCATTTTTGCAATGCCTTTTGCTTTAATCGGTTTTTTTCTAGGATATAATCAGAGCCAAGAGCCTTTTAATGCACAGCTATTAATACTGGTTACTTTATGTATGATTTTTGCAAGGTCTGCCGCTATGGCATTCAACCGCTACATTGATAGGGATGTTGATCTGAAAAATCCTAGAACCGCAAGCGTAAGAGAAATCCCTAATGGATCCATCAAGGCTCAGTCTGCATTGTTTTTCGTTATTCTTAATGCTGTTTTCTTTATCATTACCACTTTTTTCATCAACAAACTGTGTTTTTATCTTTCGCCCATTGCATTACTTACTATTTTAGGCTACAGCTATACCAAAAGGTTTACAGCATTATGTCACCTAATACTTGGATTGGGATTATCCTTAGCACCCTTAGGAGCTTATCTGGCTGTAACTGCACAATTTAATGTTCTTCCTATTTTATTTTCTATTGCGGTATTATTTTGGGTAGGTGGTTTTGACATCATCTATTCTCTGCAAGATCAGTCTTTTGATAAAGAACAAAAACTACATTCAGTTCCTGTTTGGTTAGGAAAAAAACAAGCACTTCATCTCTCAAAGTTTTTTCATCTCATCACTTTTTTCGCACTATTATATTCAGCGATTTTTTATGATTTCGGAAACTTATACTGGATTGGATTATCTATTTTTTCAGTATTATTGATCTATCAACACTCCTTAATAAAGTATAATGACTTGAGTAAAATTAACCTTGCCTTTTTTACTACCAACGGAGTAGCTTCAGTCATTTTTGGCATTCTAGTCATCGCTGACATACTACTTTTTAACTCTTTTTAAAGGGGGGAAAGAGTTAAAGAGGGCCAAAAAAAACAACGTTTCTGAAAGCCCCTTATTTTTCTTAATTTCGCAAGGCGTAAAGCTATCATCTATGAGTGCAAAAACAGAAGAAAAAAACGATATTTCATTTGAAGATTTCCAAGCAGCAGTTTTAAACGATTACCGTATTGTTTGTGAAAGTAGAGAAACCAGCTTGATGGGTCGTAGAGAAGTGTTAAGTGGAAAAGGAAGTTTTGGAATTTTTGGAGATGGGAAGGAACTAGCACAAATTGCTATGGCTCGAAGTTTTCGAAAAGGAGATTTCCGTTCGGGATACTACCGAGATCAAACATTTATGATGGCTAAGGGGCTTATGAGTGTTCAACAATTCTTCGCTGCTCTTTATGGACATGCTGACGTTTCAGCCGAACCACAGTCAGGAGGACGGCAGATGGTAGCTCACTTCTCTACCCAGTCGTTAAATAAAGATGGTAGCTGGAAAAACCTTCAGGAGCAATACAACTCAGCTGCCGATATTTCCTGTACTGCTGGTCAAATGCCTCGACTTGTTGGCTTAGCACAAGCATCTAAAATTTATCGACAAAACAACGATTTATCAACTTGGAAAGAGTTTTCCAATAATGGAGACGAAATTGCTTGGGGAACCATTGGTAATGCATCTACTTCAGAAGGTCATTTCTTTGAAGCTATTAATGCTGCTGGCGTACTACAAATTCCAATGATTATTTCTGTTTGGGATGACGAATACGGAATATCTGTTCACAGCAAACATCAGACTACTAAAGAAAATATTTCAGAAATTTTAAAAGGCTTTCAAAGAGATAAAAAAAGCGATGGGTTTGAAATTATCAAAGTTAAAGGGTGGGATTATCCCGCACTTATTAACGCTTACGAAAAAGCTGAAAAAATAGCAAGAAAAGAACACGTTCCAGTCTTGATACATGTTGTTGAAATGACCCAACCTCAAGGACATTCTACTTCTGGATCACACGAGAGGTACAAGAGCAAAGAGCGGCTTAAATGGGAAGATGATTTTGATTGTATTAAAATGTTTGAAGAGTGGATTGTTAGCAATAACGTTTCTACTAAAGATGAACTAGAAGAAATCCGAAAAACGGCTAAGAAAAAAGTTTCGAAAGAAAAAAACGCTGCTTGGAAAGCGTACCAAGCTCCTATAGCTTCAGAATTAGCATTGGCTACATCTGTCTTAGGTCAACTAATCGACGAATCCGAAAATGGTGTTTTCATCAAGCCAATAAAAGAAAAATTAGATTTTGATGCTAAACTAAATCCACATCGAAAAAATATTTTTACTTCTATCCGTAAAGCGCTACGCCTTTGCCGTAATGAAGATGGTCCAGCAAAAAGGCAATTAAAACAGTTGCTAAAAAACTGGGAACTTGAAAATCAAGATCGCTATAACTCACATCTATACAGCGAATCCGTTTGGGCTGCCACTAAGAACAAAGAAGTAAAACCTACCTACTCTATTGACACGAAAGAAGTTGATGCGCGCCTTATTTTAAAAGAAAATTTTGATCAACTATTGCAAAAGAATGCCGAATGCCTAATTTTTGGAGAAGATAGCGGGCAGATTGGAGGCGTCAATCAGGGGCTTGAAGGAATGCAAGAAAAATATGGCGAACTACGTGTTGCAGATGCTGGAATTCGAGAGGCCACCATACTAGGTCAAGGCATTGGAATGGCAATGAGAGGACTTCGTCCTATTGCAGAAATCCAATACCTAGATTATTTGCTTTACTGCTTTCAAGGGTTATCAGATGATTTAGCCACTTTGCATTATCGAACAAAAGGACAACAAAAAGCACCGCTAATAATAAGAACCAGAGGTCACAGACTGGAAGGAATTTGGCATTCTGGCTCCCCCATGGGAATGATTTTAAATGGACTTAGAGGAATGCATGTTTTAGTACCTAGAAATATGACCAAGGCGGCAGGGTTCTACAACACCTTAATGAGCGCTGATGAACCTGCATTGGTCATTGAATGCTTGAATGGCTACCGATTAAAGGAAAAAATGCCTACAAATCTTGCCGAGATAAAAACACCACTTGGTATTCCTGAAGTAACAAAAGAAGGAAAAGACATTACCATTGTCACTTACGGTTCAACATGGCGAATTGTTAATGAGGCTACTCAAGAATTAGCTAAAATTGATATTCAAGCGGAAATCATTGACGTACAATCTCTTTTGCCTTTTGACACAGGACATGTCATTGTTGAAAGCCTTAAAAAAACCAACAGAGTATTGTTTGTAGATGAAGACGTACCAGGTGGAGCAACTGCGTTTATGTTGCAAAAAGTAATGGAAGAACAAAAAGGTTTTTTCTTCCTTGATAGTGAACCACAAACCTTAACCGCAAAAGCACATCGGCCAGCTTATGGAGAAGATGGTGATTATTTTTCAAAACCCAATGCTGATGACATTGTAGAAAAAGTGTACGCTATTATGCAAGAAGCAAATCCTAGAAAATATCCTGCTATCTAGATGAAAAAAACTACTGAGTCTATTTCAAAATATGATCATCTGGAAAAGATGGAAACCAATGAACTCTTAGTAAACATCAACCAAGAAGACAAAAGTGTAGCTGATTGTGTTCAGGAAGTTATTCCTGATATTGAAAACGTTGTTGATCGCATTTTTGATCGAATGAAAAATGGTGGACGATTGTTTTACATCGGCGCAGGAACAAGCGGTAGGCTTGGCATTGTTGATGCTTCTGAATGTCCACCCACCTTCGGGGTAGAACATGGGCTTGTCGTAGGTATAATTGCTGGAGGCGACACTGCTATTAGAAAAGCAGTAGAGTTTGCAGAAGACGACCCAAACGGTGGATGGAAAGATTTACAGCAATTTCATTTAAAGAAAAACGATTCGGTCATTGGAATAGCAGCTTCTGGGACAACCCCTTATGTGATTGGAGCAATAGAAAAATGTAACGCTCGTGAAATACTGACCGCATGCATTACTTGCAATGAAGGTTCTAAACTAGCTGCAATTGCTAATCACCCTATAGAATGTGTGGTAGGGCCTGAATTTGTTACAGGAAGTACCCGCATGAAGGCAGGAACAGCGCAAAAGCTTATTCTAAACATGATCTCAACTAGTTTAATGATTAAGCTTGGAAAAATACAAGGAAACCGAATGGTTGATATGCAACTCAGCAATAACAAACTAGTAGACAGAGGAACTTTAATGATCATGGAGAAAACAGGAATAGAGTATAAGTTAGCAAATCAACTTTTAAAAAAACACGGCAGTGTTAGAGCTGCATTAGAAAAATTCAATGGATAAGGAAAAATTAGCGAATGGCGTAATGTGGGTTTCAGTTGCAATGTTGTTCATTTTCACGGCAGCTTTATCGCTTTCTAAAGGCTTTCAGCAAGACAGTAATTTATACCTCATTGGTGCCGGAATAAGCATTATTGGAGTGTTCTTTTATGGTTTTAAAGGGATCAACACCATTCTTGATGCAATCTTTAAGAAAAAATAAGAGCCCTGATTTAAAGCATCAGAGCTCTTATTTAAAAATTGGTTTTGTTACTGAAGAACAATCTTCTTATTGATTCCTCCTTTTTCAGTAGTAATCTCAAATTTTAGTGTATTGACCTGTGAACTCTTCTAAGTTCTCTGTGCGTACTACTTCTCCAATCACATTTACCACTTTTACACTGATCGTTTAGGATATTTTGGAAAAGATGTTATGCAGAGAGCGGTTTAATTTTTAAACTCTATAATGATAGAACTGCATAGAGAAACATAAATATTAAATAAATAAGCCCCTTCTGTTAGTCAGATTTCTTTTTAATGAGACTAATTGTTCTTAGTTCGATCTTTCGAATGAGTTTATAAATGTTGAGTCTGTTAAAGTATGTAGGAATGAGATCAGGTTATCAATTTCTTTTTCTTTTAAAGAAAATGGTTTAATAATATTGCTTTTATTTTCGTGATTTTTCCCGCCAGACATGTAATGATAGACAACTTCCTTTAGTGATTTTATACTACCATCATGCATGTAAGGATAAGTTATTCCGATATTTCTCAATGATGGCACTTTAAAAATAGCTCTATCATCAATGTTTCCTGTTAATCTTATGCGTCCTGAATCTTCATAAATATCATAAAGACCATTGTTTGCTAAGTGGTTATTGGTAAAGTTAAATCCAGAATGGCATTCTGAGCAATAAAGCTTATCAAAAAATATTTTTTTTCCATGTATTTCTTCTTCGGTCAAATCTAATTCTTTGTTGATGTATCCGTCATATTTTGAGTTTTTACTTATTAAAGTTCGTTGATAAGAGGCTAACGCACTTGTGATAACATGTGGGTTAGGCTTTGTACTGTAAGCGAGCATAGCTAGATTAACATAATCAGAATCATTCGACAATCTATCAGCGGCTATTAAAATATGAAGGTCAAATTCTCTGTTCTCGTGAAAAGGTACTAGGGCCTGGTTTTCTAAAGAAGGATTTACTCCATCGAGCAAAAACATTTTGTTATACGCAACATTGGTTAGCGTGGGCGTGTTTCGATCTAAAAAGCTACCATTTATTCCCTCAGCTTTAGTTTTTCTGTCAGTAAAAGCAAAGCTTGGATTATGGCATGTAGCACATGAAATTGTAGAATCCCTACTTAATGCCTTCTCAAAAAAAAGCTTTTCACCCAATTTTATTCTAGCATCAGTTAATTCATTGTGCTCAGGAACGTAAGGTTCAGGGAAATCTTCTGGAAATCTTAAATCGAATTCTTTAAAAGAATAAAAAATGAGTAGAAGGAGAACAAAAATGAGCTTTTTATACCTCATTTCTACCTTGTGACAATAAATTTATGTTTGTATGAATGCGTTTGATTGTAAAATATAGCAAAATAAAAACCACTTTGAAGTTCTTTTCTCACAAAATAGTTTCCTTCAAAGCCAACATTATCAGATTCAAGAACTAACTGACCATTAGAGTTAATTATCTTCAAATTAAATTCTGAGTTTTTATTTAAACTATAATTTATTGTAGGTGCATATTTAAAATTATAATCAGTAGTAATGTCGATAATTTCAATTTTATCTGATAAACTTGTCAAATTAGACGGTTGAAAGACTTGATTTGTAGTGGTGTTGTTACACATTAAAAGATTGTTAGCGCTACCGCTATGATCTATTCCAGCATTAATTAAATCGATTCCACTAAGCCAACTGTTAATATTTACGTCTAAAATGAGATTGATTGTATTGTTATTTTGATTGTAAGTATTAGTGAGATAATCTACATCTTGAAGCATATTATCGCCTAATGCACGCAGTTGAAACGACTTATTTGGTATTCCATCATTATTGTCGTCTATAGTACCATCGATCACTAAGAAAAAGTAACCAGCAGGCCAACCCCAATCCATTAGTGGTGATTGCGGTCCTAATGGGTGTTGTGATGAGTAATTACTACTGTTTCCATGATTAGCATCATAATCAACACCCAAATCAAACTCCAATTTTTCAACATTATTTATATTGAAATTTCCAAGATAATAATTACTAACATTACCATTGGCTAGAACATAAACATCTGAAAGAGGCGAGTTAACTCCTGAGTTATGTGTGATTTCTATTGATGAGACATAATACTGTAGCCTAGAAATATTTATTGTATTTCCATTTTCATCTTGATAATCTTGTGAATATAAAAATGGTTGTCCGTTGAACTGATGATTCAGTATTAAATTTATATCAACCTGTGAATAACAAAAAGTTGATGATAAAAGTGTAAAAAACAAAAGTGTGACTCTAATCATAGTTTTCGATCGTATTTGCAACAATAGTGCAGGTTGTTATATGCTTCATCTGACGCTTTAAAGTTATCTGTATCGTAACCAGCTTTTGCAATAGCCTGTTTGATTTCAACTAACTGCACTCTTGCTGAGTTGAATTTCACGCTTAATAACAAGTTTTCCTGAGACCAGTTCACTTTCTTAATACCTTTAAGTTTTAATACCGCACCCTCAATTTTCTTTTTACACATTTCACAATTTCCAAGAACTTTAAATGAGGCACTCACAACTTTTTTATCTAAATTAGGTTGTGAAATTGAAACTGATGATTGAAACAAAAAAAATGATACTATGAATGCAATCTGAAAAGTGATGGACTTATTCATATTTTATAAACTTTTCAACTTTGCCATCGGCATAAATGACAATATTTAACTTATTGATTAAAAAATCATCGATTCTTTTGCCAGTTACATCAAAAATCATCAATTCACTATTACTTTTCGGATCGTAAATACCTTCATCAATTGAAGCACTTGAGGTGGCAACACCTATCCAAGTAACTGTATCTATGAATTGTTGATTTGTAACAATTTCCATTTTTACTATACCCGTCCCAGCAGTATTGTTAGGATAAAAATGACAATTTAAATACTGTTGAGAATTTGGAAGAAAATTATTTGTTCCATAAGTTACGCCAGGGTTGTAACAGTTTGGGAAACAATTTGAAAAACTCCACTGACTAGGCATAGTACTCTCAATAATTTGCCAGCTGATGTCTAAAGTGTCATAGGCATTATAGAATGTATTTCCATAAAAATCACTGACATTGCAATCATCTGTAAGATTGATAAAAACTTGATCTATGCTATGTGTTTGAGAAAAAGCATAGCTACTGAAAATTATAAGAATTAGGGTAATTTGTTTCTTCATCATGAAACTATTTTTTTCAAATATAAGCTAATTATGGAATTACATTTTGATATTTTTAAGCCAAGTGATGATTTATATCGATTTATCTAAAGGAATTCTTGTAAAAGATCTTGTTTTGAAATGGCTTGGAGAAACACCACAATACCTTTTAAATGTTCTGCTAAAGTGAGCGACACTGTTAAAACCAGCTTGAAATGTTATTTGCTTTATACTTTGCTCATCGTAAGAAAGCAACTCCTGTGCCTTTAAAATTTGTTGATTAATAAAATATTTTTTGATTGTATTACCCTCATGTTTAGAAAACAATCTACTCAGATGAGCGTAACTATAATTAAGTTTAGATTCAATTAAGTCTTTGATTTCTAGTTTGGTTGGTTAAGCACTTTGTAAATGATCAATTATGATGGATTTAATATTGTTAATTATTATTGAATTTTTATCAGCTAAAACTTCGAATCCACTTTTCTCTAGTTGGTCATAAACTATTTTTTCCTGATGGAATGACAAATTTTTCAAAACACTTACCTTTCCTAATTCTATCTCTTTGATTTTGAAGTCATTAAAAATCTTTCTCACCAACATTGTGCATCTGTCGCACACCATATTTTTGATAAAATATGTTTTCATTCTATAAAATTAAAAAAAAAGATGAGGCCATGTAAAAAAAGAACCGAAACAATTCCCGGGTCTCTTTATCAAAATAAGCGTTTAACTTACTGAAGAATAATCTTCTTGTTGATTCCTCCGGTTTTTGTGGTAATCTCTACAGAATATACACCTTTGGCTTTTTCACTCAAATCAATTCCTTTTTCATAATACCCTTGGAAATCTTCTAGTGATTCACTGTACATCACTTCACC
>CBFIDX010000024.1:0-31634 GCA_965661505.1 Flavobacteriales bacterium | reverse complement strand
CACCAATACAGCCGATTTCCACTTCAATGTTGTAGTAGTAGTAATAGTATCCTGCTACACCTGCACTGGATTCGGTAATGCTCAATGCACCGCCAATATCGTAGGGATAATTTGCACCTGTATTGTTTCTAAAAAGACCGGTATTATCGGCACTTGTGCCTAATTGCAAGTCAGTACCTACTGGACAGTCAAAATTTAGCGTTAACTGTTGCATTCCCGGAGATACTGTATGTGTAGTGTCATCCAGCACATTTCCGTTGGCATCTCTAAGTTCAAAAGTAATGGTGTTGCTTATTTCAGCTTCAAAAAAGGCCGACTTGATAACACAGGCTTCATACACATCGAGCAAAAGGTGCTGGTCGCCGTAGAAATATCCGCCAGACGAAAAATTATTGTCTAAAACACCACCCACACAAGAAGTGGTATTGGCATTGGCATTGTAATTAGCAGCGTTTGGATTATCGCATCCTAAAACAGGGTAAATACAAGAGTTATCTTCAAAGCATACAGATGCATTATAATTAATGGCATACGGATCCAAACAACCCGCCACATAGCAGCAAGAACCATCCTCATAAATGGCTTGAGCCGAAAAATTAACTGCGTTGGGGTCCATGCAGCCACAATCTTGACTTAGTTTGTATGTATAAATATTGGAAACCAAGGTTCCAGGGGTGGTGTTATTGTCTTGTCCTAATAAAAAATAAAGATCACAACCTATGACAAAGCAGCCTGGAGCCCAAATTGCATTTCCGGGGTGGGAGGGTAGTTGGGTCCATTGGTCTGTGCTGGGTTCGTATTCCCAAAATTCGCCACTGTCAAGCGATTGATGGTTGTCACCATCACCGCTAAGCACATACCCTTTTCCGTTGTAGCTAAACTGCGTCCCTGCTACCCTTGCCTCCGAAGGAAAATCATTTAACTGAATCCACTGGTCGTTAGTAGGAAGGTATTTGTAGAAGTCTTTATATATATAATATCCGTTAGCATCTGGGTTGGATCCATGTCCAAAGCCTACGTAAACTTCATTATCAATGCCAAAATAAAAGGGATGGTGTCGAGTGTAGCTTGGTAAATCAGGTTTTTGAGTCCAACTATCAGAAGCGACATCATATTCCCACCAATCGTTAAAATTTCCCATGTCACTACTGCCACAGCCCATAAAAATTTTGTCGGAGGTAGCCACCATAGCTGGATGGTTTCTGCCAAGGCCCGGCAAAGAAGCCAGTTGGCTCCAGCTTTCGGTAGTCATGTCAAACTCCCACCAATCGTTGTAGTAGTTTGAAAACTGATCAGACCCAAAACCCATATAGGCTTTGTTGTGTATAGCAACGCCATAAGCATAACCCCTGTTTCCTCCTGGGAAATTAGCCAGTTGTGTCCAGCTATCACTGGATTTGGTGTATTTGTACACATTACTGGTATTACTTCCGCTTATCACATAAGCAAAGGAGTCATTTGCAAAAGTGATGGGATGATGTACTCCATCAAAAGGGAAAGGAGTAGCTGGAACCCAGCTTTGTGCAAAGCCGATTAAAGGGAGTATAACGAGAAATTGTATGATTTTTTTCATGGTACAAATATACAAAATGAATGAGCTGATGTAAAACAAATAAATTTAGGAAGTTATATATGTCAATATCCATATTTGTCTTTCCATCGTTCTTTTAGAAATGAACGAAATTGATTTTCCTTAGGATTGTTCCCTGCGTCATAGAGGCAAGTATTTGTTAATTCATCGGGAAGGTACTCTTGTTGACTAAAGTTGCCTTTTTGATTATGGGCATATTGATAATCAGCCCCATAATTTAGTTCTTTCATAAGATCAGTTGGAGCATTGCGCAGGTGTAAAGGAACGGCTAAACTCCCACTTTGTTTAACCAATTGTTGTGCTTTTCCTATGGCTTGATAGCTGGTATTGCTCTTATTAGAGCAAGCGAGGTATATGGCACATTGTGATAGTATAATTCTTGCCTCTGGAAAGCCGATTACACTCACAGCCTGAAAACAATTATTGGCCATTACTAAAGCGGTAGGGTTGGCATTTCCGATGTCTTCAGATGCCGCAATGATCATTCTGCGGGCAATAAATTTCACATCCTCTCCGCCATCCACCATTCTTGCTAACCAATACACTGCCGCATTGGGGTCGGATCCTCTGATGGATTTAATGAAGGCAGATATAATATCGTAATGTTGTTCTCCTGTTTTATCGTATAGGGCAAGGTTTTGTTGGCTACTTTCTTTTACTAACTCATCTGTAATGCAAATTTCAGCCTCATTCGTTGTATTAATAATTACTTCAAATATATTGAGCAGTTTACGGGCGTCACCCCCCGAAATACGTAGCAGGGCATCGGTTTCTTTCAGTTTAATATCTTTCTTCTGTAGCTGTGAGTCTTTTTCTATGGCTTGATGCAACAGACTGATCAATTCCTTTTTTTGCAAGTGTTCTAAAACATACACCTGACACCTAGAAAGTAAAGCAGAAATTACTTCGAAAGAAGGATTTTCTGTCGTAGCACCAATAAGTGTAATAACTCCTTTCTCCACAGCTCCTAAAAGTGAGTCTTGTTGTGCTTTGCTGAAACGATGAATCTCATCGATGAATAGTATGGGTGTATCCTTACCAAATAATCCTAAAGACCCTGCTTTTTCAATAACAGAACGAACCTCTTTTACACCAGAATTAATGGCGCTTAAGGTATAAAAAGGCCTGCCAAGCTGATTGGCAATGATGTTTGCTAAGGTTGTTTTGCCCACACCCGGAGGTCCCCAAAAAATAATAGAAGGGATGAGTTTGTTTTGCAGTGTTTTTAGCAATACCCCTTTGGGACCAACAAGGTGTTGCTGACCAATGTATTCTTCCAGTAGCTGCGGGCGCATGCGCTCCGCTAAGGGAGGGTTGGTCATGGAATGAACACTTTCTGAGACCAGTTTGTGCCTTTTAAAATGTAAACCCCAGTCTTTAGATTTCCTATATACAGTTGACTTTGCTTACCTCTCCACAGTTCTTGCCCCAGTTCATTGTACAACACTTTTTCATGAAGGTCATTAAAAATAAGTTGTTCATCAGATTGAGAAAATTTTTCAAACGCATTTTCTAAAACAGTTGAAGGGTTGCAATTAATCGATATAAAATTGACGCTGTTGTTACCTGAGTTTGGAACGGCTAAAACTTGGTTATTTGACTCGTAAAAAATATCAGCTGGCTGGTTCTGTCCGAGCGTCAACACTTGTGGAATGCTAAAATCCGAATTGTATTGATAAATGGCATTATTTCCCCAAACTGAGACATAGTAATTGCCACATGGATCCAAGGCAATCCCATCAATGTTTGAATGATTGGTATTGCTTAAAACCGTAACGCTAGCATCACCAAGGCTAACTTCCCAAATGGGTGCGTTAGAGCCCCAACCTACAACTATTAAACGATCTAACAAATAATCGTAAACAACCCCATTTGGGGTACTGTTAAAAGAAGCAAAAAGAGTATGGCTTTCAGAAGCGAGGTTGTATTGATACAGTCTTTTGGCACTAAAATCGGTTAGGTATAAATATCCATCATGATAAGTAATCCCATTTAAAAACTGACCCCCTAATGAATAATTTAGCACTTGATTTCCGGTATTGATATCGTATCCTTTTAGGTTTCCTCCTGAACAAGCATATACAACATCTTGGACTACTTCTAGGCCATGTGGCCCTGTGCCTACTCCTGAGCATAGTACACTCAAATTACCACTAATGTCAGAGGTTAGTATTTGACCGTTTCCTGAGTTAGACACAACAAATAAATCACTAGTAGGGTAGTAGTCAACGCTTTCGGGACCAGCATAACTTTGAGCCTTTAACATATTGACAGAAAGGAAGGTCAATACCAAAATAAAAAATTTAGTCATTTTGAATAATTAAAGTGTTTGGGGTTCTATTGTTGAGTTGAATCATGTACAAACCGTTTGCTAAATTATGTGGTAACTGGAATCGGTTTTCTCCCTTTTGAGAAAATACAGTCCTCCCTTTTACATCCAGAACATGTATAAAATTATCTCCACTACTAATTTTATCTAAATAAAGTACGGATCCTGCAGTAGCAGGGTTAGGGAAGAAGCTAGGTGTTTGCAGCTCTTCAATGACAGTAGAGACAACCGAAACATCGTTAATTTTATAAATAATTCCAGAAACCAAATCGGCAAAATACAGCTCTCCGTCATTGTCTTGTCCAAAAGTTGATACGCTGTAGCCACTATTGGATTGTGTAGTGGTGGTCCATCCCATTCCCCCCATGTTATCATACAAGGTGTAAAATCTTCCTGTGCAGTAATCCGCAAAAACATAATGCCCTACTAGGTTGGGAAACTGGGTGCCTCTATATACATAACCACCCGTTACTGAACAGCCGATGCTTCCACCAAATCCGTCATTTACATACACATGTATGGGGTCGGTATAGGTTTCGTTACATCCTGCTGAATTAAAAGAAGCTAATCCTTCATAACAGCGCCATCCATAGTCTTCACCACCTTGACTGTTAGCCGCCTGAAAATTGATTTCTTCCCAAGCATTTTGACCTACATCACCGATCCACAAATCTCCTGTTTGACTATCAAAAGTGAAACGCCAAGGATTTCTAAGGCCTGAAGCCCATATTTCATCAGCATAACCGCTTACACCCACAAAAGGATTGTCCGCAGGAACCGTGTATGGTTGTCCGTTGTCCACATCAATACGCAATAACTTGCCCAACTGAGATAGGTTGTTTTGAGCGTAATTGTCAGGGTCACCACCGCTACCTCCATCACCCATGCCTATGTATAGGTAACCATCAGGACCAAACTCTACGCCACCTCCGTTGTGGTTGGAGTAGGGTTGATCGATATTGATGATAAGTACTTCACTATTAACATCCGCTAAGTTAGGATTAGCAGCATCTACTGAAAAGCGAGATATCTGAGTATTCTGGCTGTTATCTGTATAATTGACAAAAAAGTATCCATTGTTGGCATAATCGGGATGGAAGGCTAAGCCTAAAAGCCCTAACTCACTCGTGTAGCCCGGTAAAGGATCTGCTGATGAGGAAACGATGTTATTGATGTCTAAAAAGACCGAGGTATTATTATTATCAATTACTTTTATAACACCATCTCTTTCCACAACAAATAAGCGATCGTCACCGGCATTGGCTATGGCTGTAGGAGAACTAAAGCCTGTCTTAAAAATAACAAATTCTAAATCAGGTTGGGTTTGTGCTTGCAAACTGATTAGTCCAAGCAATAAAATTGCACTTAGGTAAAGATGTTTCATTTTAAATAAAGATTAATTAAGATACAAAGATTGCAATTTCGTTGCATTAATTTTAGAATCTTCTTTATTTTCTTACTTCTTTACTGAAAAGGCAGGGCTAGATTGCCCTAAATCCTTTAGTTTTGTGGGACAATGGATGAAAATAAAACACAAAAACCGCTTATTTTAGTCACTAATGATGACGGAATAACTGCGCCAGGGATTCGCGCGCTGATAAAAGTGATGAATGAATTTGGTGAGGTGGTAGTAGTAGCTCCTGATAGCCCTCAATCGGGTATGGGGCATGCCATTACGCTCAATGCTGCTTTGCGTTGTGATAAGATAGTGGTAGATGATGGCCCACAAGAGGAATACTCATGTAGCGGCACTCCGGTAGATTGTGTTAAACTTGCGGTTAATAAGATTTTGAGACGCAAGCCAGATTTATGTGTCTCAGGCATTAATCATGGATCTAATTCTTCCATCAACGTCATTTATTCGGGTACCATGTCTGCTGCCTTAGAAGGGGCTTTAGAAGGAGTTCCTTCCATTGGTTTTTCGTTGCTTGATCATGCCCATGAAGCCGATTTTGCAGCCGCACAAGAGGTGGTTCGAAAGTTAGCAACCCACGCCCTTGCCGAAGGAATTGCCGAGGGCTGTTGTTTAAATGTCAACATTCCCAAGCTTAAATGGAACGAAATAAAAGGCATTCGTATTTGCCGACAAGCCAACGCCAACTGGATTGAAGAGTTTGATGAGCGTAAAGACCCTATGGGCAGAACCTACTATTGGCTTACAGGTACTTTTGAAAATTACGACCATGGACTGGATACTGATGAATGGGCCTTAGCAAATGGCTATGTTTCTGTTGTGCCAGTACAATACGATCTTACTGCTCACCACCGCATTTCCATTTTAAATAAGTGGACATTATGAGGGTAGAAAAGTTATTACTAAGAGGTGCTGTTCTCGGTTTTCTTTTACCGGCATTTTCTTTTATGGCTTATGCATTTATTCGTTCTGATGGTGATTTTTTGGCACTGTACTATCAGTTAGAGGTGTTGGGTGTGCATACTCAAGTAATGAGTTTATGTGTCTTGGCAAATATTGTTCCTTTTTTAATTTTTATTAGAGCTAAAAGAGAAAAACCTGCCGAAGGAATCCTGCTAACAACCATTCTTTTTGCGCTTCTGATAGCGCTGGATAAAATGATATGAAGTACTACTTTATAGTCGGCGAAGCATCTGGAGATATGCATGCGGCTAACTTGATGAAAAGTTTGAAGCACATTGACTCAGCCTCTCAGTTCAAAGGCTTTGGTGGTGATAAAATGCAGGTCCAAGGCTTGCAGTTGGTCAAGCACTACAAAGAGCTCGCTTTTATGGGTTTTTGGGAGGTGATAAAAAACCTTTCTACTATTCGAAAAAATTTGGCCTTGGTCAAAGCAGATATTCTTGCATATAAACCCGATGTTTTACTATTGGTTGATTACCCAGGTTTTAATATGCGCATAGCTAAATTTGCAAAGCAGCAAGGAATAAGAGTCGTATACTATATTACGCCACAAGTGTGGGCTTGGAAACAGTCCAGGGTAAAACAGTTAAAAAGAGATACCGATTTGTTGCTTCCTATTTTACCTTTTGAAAAAGCTTTTTTTGAAGCTAGAGGGGTTCATGCTACATTTGTTGGGCATCCATTATTAGATGAACTACACCATAACAAGCCTAAGTCGATACAAACAGAAAAACCCCTTATTGCCTTATTGCCAGGTAGCAGAAAGCAAGAAATCAAAAAAATGTTACCGGTAATGATGCAGCTAGCAGATCACTTTTCAGATTATCAGTTTGTAATTGCTGGAGCACCATCTATTCCAAGGGCTTTTTACCGTAGCATCACTGGCGATTCGTATTTACCCATTTCTTCTAATAAAACCTACGAAGTATTGGCAGGAGCAAGGGCAGCCCTCATCACCTCCGGAACTGCTACTCTTGAAGCGGCCATTCTTAAAGTGCCACAAGTAGTGTGTTATCGAACCTCTTTCTTTTCATACTGGATTGGAAAGAAGCTTGTAAAAGTTCCATTTATTTCACTGGTTAATTTAATACTAAACAAAGCAGTTGTCAGCGAGCTAATTCAAGAGGATTTTAACAAGCAAAGACTCATCGCTGAGGTGGATAAGTTGCTGAATAAGAGACACAAAAAAACCCTATTAGAAGAATACCAACTTCTTTCAGAAAAATTGGGCCAAAGAGGAGCTTCTGACAGAGCCGCTAAGGCTATCCATGATGTGTTGATAAAATAATTCATAACTTAGGGTTCGTTTACCTCAAGTTATGAATGACTGGAAAACCCTTCCTTTTTTTCGATTGATTATTCCCTTTATTGTTGGGATCATAGTTGCTCATACGACAGAAATTTCTTTTCAGATTTGGCACCTTTTTTACTTTTTTTCTTGCTGGTTTATTTACAGGCTTCCATTCGTTTTCGTTACCGTTGGATTTTCGGTGTTAGCCTTAGTATTTTTGTATTATTGTTCGGGTTTTTCTAGTTGCTGGCATCCCTTGTAGCATAAGTGCAACTCTACTTATGCCTTTGTTTAGCAGGATGTAATTTCTTGCAGAATCTTTACTGATTAGTTTGCCTTTTGTCATATAAACAAGGTACTGGGATAGCCTGCCAGAGGTAACTCCTTTTAACCTTCTACTTCTTTTGTATTCGTCAAGGATATTTTGGCGTCGAAAGCTATTTACTTCTTTTTTTGAGGCTACATAACAATACAATAACACCCAATCAATTTCTTTAGTAGCTAACTTTTTTTCTTTAATGCTTTTATAGGAGGGGATTTTCTTTCTTATTACGCTAGTCAATTCTTTTTCTGTAAAAAGAGTCTCCTCTTTTTTTTCCTCTTTGTTGGGATTTAAAAAATGGTTGTTTATGAATGTTTTAAATTTTTCAAACTCATTTTTTACAGTTTGCTGCTGCCCTTCTAATTCGAGCTCTAAGTCATTTAGTTTAAACTTTATTTTAAGTGTTTTTTCTTCAGTCATTTTCGTTTGTTTAAGGTTATTGATTTATTTTTTTAGAAGGTGTAAGAAAAACCAACACCCATTACTTCTTTGTATTGTGTGGCAGGGCCAACACTGTCCACAATGCCATCGTTGTCGTCGTCTATTTCAATATCAATGTCACTATCGTAAATCATTTGCGCAAACAAGTTAGCAGAAATGTACTTGCTAATCTTTAAATTAACCATTGATTCCATGTTTACATCAATGTCCTCAACGCTTTTTTGATAGTTGGAGAAAAGCTCTAATTTACTTTGTAAGTTTACGTTTTTATAAACGGCTTTATTGTAGTATAATCGAAGGTACCCACCTACCTCATTTCTAGATTTTTCTCCTGGCTCTACACCAAAAGCACCTGCATCCGATAAGGTTTGATCGTTTACATAGGTTACCTTAGCGGTTAAAGGAGCTATGTAAGCTGTAAACTCGTCTTTGTGTTTGTAATCTAAGCCCAGGGCAGCCGTAACATACGCTGGCGCAAAGGCCGAAGAGATGGCAATGGTGTCGTTGGGGTAGTTGTACCCCTTAGTCATTTGCGATTTTAAATTTAACAATGCAGCATAGTACCATTTGTTGGAGGCTTGTCGGCCATACTTAGAGGTAAAGTCAATTCGGTCATCGCTTTTTAACCATTCGCCTTCTTTTCCTTGCTTAGTTGTTCCATAAGCTAAATCAAGGAAGTTATCCCAGCTTCCTTTGTCTTTTTTATGATGCGCATACAAGCTTAAAAGTCCGTTGATAGCGATGGAGTTTTGTCCTCCAGCTGCCCAGTTCGTTAAGGCTACTTGGTTTAAGTTATAAGTAATGGTTCCTCCTTTGTTCCAACCATCCGTTCCTTCTGACTGGTTTTTAAGTTGTTCTTCAGTGTTTTGTGCCCAAGCATTTATTGTTAAAAAACCTAAAAGACAGCTTGTAAATAGTAATTTTTTCATTTTGATATTTATTTAGTTTTATTAATTATTTAATCGCTTCTATTGAATAAGTGAACCCCAAATGTATGGGGTTTAAATATTTTTCCCATAATGCAGGGCTGACGCTTTGGTATGGTTGTGTAAAATATACTTCCGAAAAGCCTAAGCTTTTAAGGTACCAAAATAGCTCATATTTAGAAATGTAATCGGCATTATGCTGATGTGGTTTTGTTTGATGATCCTGTATAGTGGATTTTAACTCGTTATAAAGATTGCGATTTCCAGTGTTTTGCAATCGATTTAGTTTTTCTTCTAATACTTCTGGTTTTTCTTGAAAAGCATCCATAGCGGCAGTAGCATTGTGGTACAAAAATGAGTTATATGCATTAAAAACAAGCTGATCATGCGGTTTATGGATGGACTGCAGCACATACTCATTGTTCGAATTAAAAAATGCTTTAACCCTGTTTTTTCCATTCTAACCAAACCTGCATTCCTGCTTCTTTAACTTTCTGATTAGCATTTACCATTTTTTGCATGGCTTCTTTGGGTGCTCTGTAAAGAATTAAATAAGTATTCATGATAATAAGTTTAATTTTTTCTGTAATCTATACTTGTTTTATATTAATGTGTAAAGAATTCATTTGATGTTTCAAAAATGGGGTGATTTGCAAAAAAAGACCCTTACTATTTATGACAATATAATAGTTGTCTTTCTTAAACAAAAAATGAGAATGATGACTAACTGAGGGGGATAATGTTGCAAGGAAAATGCAAAATTGAAATAAAAGGGTTGTTCTTTTTTTCATTAAGCTCGGGTTTAAAGTGCAATCTCAGAAAAAAAAAGGTAAAAAAAAAGAAAAAATAAAGATTTGTTGAGATGGCTAGAATAGTAGCCTTTCAATATTTCAAGGTTTAAAAAAGCTTTTTAGGTCAGATTTTAGCATGGGTTAGGGTTAAGATTTTGGCTTCCATCTTGCAAGCGTCATCAACCAGTTCTTGTCCCTTTTTCAAAATTTGATGAACAAAGTCACTGTCCTCACAGTCGCCACAATTAATTTTAACATTTAAGAAAGCTCCCATAACAGCTGTACGAGCACACAATGCACCCACAGCGGCATCAGTTACAGAATTTGGATTCCCAAAATCAGCCATGGCATGCATTACCTGCATGGAGTTGTATGCAGTTTCCATTACTTTAAAGGGCGTTTCTATGGCAAACTTAGTAGCGCTTTGTATGGCTGTAGCTCTTTTAGCTTTGTCTGTGTCTGTATCTTTAGGCAGGCGAAAGGCTTCCATGATTTTATTAAAAGCATTGGTGTCTTCATCTACCAATCGAAGTAATTCGTTTTGATAAGCTAACCCTTTTTCTGCCCATTTAGAAAATTCTTCCCAACGATCATCCCATCCTCTTTTATGAGCTGATAAATTTGCCACCATGGTTCCTAATGCAGCGCCCATAGCGCCGCAATAGGCGGAGATGGAACCGCCGCCTGGAGCCGGACTTTCGCTAGCCGTTTCGTTTGCAAAAGCGACTAGGTTCATATCCACTAGGCGCTTTTTGTTTTCACTCTCTAGCATATACTCGATAATGCGCTCTTTTGGATTGAAAGGTGCCAATTCATCTAGACCCAATGTTTTGATGGCGATTTTGATGATTTCATTTTCAGAAATTCCAAGGGAACGCTCTTGCTTAATCAAAAAATGCTTACCCGCATCAATGAGTACTTTCTTTGGGACTAATCCTACCAGCTCAGAGCCTGTCACACGCATTCCTCTTGCAATGGCTCTTTCGCAAGTATTGTCAAACACCTCATGCAAAGGCGAAATAGTAATGTCCGTTAAGTTGTATGATATTTGAGCAACTCCATATTCTTCAATAAACCAACCGATACCTTTTACCGACTTAAATAATCCGGGTTCTCTTATTGGTTCACCATTTTCATCTTTAATCAGTTTTCCTGTAATTTTTCCACCTTCTCTTTTTAGTCTTCCTGCTTCACGAATATCAAAGGCTACGGCATTGGCTCTTCGCGTAGAGGTGGTGTTAAGGTTGATGTTGTAAGCCACTAAAAAGTCCCTTGAAGAGATAGCAGTGGCTCCTGATTTTGCTACGGAATCATTGAATTCAGCAGGACCGAAATCGGGCTTCCACTTAGTATCAACTAATTTTTTAGATAAACCTTCGTACTCTCCTGACCTACAGTTAGCTAGGTTTTTTCGTTTATCTTCTTTGGCGGCGCTTTCATAGCAGTAGATTGGGATGCCTAAATCAGCTCCTACGCGTGCGCCTAATTTGTGTGCCCACTCAGTCGTTTCTTCCATGCTGATATTAGCAATAGGTACTAATGGACAAACATCTGTAGCGCCCATGCGTGGGTGTTCTCCGCTGTGTTTGCTCATATCGATGAGTTCTTGTGCCTTTTTGATTAATAGAAAGGCGGCCTCAATTACTTGCTGTGGTTCTCCTACGAAGGTGATAACTGTTCTGTTGGTTGCTTTTCCTGGATCTACATTCAATAGTTTTACACCCTCAACAGTCTCTACTATTTCAGAGATGGTTTTGATTTTTACTTGGTCGCGCCCTTCAGAAATATTAGGTACGCATTCGATAAGTTGTCTGCCCATATTAATTGGTTTGAATTTCTCCGTTAAGGATGATGGTTTCTATATGATGATGCCCAAATGCATACGGCAGGTAGGCGTAGGAAGGCATGGGTTTGGTAATAAATAAATTAGCTTTTTTGCCTATAGCAATACTCCCTAGCTTATCACTTACCCCCATAGCGTAAGCGGTATTAATTGTTGTTGCATTTATCACTTCTTCGGGAGTCATCTTTAATTGAATACAGCCCAAAGAGGATACAAAATTCATGTTTCCGCTGGGTGTAGAGCCAGGATTGTAATCCGATGCTAAGGCTAAAGGAAGCCCTGCTTGTATTAGATCTCTTGCTGGACCGTAGGGGATGCCTAAAAAGAAAGAGCAGGAAGGTAGAAGTGTAGGCATGCAGTTTGTTCCTTTTAAGGCTTCTATATCTTCTGGGCTAATTACCTCTAAATGATCAACCGAGAGGGCTCTGTATTTTACACTGGCTAGCACCCCACCAATTACATTGAACTGATTGACGTGTGTTTTAGGAATAAGTCCGTATTGTTGGGCTGCCTCTAATAGTCTTTCAGTATCTGCCACATCAAAATAGCCATCCTCACAGAAAATATCTACGTATTCAGCCAAGCCTTCTTCTGCAACTTGTGGCAACATCTCTTGAATGACTAAATCCATGTAAGCATCTTTATTGCCTTTGTATTCCTGTGGAAGGGCATGTGCCCCTAAAAAGGTAGGTTTGATGGTAAGTGGAGAAATTTCTTTCAACTTTTTGATAACACGCAGCATTTTCAGTTCGGCATCTAAAGTGAGTCCGTAACCACTTTTTATCTCTACGGCACCCGTTCCCATTAGCATGATTTCATTAGCTCTTTGTAAAGTACCTTTTAATAACTCCTCTTCGGAAGCGTTTTGTAGCTTTCGTGCAGAGTTTAAAATACCTCCCCCTTTTCTTGCGATTTCTTCATAACTCAGTCCATTAATTCTATCCACAAATTCATCTTCTCTACTTGCTGCAAAAACAAGGTGTGTGTGACTATCGCAATATGATGGGAAAACCATGCCGCCATCCGCATCAATGATTATGGTGTTGTTCCAATCATCAATACCGGTCCAATCATTCATATTGCCATAAGCGGTTATGTAGCCATTTTCCATTTCTAAAAAGGCATCATTGACGCAATGGAGTTCTGCCATGTCGCTTCCAGCAACCCATTTTCGGGGCTTTTCTTCTACTTGAATGAGCTGGCTAATGTTTTTGATTACGGTTTTCATAAGTGTAAGATGCAGCAGCGAAAATACAAAAATAGGCAACTTGCGATCCTTTGTAAATACTTATATTTGCTTATCTATGAACAGTATCGGAAGGCTTTTTCGCTTAACTACTTTCGGAGAATCACATGGCTCAGCTATTGGAGGTGTGCTTGATGGATGTCCTGCTGGGCTTAAGCTAGATATAGAGGCCATTCAAAAAGAGCTAAGCCGTAGAAAGCCGGGACAGTCAGACATTACGACTGGTAGAAAAGAAGAAGATGAGGTATGCTTTCTTTCAGGAATTTTTGAAGGGATAACTACGGGAACGCCAATTGCTTTTTACATTCTTAATAAAGATCAACGCTCAAAGGATTATTCCAATATTAAAGAAGTGTATAGGCCTTCGCATGCCGATTTTACTTATGATAGTAAATATGGTTTTAGGGATTATAGAGGAGGAGGCCGTTCTTCGGCTAGAGAGACAGCCAATTGGGTGGTAGCTGGAGCCATTGCCAAGCAATTGTTGAGTGAGGTTAGTATCAATGCTTTTGTTTCTTCTGTGGGAGAGGAGTTTGTGATGAAGCCTTATCAAGAATTGGATTTTACTCGAACGGAAAACAGTTTAGTTCGCTGTCCAGATGAAGGCGCTGCAAAAAAAATGATTGCTGCTATACAACAAGCGAAATCAGATGGCGATTCTTTAGGAGGAACAATCACTTGTATACTACAAGCTATTCCTTCTGGATGGGGAGAGCCAATTTTTGATAAACTACACGCTCGTTTAGGGCAAGCCATGTTGAGCATTAATGCAGTGAAAGGTTTTGAGTATGGCTCTGGCTTTCGTGGTGCTAAAATGAAGGGAAGTGAACACAACGATGGTTTTGAGGAAGAGGGTAAAACTACTTCCAACCGTTCTGGTGGCATACAAGGAGGCATTAGCAACGGAATGGATATTTATTTCCGTCTAGCTTTTAAGCCTACAGCTACTATTATGAAAAAGCAGTGTACGATTAATCAGAAAGGAGAGTCGGTACAGCTACAAGCAGAAGGTAGACATGATCCTTGTGTAGTTCCTAGAGCAGTGCCTGTAGTAGAGGCCATGGCGGCAATGGTCCTAGCAGATTTTTACTTATTAAACAAATCTACAAGACTAAAAAGATGAGAAAGTTAGCATTGCATTGGAAAATTATCATTGGAATGGTAGTCGGTGTTCTTTACGGTTTAGTAGCGGCACAAATGGGTTGGGTAGACTTTACTAATCACTGGATTAAGCCATGGGGTGTTATTTTTATCAATCTGCTAAAATTGATTGCTGTTCCTTTGGTTTTCGCCTCTTTAATCAAAGGGGTAAGCTCCTTAAGTGATATTTCTAAATTATCTCGTATTGGTGGTAAAACCATTGGTATCTATTTGATGTCAACCATAATAGCGGTTACTTTTGGCTTGTTGTTGGTAAACGTTGTTCAGCCAGGAAAATCATTTTCGGAAGAAAAAAGAAAAGAGCTTAAGGAACAATATGCTTCCAAAGCAGGAGAGAAAATTGCCTCTGCAGAAAATGTCAAGGAAGAAGGTCCGTTGCAGTTTGTGGTGGACATTGTTCCGAGCAATTTTATTCAAGCCACGGGGAACAACCGAAATATGCTACAAGTAATTTTCTTTGCTATTCTTTTTGCTATTGCAATGATTATGTTGCCTAATGAGAAAGTGGCCCATGTAAAAGGCTTTTTTGATGGTATCAATGATATTATATTACAGATTGTTGACCTTATAATGCTCGGGGCTCCATATGGTGTTTTTGCCTTGTTAGGTGGATTAGTGGTCGATTTTGGTGCTTCGGCCGAATTGTTTCAAGCACTTGGAGTATATTCCGTTACCGTAATAGGTGGCTTGTTATTAATGATATTGTTGGTATATCCTTTGTTTTTGAGAGTATTTACTAAACTTAATTATTTTGATTTTTTCAAAGGAATTGCTCCAGCCCAAATGCTGGCTTTTTCTACTAGTTCTTCGGCAGCTACACTCCCTGTAACCATGGAGCGTTGTGAAGATCATTTAGGAGTATCAGAAGAAGTTTCTTCCTTTGTGCTTCCTTTAGGAGCAACCATCAATATGGACGGCACTTCCTTATACCAAGCGGTAGCCGCTGTATTTATAGCCCAAGCTTTTGGTTATGACTTGGATATTTCACAACAGCTTACAATCGTGCTGACAGCTACTTTAGCTTCTATCGGAGCTGCTGCAGTTCCTGGGGCAGGTATGGTAATGTTGGTTATTGTGTTGAGTGCCATTGGCATAGACCCAGAAGGCATTGCCTTAATTTTTGCAGTAGATCGTATTCTAGACATGTTGCGTACAGTTGTAAATGTAACAGGAGATGCAACGGTGGCGACTGTAGTAGCGGCTACTGAGGGACAAATACGCCAGGTTACTAATGAAGAATTAATGAGTTGATGCGATTAATATTATTTATTTTATTTATTCCTTTCGTTATTGTTGCGCAGGATAATTGTGAGCAAAGCATAGCTAATTCAACAAAAAAACTTTACGAAAAAGCCCAAGAAGCTGCTCAGAAAAGACAGTATGGAAAAGCCTTTTCTTTGTTAGAAAAAGTCATTTTAGAAAAAAACGATTACGCAAATGCTTTGTTTTTATATGGTCAGCTAAAAATGCAAAAAAAATATTTTGAGCAAGCTCAAGATTTAATGATACGTGGTTTATCAGTTTGTCCAAACTATTCAGAAGAAATTTATTGGCTCATTGCAAGCATGGCTTACGAGGAAAAAAATTACCAAAGAGCTGCTGAGTTTTATCAGTCTTACCTGCGTTTTATTAACCTTGACGAAGAAAAAAAGCAGTTGGCCCAATTGCGTTGGGACGAAGCTCGCTTTTTTATGGAAGTGTATGAAATGCCTGTTCCTTTTGATCCTCAATCAGTAGTTGGAATCTCAACAGAAGCAGATGAGTACTTGTCCATTCTCTCGCCTGATAATGACATTGCTTTTTTTACTAGAAGAAAGAAAAAACAGGAGATTGGGATGCTCAGGGCGGAAACCGTTGAAGAGTTTATGTTTTCAAGCAAAAAAAACCAAGGATTTAGTAAGGGAGAGTTGATGCCCAAGCCTTTTAATTTATACGATAATGAAGGAGGTGCCTCATTAACCATCGATAATAATGAATTGTTTTTGACCATATGCGATCCAGTTAATGGATACAATAATTGTGATATTTACCATACCAAGCGCATTGACAGCCTTTGGATGCCTTTAGAAAAACTGCTTTTTCCAGTAAACAAATCCGATACGTGGGAATCTCAGCCAACTATTTCTGCTGATGGTAAAACACTCTTGTTTAGCAGCATTAGGCCAGGAGGAAAAGGAGGGTCAGATATTTATAGCGTTCAAAGAAAATCCAATGGTTCTTGGGGCAAGCTGACATCTTTATCAATTAATACGGAAGGAGATGAAAAATCTCCATTTCTGCATCCTGATGGACAAACCTTGTATTTTTCATCCGATGGCTATCTTGGTTTGGGTGGCTTAGATGTTTATTTTGTTAAAAAAGATACTTCGGGCAATTGGGGTGAGCCTCAGAACATTGGTTACCCAATCAACAGTGAGGCAAATGACCTTGGTTTGTTTGTAAGTACGGATGGTAAAACAGCGTATTTTTCTTCAAATAAACTGAAAGGAAAAGGAGGATGGGACTTGTATCACTTTCCTTTGTACAAAGAGGCTAGACCAGAGCGTGTACTTTTTTTAAAAGGAGAGGTGTTGGATGAGTTTGGAGACCCCTTGATAGCCTCTAGTATATCGCTCAGATCAGTAAAAGGAAATGAACTTAAAGAGATTGAGGTAGATAATCAGACTGGTCGTTACGTAGCGGCTGTTGTTTTAGAAAAGGATGAGGATGTGATTTTAACGGTAGAGGATGATTTTTACGCATTCAATTCTCAATATATCTCTTCAGAGGATAAGGTTTTTGAAAAGCCAACAACCTTAAACTTTGACATGAAGGAAATGAGAGAAGGAGAAGCCGTCAGAATCAATAATATCTTTTTTGAAACCGATAGCTTTTCGCTCAACTCTCAAGCCAAAAATGTGCTAATTTCTTTTGCTAGTTTTTTAAATAAAAGAATAACTGTTCGTGTTGCAATTCATGGACATACTGATAATTTGGGTATAAATGAAGACAATTTGTTGCTGTCAAAGAAGCGAGCAAAATCTGTCCATGATTTTCTTATTCAGAACGGTATTTCTTCTGACCGCTTACGTTATAAAGGATTTGGTTCTCAAAAACCCATAGACAGTAATGAGCATGTTGAAGGGAGGGCTAACAACCGTCGTACAGAGTTTTATATATTAGAAAAATAAGCACAAAAAAACCTGTCATATAACAGGTTTTCTTTTAATTTATAAGCGGATCAATTAAGATCTTTTCTCTTTAATTCTAGCCTTCTTACCAGTTAACCCTCTTAGGTAAAAGATTCTTGCTCTACGTACAGCACCTTCTTTATTGATTTCAATTTTTTCAATAAAAGGGGAGGCAACAGGAAAAACTCTTTCTACACCAACACCGCTCGAAATTTTACGAATAGTAAATGTTTCAGTTCCCTTTTTACCTCGTCTTTGTAAAACAACCCCCTTGAAGAGCTGAGTTCTTTCTTTATTCCCTTCCTTAATCTTATAATGAACAGTAACGGTGTCTCCGCTACTAAAGTTAGGGAGTTCGGTTCTGTTTATCAGTTCGTTTTCTACAAATTTTATCTGTTCCATCGATGTGATGTTTTTAATATTATTATCCAAAAAAGGAGTGCAATATTACGAATATAATTTTAAATACTAAGAAGAATCACCTTTAAATAAAGCGTTATTCTTTTTCAATAAATCAGGTCTTTTTTCTTCTGTGAGCTTAATTGCTTGTTTTTGTCTCCATTCATTTATTTTTTGCTGGTGTCCTGAGCGTAGTATAGCGGGCACCTCCCATTCTTTGTAGTTAGCAGGTCTGGTATAAACAGGAGGCGCTAATAAGTTGTCTTGAAAAGAATCGGTAAGGGCTGATGTTTCGTCAGAGATGACGCCTGGTATCAGTCGTATAATACTATCGCAAAAAACCGCTGCGGCTAACTCCCCTCCAGTAAGTACATAATCTCCAATCGAAATCTCATGGGTGATGTAATTATCTCTTATGCGCTGGTCAACTCCTTTGTAGTGTCCGCATAAAATAATCAGATTTTGAAATGTAGAAAAATGATTGCAGTTGCTTTGCTGCAGGCATTCTCCATCCGGTGTCATATAAATGATGGCGTCGTACTGACGCTCACTTTTAAGTTTTTCAATGCAGTCTGCAATGGGTTGAATGGTCATTACCATTCCAGCCCCACCACCAAATTGATAATCGTCTACTCGTTTGTGTTTGTCGGTGGAGTAGGAGCGGATATCGTGAAGTTCTATGTTGACCAATTTGTTCTCTATTGCACGCTTTAAAATAGAATGTTCAAAAGGGCTTTTTAAAAGCTCAGGATGTATTGTAAGAATATCAATTCGCATGCCTGCAAGTTACAAATTATTTGAGGCTTATAGCGGCTTAAAAATCGCAAAAAACAAATTAAAAAACAGCATGACATAATGTCAAAAATAAAACATAAAACACATATATTCAATATAATATATAATATAACTAAATTAAAACTTTGTACATGATTGTGTCGGTGGATATTCTGTATTTAATGGCTGATTTATAATATAAAAGGAGCAAGAAAAAATATTTTTTTAGATATCTTAATACTCTTTCGGGGAGATATAAAAGATTACAAAAAAAGAAACCAGATGAAAGCATCTGGTTTCTGTAAAGTGCCTAGAACGAGAGTCGAACTCGTACGCTCATAGAGCACAGCCCCCTCAAGACTGCGTGTCTACCAATTCCACCACCTAGGCGATATAAAAATTAAAAAACCCGTTTATAAAACGGGTTTTAGTGACCTGGCTGGGGCTCGAACCCAGGACCCTCTCCTTAAAAGGGAGATGCTCTACCAACTGAGCTACCAGGTCTTCCGCCAAAAGCGGTGCAAATATAATTGCATTATTCCATTTTGCAATAGTAAAGCCAAATAATTTTTTAATAACTGAGGGCTTTTCTTGTGTAACCTAATGAATTGTTTTACACCTTTCAAAGGGTGCATTCTCGTCAAACAATTTACGATAGGTGTGCAGCGTCATATATTTGGATGTTCCAAGGTTTTCCACGATTCTAATCATCTTAGGATTAAAATCACCAATCCAAGTGATGATGATTTTTTGGTATTTTTTATTAGTCGATTCAAATTGGTTTTTTACTCTGGTAATAATTGCGCCTTCCAGTCCTTTTTTCTGATGTTCAGGTGCAATGCCAAAAGCTAATCCAAAAACATTGTTACAAACACCTCTTTTTTGATGATATAAAAATTTCAGTTTCCCCCACCAATTTAGGTGTCCATTGACATATTTAAAAATTTGGTTTAGTTCTGGTAGCGAAATAAAAAAACCAACTGCTTCATTTTGATAGTATGCAAACCAGATTAACTGAGGATCCATCACTGGCTTTAACTTACGAATGATTGAGCGAGCTTGGGTTTCAGACATCCCTTTAAAGTTACTATGTGTTGCCCATGCTTTATTGTAAACTGTTCTAAAATCTTCAGCATATTCAAACATTTTATCTTTTTCAAGGTGTTTAAATGTATAATCAGGATTTTGCAAAATAATATCCGATCTCTTACGGTATTTTTCCTGTATTTCATCATTAACCGAACGCTCATACATAAACTGTTTGAAGTAAAGCTGAAAGCCATAATTCTCAAACAAATCTTTGTAGTAGTGGGGTTGATAGGCATTGCCATAGATTGGTGGGTTATTATGGCCTTCTACCACTAAACCCCAGTACCGATCTCTCTCTCCAAAATTGATGGGTCCATCCATTGCTTCCATCTCGCGCTCCTCTAACCATTCTTTTGCTGTTTCAAAAAGTAAATTAGCTGCCTTTTGGTCATTTATGCATTCAAAAAAACCACATCCACCGGTAGGTTGATTTTCGCTAAATGCTTTTTTTCTGTTAACAAAGGCGGCAATGCGACCAATGGTTTTACCTTCATTATTTTGTAGAATCCAACGAGTTATTTCTCCATGTCGATGAAACTTATTTTCCTTTGGATTAAAAATTGACTCTACTTCTTGTTGAATATGTGGAATCCAATTTTTATCCTCTTTGTATATCTGAAATGGTAGCTTGTTAAACTTTTGAATTATTTTTGATGAGGTGACCTCAATAATTGTCATGGAAATTGTCTTTATTTGTAACAGCAAATTAAGCTGAAAATTTGATGAAAAACAAAGTAGTCATCATAACTGGAGCTTCCTCAGGTATTGGAAAAGCAACTGCATTCCGTTTCGCTAAATCCGGCGCCTTAACTGTTTTAGCTGCAAGGAACTACGAGAAATTAACTTCTATTGCTGAAGAGCTAACAAAAGAAGGCTGTACAGTTCTTCCTGTAAAAACGGATGTTCAAAAAGAAGACGATTGCCGAAACCTAATCCAACAAACACTAGCACACTTTCATAAAATAGATGTACTCATTAATAATGCGGGCATTTCAATGCGTGCTATTTTAGAGGAGGTTGACCTTTCCGTTGTTAAGAAAGTTATGGATGTAAACTTTTATGGAACCGTATATTGCACCAAGTATGCACTTCCTTATTTACTAAAGAGTCAGGGCTCAGTTATTGGAGTTTCCTCTATTGCCGGTTTCAAAGGATTGCCCGGCCGAACTGCTTATTCTGCTTCCAAGTTTGCCATGCATGGGTTTTTAGAGGCGCTTCGCTTAGAAAATCTTGAAAAGGGCTTACATGTTTTATTGGCATGTCCTGGTTTTACGGCATCTAATATCCGCAATATCGCTTTGGGTAGTAATGGAGAGCCACAAGGGGAGAGTCCTAGAAAAGAACAAAAGATGATGCAAGCTGAAGAAGTTGCAATCGAGCTTTTTAAAGCCATTCAGAATAAACAAAATACACTAATATTAACGACTAACGGTAAATTAACAGTATGGTTAAACAAGTTCTTTCCTAAGTGGGTAGATCGCTTGGTTTTTAATCATATGCGAAAAGAACCAAATTCACCATTTTAATTTAAAATAAACATCATGAGAATTTTTTTAGTAGGCTACATGGGAAGTGGAAAAACCACTTTAGGAGAGAAATTAGCCTATTTGTTAAAGTATCAATTTATTGATTTAGACAAATACATTCAAGAACAAGAAGGAAGAACCATTAAACAGATTTTTGAAGAGGATGGAGAGGAGTATTTCCGTAAGCTTGAGCGAGTATACCTACACAGAATTATTGATTCTGAAGACGTGGTTATTTCTTCTGGCGGCGGTACTCCATGCTTTTTTGATAACATGGACCAGATGAATGAATACGGTCAAACGATCTACATAAATTTACATCCCAAGGCACTTATTGCTCGTTTATTAACCTCTGATGATACCCGGCCATTGTTAGCTGGAAAAACAGAGAAAGAAATGCTGGATTTTGTCTTTCAACAATTAAGAGAAAGAGAAGTGTTTTATAAACAAGCTAAAAAGATAACATCTGGTTATAATTTGACTGCTCGAAAGTTATTAGAATATTGTTCTGAAGAATAAAACATGAAACTTAAACATGCCATAAATGATGACTTTCTAACACTAGGGCAACTCCATGCCTTATTGACAGGAGATGTACAGTTGACTTTAACTGATCAAACAAGAGATCGAATCCTAAAATGTCGTTCCTTTCTCGATGAAAAGTCGTTTTCAAACCTTCCTGTGTATGGGATAAATACAGGTTTTGGTTCGCTATGTGATAAGAGAATAAATACAGCTGACTTAGAAGAGTTACAGAAAAACTTAGTCATGTCTCATGCTTGTGGTATGGGAGATGAGGTGCCGAAGGAAATTGTTAAAATCATGCTCTTTCTAAAAATACAGTCTCTTTCTTATGGACATTCGGGTGTTCAGTTATCGACCATTGAACGATTGGTTTCCTTTTACAATCATAATATTCTTCCGATAGTTTTTCAGCAAGGATCCCTTGGCGCTTCTGGAGATTTAGCCCCTTTAGCGCACCTTTCACTGCCTTTGTTGGGTTTAGGTGAGGTTTGGTACAAAGGAAAAAAAACATCCTCAGAAGAGCTGTTAAAACAGATGAATTGGGAGCCAATTCGTTTAAAATCAAAAGAAGGCTTGGCTTTACTAAACGGAACTCAGTTTATGAACGCTTACGGATTATGGTCAGCTTTTAAAGCACATAAATTGTCCTACATTTCCGATCTTATAGGAACGGTTTCCTTGGAAGGGTTTGATGGTAGGATAGAGCCGTTCGATGATTTAGTGCATCAGTTACGACCACACAAGGGCCAAATGAAAACAGCCAGTAATATTCGTGAGATATTGAGCGGTAGTCAATTGATATTGAAGGATAAAAAACATGTGCAAGATCCTTATTCTTTTCGTTGCATCCCACAAGTGCACGGAGCTTCTAAAGATGCCATAGATTATGTCAGTGATACGTTTGTGATTGAAGCAAATTCAGTAACCGATAATCCCAATGTTTTTGTTGATCATGATAAAGTGATTTCTGCAGGCAATTTCCATGGTCAGCCTTTGGCTTTGGCGCTAGATCATTTGGCCATAGCATTATCTGAACTTGGAAGTATTTCTGAGAGAAGAACCTATTTATTAGTATCTGGACAAAGAGGGTTGCCGCCCTATTTAGCTGCTAATCCTGGTTTAAATTCTGGTTTTATGATTCCTCAATATACTGCTGCAAGTATTGTGAGTCAAAATAAACAATTATGCACTCCAGCGTCAGTTGATAGCATTGTTTCATCCAATGGGCAAGAAGATCATGTTAGTATGGGTGCTAATGCTGCTACTAAACTTTATAGAATAATAGAAAATATCGAAAAAGTACTTTCCATCGAACTTATGTGTGCTTCTCAGGCATTGACTTTTCGAAAAGAATGTTCCTCTGACTTTATTGAATCCTTGCTATTAAGTTATCGCCAAGAAGTTGACTTTGTTTCAAAAGATCGTGTTTTGTATGATGACATGCAAAAATCGCTCTCTTTTTTGCAAAACCTAGAAGTGGACAAAGAACTTCTATTCTAAATTTTTGAACAGATTACTATTTTGGGTTTGTTATCCTTTAAGGTTGTAGCAAATAAATAATGTCTCCCGCCCTCTTTAATACCAATTTTTTTACGAATTTCTGCTACCGAAAAAGGAAAGTTTCTTCTAGTAATATTGCCCTTTTTCTGAGGGATATGTTTTACTAACTCTTTCTTGTTGTATTTACAAACGGCATTAATTTTAAATGTTCGGCCAGGGAAATTATTAAGCAAATTGCTGCTCGTATAAAGGTGACTATTTGGGTGTAGTTTTACTAAGTTAAACTTATGTGCAAGACTATTATAAGCTCCTGCCTTTAGGATGCTTGAGTTGGGTTCATATAGGTATTGCAATGTGTCGCCATAGATGGGGGCTTGCTCTTCTTGATCATAGTGGAACTGATAATGTGATTTCTCAATATCCACACAATGAATCCACACTTTTTCAATAGTACCTTTATGAATTAAATAAAGAACTTCTTTGCATTCATTTTTATAGGAAAGAACATGTACTTCTTTTACATAAGGGAGGACAGTTAAAACATTTTTAATATCTAACAAAGGAGATGTTTTTATTAGAATTTGCTTCCCTTTTTTCATCAATAAATCGAGGTGTTCTATTACATTCGGTGTACAATGAGAGAGTTGAAACACCTTTTGTAGGTGTTCGTTTCTTCTTGCTGGATCAATGTAGATGAGGTCGAATTGTCCTTTGTAATCCTTCAAAAAATCAAAGCCATTAGCTTGAAATGAATCTACATTGCTTCTGAGCATTTTCAGATTATGTTTGACTATGGCTTGTAAATCCTTATCTATTTCACAGTGGGTCCCTTTTTCAAATGATTGGCTAATGAAGTGGCAGTCAACCCCAAAGCCAGCGGTTATGTCAATAAATTGCTTTCCTTGACACAAGCCTGCTTTGTAACGAGCAGTTTGCTCAGAAGAACATTGTTCTAAAGAAAGACGCTTGGGGTATATTATATCGGAACGCAAGTACCAAGATGGTAGCTTAACTTTCGCTTTCTTTTTACCAATGATCTGTTGAAGGATTAAAGGCATATCCCATTCTTTGTTTTTTTTATGAGTTAAAAGGAGGTCTGCTTCATTATGATCCAAATGTTCAGAAATATACTTTTGAACATCTGTCTGAAGTAAATAATCAAAATTGCCCAATTATAAATTTTTGGTTAATTGTTCGATCATTTTAAATTCCGATAAAAACTCTTTTGCAATAACCCTAAAAAGAGTGTAAAAAGGAATTGCAACAATCATACCTGTAATCCCCCAGAGGGTTCCTGCAGATAAAATAATTAGAAATATTTCTAGTGGATGCGCTTTTACTGATTTTGAAAAGATAAGCGGTTGAAAAACAAAGTTATCGATTAGCTGCATACAAGCAAAAACTAAAAATATCTTTCCAGAAAGAGGCAATATGGCACTATAAAATTCTAAATGAAGATTACTAGAAATGCCGATCAGAATCCCGATTACTCCACCAATAATAGGGCCAACATAAGGAATTACATTAATGATGCCTGCTAGAAAGCCAATTAGAATAGCATTTTGGATATTTAACAAGCTTAATCCCGTACTTACAATAAAAGTGACTCCTGTGATTTGGACGATAATGCCAATAAAATAACGACTCAGAAGGTGTTTGGTATTTTTTAAAACATTGTTAATGTTACTGTGTTTATGCTCAGGTGTAATTAGATAAATAAATTGATTTACAAGCCGCTTTTCTTTGAGTAGAAAAAAAGTAATGAATGAAATGGAAAAAAGAGCAATGGCACTATTTCCGAGTATTCCAAAAATGGAACTAAAAAGAGTACCCACTTGTGTAAAGCTAAAAAGATCTACAAGGCTATCTTCAATGTTTTTGTTTGGACTCATCAGGTGGTTAGAGTGTAACCACTTTTGCACATCGTTAATGGGCTCTTGAAGGCTCTCTTTTAACTGTTCAAAATCGATGGAGGAAATGATTCTGGCTTCTTCCATCACCAATGGGGTAAATAGGCTAAACACTCCAGCAAAAAACAAAAACAAGATTGCTAGTGTGATGCTTGCTTGAAAGCTATTGGGTAGCTTTTTATCTTTTATATTTAATTTTTGCAGTAACTGCATTATAGGTCTTCCAATTAAAACCAGTACTAATGAAATGAGTACATATCCAACGATTGTTTTTAGTTGCCAAACAATAAAAAATGCAAGCGTAATGGATAGGATAGTGACGATGTTTTTTAAGCCTGTATTCATCTTTTAAAGGTATTATTTTTTACCAATAAACACATACTGTAAAAGATTAGCGCCCATCTGTAGTGCTTTTTTTCGAGTATGATCACTATTGTTGTGTAGTTCTTGATCCTCCCATCCGTCACTTAAATCACATTCGTAGCTATAAAAACATACCAATCGCCCCTCAAAAATTAATCCAAATCCTTGAGGTGCTCTTCCTTCGTGCTCATGTATTTTAGGCAATCCATTTTTGAAAGAAAACTTTTGCTCATAGATAGGGTGAGAAAAAGGAAGCTCAATCCAATCAAGTTCCGGAAATACTTTTTTCATTTCTGGTCTGATGAATGGATCCATCCCATAATTATCATCAATGTGTAAAAATCCTCCACCTATAAGGTATCTTCTAAGATTATCTGCCTCTTGTTGTGAAAAAACAACATTTCCGTGACCTGTCATATGAACAAATGGATAATTGAAAATTGAGATGTCTCCGACTTCAACAGTAGCATACTTGGGGTCTATGTTTGTTGCAATATTTTCATTGGCAAAAACGATTAGGTTCTTTAAAGAACTTGGGTTGGCATACCAGTCTCCACCACCTCGGTATTTTAAAACGGCAATCTGATAGCTTGGATTTGTAAAACTGTAAGATGCAATTAGTAGTAGTAGGCAGGTGAGTTTTTTCATGAGTTAGCTAAATTTACTATGTGACAAGAAGCTATAGCAGCAGTTTCAGTTCGTAGTCTACTAACGCCAAGGCTGATGGGTGTAAACCCACTTTGTATTGCATCCTTAATTTCTTTTTCAGAAAAGTCTCCTTCAGGACCAATCAAGATCACTACGTTTTGTTTGGGTTTAATTAGTTCTTGCATTAAAGCTCTAGGTCCTTCGCCACAATGGGCAATGTAACATTGTCCATCCTGTTTTTTTTGTATGAATTCCTTCCAGCTAATGGCTTCATTTATTTTAGGTAAATAAGCCTTTAAGGATTGCTTCATTGCTGCAATTAATACTTTACGCATTCGTTCAGTCTTGATAATTTTTCGTTCAGAATTTTGACAAATTATTGGCGTTACCTCATCAACTCCTAATTCTGTTACTTTTTCTAAAAACCATTCGTAACGCTCCCTGCTTTTGGTGGGTGAAACAAACATGTGGATGGCGTAATCTCTTTTGCCATATTGGGTCTTTTTATCAATAATACTTACTACACAAGCTTTGGGGTCAGCAACCGTTAACTGAGTGTGATAAAAGTTTCCGTTTCCGTCAACGATGTTGATGATGTCTCCAATGTTTTTTCTTAATACCTTTATGCAATGAATGCTTTCTTCTTTCGTAAAAGTATGTGTTTTCGTATTAATATTTGGAGCGTAAAAAAGTTGCATCGACTATTAAATTTCAATATTCAAAAATAAACAAATCCCTTGTCATAAGATAGTTGCCCGACCTCCTTTGTATATCCTTTACAGTGTTTTAGTGTTTTGTTGTTATTGATTTTATCTTTGTAGCATGAAAAAAGTAGTTTTTTTGGATAGAGATGGGGTCATCAATCAAGAGGTTGGAGATTATGTCTATAGAGTAAAAGACTTTAAATTTAACGAAGGTTTGTTTGATGCCTTGCGTTTGTTGAAAGAACACAATTATGGATTAATTGTTATCACTAATCAAGGGGGTGTTGCGAAAGAGATCTATTCTTCGAAAGAGGTGTTTTTGGTTCATCAACACATGCAAAAAAGACTTTTAGAAGAAGGAATTGATCTAGTTGATATTTACTATTGCCCTCATCATCACACTGTTTCAAATTGCCTTTGTCGAAAACCAAATTCAATGATGATTGAAAGAGCAATCGCAAAACATGACATTGATGTTTCAAATTCTTTTTTGATTGGCGATAGTTTGAGGGATGTTCAGGCGGCAGAAAAAACAGGAGTTAAAGGATTACTCATTAAGCCCAACACAAACCTTTTTTCTTTCATAAATGAAGCAATTGTAGATGTGGTATAATTTTAACGGTAAGCTAATCAATGAACCATTATTTGACCATACCAATCGGTCATTTAGATATGGAGACGGTCTGTTTGAGTCAATGCGTGTTTTTAATGGTAAGATTTTTAATGAAAGAGCACATATTGATCGTTTGAAAAAGGGCTTGTTAGCACTTAAGATTAAAATGAACAAACCTCTAGGTGTTCTTTTTCTTGAGATAGAAGAGTTGTTGCACATAAACAATCTTGATAAAGGAGCTTATGCCAGATTGATGATTTATAGAGATGCCAGTGGAGGCTACCTACCCAACACACATCAAGCCTCTTATTTTATTGAAGTTGGCGAAGCCTTTTCTAATCAATTTGAATTAGCAAACTCAGCAATAAAAATTTCTTTTTATGAAGAGCATAAGAAACACAGTGGTACTTTATCGAACCTAAAAAGTAACAATGCCTTAATTTATGTTTTGGCTGCTATCTATGCCAAAGAGGAAAAGGTTGATGATGCATTATTGCTGAACGAGAAAAACAAAGTCATCGAATCGACTAATGCCAATCTTTTTATTTTAGATAAGGACGGTAGTTTAATTACACCTCCTCTTAGTGATGGGTGCTTAGAAGGGACCATGAGGTCATTTGTGATGAATCATTTTCAGGTTAAGGAGCAATCGTTAACAAAGCAAGATGTTCAAAAATCAAAAGAAGTTATTTTGAGCAATGCAAACGGTCTCCGCTGGACAGGTGAAAAAAGGATGTGTAATGAGATAATAAATGCTTTGAACGCACTAATTTAAGGAAGGATCATCTGGCATATTTATCCATACTGCATATTTTTCATCCATAGCGCCGATAAAATCTTTCCATAATTCTTCATTGTTTTCTGACAGAATGAGTTTGTTATTAGCAGCTGCCACAATCCAAGAATGCTGTCTTATTTCATCCTCTAACTGACCAAGTCCCCAACCAGAGTAGCCCATAAAAAAGCGTATTTCTGTAAATTTAATTTCATCATTTTTAACGAGCCTAATGAGGGTTTGAAAATTACCACCCCAATAGAGGTTTTCACTGATTTGAATAGCACCATCAATCATGCTGCCTAAAGAATGTATAAAATGTAAAGTATCTTTTTGAACAGGGCCACCGATGTAAACGGGAGCTGTATAATGAGGGAACTCATCTATTAAATCATTGATGCTAATTTTAGTTGGTTGATTAATGATGAATCCAACACTCTCTTTTTCGTTATGTTCGGTTATTAATATTACTGAACGTTTAAAGTTAGGATCTTTCATATTGGGTTCAGAAATAAGCACATTCCCTTTTCGTAATTTTTGTTTTTTCATATCGCTATATCTCAAGTTTTTTTTGTTGAAGAAATTGATCTTTCATCATAATATTTCCGATAATGAGAAGGTATTATCTAATCTCACTCCTTTTTCAGTGTTCTGTACGGTACAGCATTCGTTATAATTATCATGTTGAAGAAATAAAATATAATTATTATTGGCAGCTTCTTGTAAAAACTTCCCTTTTTCATCTAAGGTTACCAAAGGTTTGGTGTCGTAACCCATTACATAGGGTAGAGGGATGTGACCTGTACTGGGTAATAAGTCAGCCATAAAAACAATTTTTTTTCCTTTGTAATTTATATGAGGGATCATCTGAGCCTCCGTATGCCCGTTTACAAATAGTGTAGAGAAGTTGTCAAACAATTTACCCTCCTCTTTCACAAAGTTTAGGTGACCACTTTCTTGAATTGGGATGATATTTTCCTTTAAAAAAGAAGCTTTTTCTCTTGTATTTGGTTTTGTTGCCCAATCCCAATGCTCTTTGTTACTCCAGTATTTTGCATTTTTAAAAGTCATTTCAAAACCACTCCGATCTTTGTTCCATTTTACGCTTCCTCCACAGTGATCAAAATGTAAGTGTGTAAGGAATACATCGGTTACATCATCAGGAGTAAAGCCATGTTTTTTTAGAGAGTTTTCTAACGAAACATCACCGTGTAGGTAATAATGACGTAAAAATTTATGGTCCTGTTTGTCTCCAATACCATTGTCAACTAAAACTAATCGATTTCCGTCCTCGATTAATAAGGAGCGCATGGCCCAAGAGCAAAGATTGTTATCATCAGCAGGATTTGTTTTGCTCCATAAAACTTTTGGAACTACGCCAAACATGGCTCCACCATCCAGTTTAAAATAGCCCGTATCGATTGTGTACAAATTCATGTTGAAAAGTTTAGATAGCTCAAAAGTAAAAAATGTCTTTAATCTATAATTTAGAATCCAATAATTCTTGTGATGAAAATACATTTAATTGCGATAGGAGGAAGTGCCATGCACAACATGGCTCTAGCACTTCAAAAAAAAGGATATGAGGTAACAGGGTCGGACGATGCTATTTTTGATCCTTCCAAGAGCAGATTGGAAAAGGCTGGTTTGCTTCCTGATGAAATGGGTTGGTTTCCTGAAAAAATCACTGCTGATATAGAGGTAGTTATACTTGGGATGCACGCTAGGGATGATAATCCAGAATTAGTTAAAGCACAACAAATAGGGCTCCCTATTTATTCTTATCCTGAGTATATTTACGAACAGTGCAAACATAAAAAGCGCGTGGTAATAGGAGGTAGTCATGGTAAAACATCCATTACAGCCATGATATTACATGTGTTGCAGTACCATCAGTTAGCTTGTGATTATATGGTTGGAGCTCAACTGGATGGTTTTGATACCATGGTGAAGCTTACTCAGGACGCACCCATTGTTATTTTAGAGGGTGATGAATATTTGTCTTCTCCTATTGATAGGCGGCCTAAGTTTCATTGGTATAAGCCCCATATTGCTGTCTTGAGTGGCATCGCATGGGATCATATAAATGTATTCCCTACTTTTGAAAATTACGTCGATCAATTCCGAATCTTTAAAGATGACGTAAGCGATACCTTAATTTATTGTAACGAAGACGAACAGCTAAGAAAGTTGGTTAATGAGGGAGCCAATTGCCGTTTACAAGGATATAGAACCCCTTCATATAGCATTGAAAATGGAATAAGTTATTGGCATGGAATGAAAGCTAACGTTCCATTAGCAATTTTTGGAGATCACAATTTACAAAATCTAAATGCTGCTAGAATGGTTTGTGAAGAGCTCGGTCTTTCAGAAAAGAAATTCCTGGATGCTATTCAGTTTTTTAAAGGAGCTTCCAAACGTTTGGAGTTGGTTAAACAAACAGATAGCAGCGTTCTTTATAAAGATTTTGCCCATTCTCCTTCTAAACTAAAAGCAACTTCTGCAGCAATGAAAAAACAGTTTGATGATAGAACCTTGGTAGCCTGCATGGAGCTTCATACATTCTCTAGTTTAAATGAAGATTTTTTGAAGCAATACGCTCATTGTATGGATGAGCCTGATACGGCTATTGTTTATTTTAGTCCAGCTGCTATTAAACATAAAAAACTAGCACCAATTACTGAAGAGCAAGTACACACTGCTTTTGCTCGAGAGGATCTAATGGTCTTCACAGACTCCAAAAAATTACAAGCCTATTTACAATCCTTGAATTGGAATAACCAAAACCTAGTAATGATGAGTTCAGGTAATTTTGGAGGGTTACAGTTAGACCAACTGATCAATTAATAAAGACTTAGGCCTCCATTGTAATATAGAAATACTACGACTAATGCTATACCAATTGCACACCTTGTTCCAAAGCCCCACCAAGAAGATTTGATGACGTCTTTTTTCTTAATTAGGTAAGCAATGATAACTCCATATATGCCCAGCAGCAGTCCTAGCGCAAACCCTCCAAGATTAAAAGCGGAACTCATTTCTTCTTGAGGATATATAATGGTGCTTGTAGTTAATGGAAAAGCTGCATAAGCAAGGTTTTCCATCAGAAGAAAGAATAAAAAGAGTAGTTTTTTCATTTAAAAAAATAAAAAAGATTAAAAAAAAACCCTCAAAGAGGGTTTTGTAAGTTTATCTAGACATTTCTCCAGTTAAGATTCTGATTAGGTCAATTAAAGCCCATATACCACATCCTCCTAATGTTAGTAGCATTAAAATTCCATTTGTAGTATCACCAATCATAAAACGATGAATTCCTAGAA
>CBFIDX010000023.1:0-32893 GCA_965661505.1 Flavobacteriales bacterium | reverse complement strand
TATTAGTAAATGAATAAAGTAGCCTATATATTTGGCTGTTTAGCGATCCTAATTCCATCATTAAAAGCACAGATAATGGTGGATATTAACGCTCCCTATAACGATCCCGCTTATTTGGTAGAAGAGGTATTATTAGGGGATGGAGTAACTGCTTCAAATGTTGTTTTTTCAGGTGATCTCGTTCAGATAGGCTATTTTGACGGAAGCGCATCCAACATTGATTTTAACGCAGGCATTGTCTTGTCAACGGGTGAGGTTGCTAATATGGATCCTATAAATGGAGGCATAGGTTGGAATGGCCCCAATACGGCTACGGATCCTGATCTATTAAATGTATCTAACATCGTTCCACCTATTTTAGGTTTTACAGGTCCAAGTGACATTAACGATGTGGCAGTACTTGAGTTTGATTTTGTACCCAACTCGGACGAGCTTTCCTTTGACTTTGTTTTTGGATCGGAAGAGTATTTTGGTTTTGAAAACTCTGTTTATAACGATGTATTTGGCTTTTTTCTTTCAGGACCTGGTATAAACGGACCTTACAGCGCACCAGCAGCTTTTCCCAATGGCTCTGTAAATCTAGCCCTTGTTCCAGGTAGCAATCCGGTTCTTCCCATTTCTATTTCATCCATCAATTCTGTAACGCCCATAAACGAGCAATTTTTTATTGACAATTCTAACTACACTACCGTAGCAGGAATGGATGGCTTTACCGTTCGTCTAAAAGCCAAAGCACAGGTAGAATGTGGCGAAACCTACCACATTCGTTTGGCCATTGCTGATGCTCAGGACCAAGGTTTAGATTCCTACGTCTTGTTTGGAGAAAAAAGCTTTTTATCCCCATCCATAGGGGTAACCAATACCCTTACCAACGATGACACTACCTACTTAGAAATTCCCTGTGGGGCTCAGATCGATCTAGAATGTACGGCAACTAATGGATCCTTTAATTACCAATGGTACGAAAACGGACAGCTGCTAGCTGGCCAAACATCCAGTTCAATAAGCGTAGGCCCAGGCATCTACAGCATAGAGGCTTCCGAAGTAGGGGGCTGTTCTTTTTATTCTGATACCATTGAAATAATAGAAGCAATCCCCACCCTTACACTTGGCTCGGATTATGAGATAGCCTGTAACACCACTACTTTTATTGGTGCCACTGTTTACGATGGTTCCCCACCTTTCAATTACCTATGGTCCAATGCTTCTACACAGAACAGTATAGAGGTGGGACCCGGCACTTACGATTTGGCGGTAACCGATGCTTTGGGATGTACCGCTTTTGATACCATTGTGATTACCGCTCCCTTACAGCCAGAAGTACAGGTTTCTGGTGGAGGAGTGGCTTGTGCCGATGGTACCCAAGTAAACGTTGTTTTTGATTTAGTAGGCACACAACCCTATCAGATGGTATATACCGATGGAAGCCAGCAATACGCCTTAAACAACTTTAACCTTGATCAGTATATTTTAAGTACCAATACAGAAGGTACTTTTGAGGTGCTTAGCATTCAAGACGCCAATTGCAGCGGTATCTTTTCAGGATCAGCCACGGTTGAGCTAAAACCCTTGCCTTCTGCTTCTCTTACAGGAGGAGGGGTCATCTGTCCTTATGACAGTGCCCAAGTAAGCATTGAAATGCTAGGAACACTCCCTTATAGCTTAGAGCTGAGCAATGGTTTTTATAGTCTATTTTTTGATAGCATTACCAGTCCTATACTAAGCTTTTATACCAATCAAAATGGAAACTATAGCCTGTCCAAGCTTACCGACGGTTTTGGATGCATTGCTTCTGATTTAGATGGGGTAGCAAACATTACTGTTTTAGATTACGTACAGCCCACTATTTTCCCCATCAGCGATACCCTTATCTGTGCCGTTGACAGTGCTTTTCAGCTAACCACCCTTAATCCAGGAGGGGAATGGAGTGGAGTAGGTATAAATGCCCAAGGAGTTTTTGATCCTAGGCGTGCTGGTGTAGGCATACATTGGGTATATTATCAGATGGAATACAACTGCCAAGAAATCGATTCTATACCGATAGAGGTAGGGTGTGACCTTCAGATTTATGTTCCCAATACCTTTACTCCTAATGGCGATGAGCACAACGAGCTTTTAGCCATCTCTGGAACCAATGTCTTAGAGTTTAGTTTCGTGGTCTACTCTAAATGGGGCCAAAAATTGTTCGAAACCAACCAATTATCCGATTATTGGGACGGTAGTTATAAAGGTAAAACTGTCCCAGTAGGGGTGTATTCTTACCACATTACCGCTTATGGTAAAGACGATCAGTTTGTTAGTAAAACAGGTACCGTTAACGTACTAAAATAACCCCTACTGACAGAGGGGAGTGTGGAGGCTTTGCCAACTTACATCACGGCAAAGAACAAGGGAAAAGAAAGCGCATGAATATACAGGTATCCTTGTTTATAAATTTCTCTTTGAAAAACACTTAAATAAGCCTTCTTTTTTCATCTTTGCCTTAGATGCTTTATGCAGATTTAATATTGCCCTTACCACTAGCAAATACGTTTACGTATGAAGTGCCAGATACCATTACAACCTTGGAACAAGGCATGCGCGTAGTGGTTCAGTTTGGAGCAAAAAAAATACATACCGCATTGGTGCATCGACTGCATACCGTAGCACCCGAAAATTACCGAGCTAAACCCATACTTGCCGTATTAGACGAGCAGCCTGTAGTACATGCCGCACAGTTTAATTTTTGGTATTGGATAGCCGACTATTACGCATGTCCCATTGGAGCGGTTATGAAAGCAGCGCTTCCTTCAGGCTTAAAGCTAAGCAGTGAAACAGTGATCTTACCCACAGAACACCAAGAGGAGCGCTCCTTATTTACTAAAAAAGAAGCAGTAATTTTAGAAGCCCTCCAACAAAAGAAGAGGTTGGCGCTTACCGACATCGTAAAAATAGTAGATCAAAAAACCGTTTTTCCAATCATCAAAAGGCTAATAGAAAAAGGGGTCGTAGATGTTTTGGAAGAGTTAAATGATAAATACAAGCCCAAACTAGTTAGAATCGTTCAGCTCCATATTGCTGAATCTGATTTGAGCCAAGCCATTATCAGTTGTCAAAAAGCCCCAAAGCAACTAGCTATTTTGCAAGCATTTCTTCAACAAAAAGAGAAGCACCCAAAAAAAGATATTTACCTTAACAACCTTCTTCGTTTTGCAGGAGCTAGCCATTCCTCCATTAATGCTTTAGTGAAAAAAGGCATCTTTCGAATAGAGGAAGTAGCAGTCGATCGACTATCTTCCTACGAAGAAGAAACGGAATCTAGCAAGTCTTTAAGCCCGGCTCAAACGGAGGCCTATCAAGAAATTCAAAAAAACTTCCAACAGAAAGATGTGATCTTGTTTCATGGAGTTACTTCTAGTGGAAAAACCGAAGTTTATGTACAGCTTATCAAAGATACGCTGGCGCAAGGCAAACAAGTTCTATTCCTTTTACCCGAAATAGCCTTGACCACACAGATTATAAAGCGATTGCAGCGTTATTTTGGTGATTTAGTAGGCGTTTATCACTCCAAGTTTAACGAAAACGAGCGGGTAGAGGTTTGGTACGAGGTGCTGCAAGGAAATCGTTTTCCAATAGTGTTGGGAGCACGCTCGTCCTTGTTTTTACCTTTTACCAATCTAGGCCTTATAATTATTGACGAATCACACGAAACTACCTATAAACAGCAACATCCTGCGCCCCGCTATAATGGGAGAGACCTTGCTGTTGTATTAGCAAAAAAACAGGGGGCTAAAGTTCTTTTAGGTTCTGCCACACCTTCTTTAGAATCGTACACCAACGCTTTGAATAGTAAATATGGGCTGGTCTGTCTTAAAGAACGATTTGGAGGGGTGCAGATGCCACTGATAGAAATAGTGGATTTAAAATATGCACACCATCGCAAGCAAATGAAAGGCCCTTTTTCTAATTTTTTATTGGAAAAGATCGAAGCGGTATTGGCTCAGAAAGAACAACTCATATTGTTCCAAAATAGGAGGGGTTTTGCTCCGGTCAGTGTCTGTAAATCGTGTGGCTGGACTGCAAAATGCCATAGTTGTGACGTAAGCTTAACATACCATAAAAAAATTGATTTAATCAAGTGTCATTATTGCGGATACTCCGAAATACCCCTTAAAAAATGCAAAGCATGTGGTAGTTTAGAGGTAGATGTAAAAGGGCTAGGGACCGAAAAAATTGAAGAAGAATTACAGTTGTTCTTCCCGGATGCTTCCATCCAAAGGCTCGATTACGATACGACCTCAAAAAAACATGCACATCAGGACATTATCACTGCTTTTGAAGAAAAGAGGATTGATATTTTGATTGGAACACAAATGGTTACCAAAGGGCTTGATTTTGATAATGTAAGCCTAGTAGGAATATTAAATGCTGATACCCTGCTAAACTTTCCGGATTTTAGATCTTTTGAGAGAGCCTATCAACTAATGGCGCAAGTAGCGGGTAGGTCTGGCAGAAAGCAAAAAAGAGGAAACGTAATTATACAAACCTACTCACCAGAAAACCCCATTATAAAGTCCGTACAAGACAACGATTATGAAAACATGTACCGTAATGAAATGATTGAGCGAAAGAATTTTTTGTACCCTCCTTTTTGCAAGCTTATTCAGATTACAACAGTACATAAAGATTATCAGTTAACAAATAGGGCAGCTCGTGATTTAGCAATACTAATGCGTCTACAGTTTGGTAAAAATGTCTTAGGCCCTGAATACCCATCTGTAGCGCGTATTAAAAACAAGTTTTTGAAACATGTATTATTGAAGGTAGAAGGGACGGCCCTGCAACAGGCTAAAAGCATTCTGAATGGTCTTACTACCCAACTCAATAACCACAAAGACTACAAGTCAGTCCGTTTTATATTAGATGTTGACCCTGTTTAAAGACAGGCTTTCCAGATGCTGTCCTTGCTGGGTGGAGGAGCGACAATACAGATTTTTTCTTTTTTGACCGGATGAATAAACTCAATTTTACGAGCATGTAGGTGAATACTTGCGTCCTTATTTGTTCGGTTAAAGCCGTATTTAATGTCTCCTTTTATAGGACTTCCTATTTTGGATAGTTGCGCCCTTATTTGATGGTGTCGACCTGTTTTGGGTTGTACTTCCAAAAGGTAGTAATTGTCAAAACTTTTAATGTGTTGATAGCTTAATACAGACTCAAGAGCGCCCTCTTCGGGCCGATTATAAGCGCTGGATTTGTTTTTTTGTTGATTTTTTTTGAGGTAATGCTTTAGCGTTGCTTCAGAAGGATGGGGCTTTTCTTTGACAATGGCCCAATAGGTTTTTTGTATTTCTTTATTTCTAAAAAGAGCATTTAACCGACTTAGCGCCTTTGATGTGCGAGCAAAAATGATGACCCCGCTTACGGGTCTATCTAAGCGATGTACAACGCCTAAATACACATCACCCGGTTTATGGTACTTTTTTTTAAGGTAATCTTTAATGTATTCACCTAGAGGTTTGTCGCCAGTCTTATCGCCTTGAACAATATCAGAGGGTTGTTTGTTAACCGCAATAATATGGTTATCCTCATAAAGGACTTCCAGCATCAGTATTGCTCTTTTTCGTTTGGAAAATCAACGGTCTTTACATCCGAAACATATTGACCAACAGCATTTTTTATGTCTTCAAAAAGAGATAAGTAGCGTCTTAAAAAACGAGGATTAAATTCGTGTGTCATACCAATCATGTCATGCAAAACAAGCACCTGTCCATCAACATCAGGACCAGCCCCAATGCCTATTACAGGTATCTGTATGGCTTGTGCTACTTTTTTAGCCAACACAGCCGGTACTTTTTCCAAGACAACAGAGAAGCAGCCCGCTTCTTGCAATAGTTTAGCGTCCTCAATTAGTTTAGCAGCCTCTTCTTCTTCTTTGGCCCTTACGGTGTAAGTACCAAATTTATAGATGGACTGAGGCGTAAGGCCAAGATGTCCCATTACAGGAATACCCGCTGTCAGGATGCGCTTAATGGATTCTAATATTTCTGCACCGCCCTCTAATTTAACGGCATGAGCACCGGTTTCTTTCATTATGCGAACAGCCGAGTTCAGGGCTTCTTTGGAGTTGCCTTGATACGTTCCAAAGGGCATGTCTGTAACAATTAATGCTCTATCAACTGCGCGTACTACAGCGGCGGCATGGTAAATCATTTGATCGAGAGTGATTGGTAAAGTTGTTTCGTGACCAGCCATTACATTGGAGGCAGAATCACCAACCAAAATAACATCTACACCCCCTTGGTCAACAATTTTTGCTAGGGTAAAGTCATAAGCAGTGAGCATGGATATTTTTTCACCATTCTGCTTCATTTGCTGTAACGAATTAGTCGTTACTTTTTTATAGGTTTTTTTTGCTGCTGACATATGTTAAAACTTCACAATAAAGGCTTCTTTATAACCTAGCTCTGCTATTTGCATTAAGCCAACTTTTGCTTGATTATAATTTTCAAATGTTTCAGAGAGGTAAATGTACTTTCCATCTTGGGTAGGAACAATCGTAACGCCCTTAACATTATCTAACTCAATTTCCTCTTCAAAAATTCCAATTTGAATTCTGTAAATGGTGTTGGATTTGTTTTGATTAGAAACCTCAAATTCGGACTGATTGAAATTGATTTCTTTTTGTAAAAGGCTGTTTTTTTGAACTTCCAGTCGGTAAGATTCAGCAAACTCTCCTGCAATTTGTTTTTGTTCCTCCAACTGGGTTTCTAATATTTCTTTATCAGATAAAAGAGCCATCAACTGATTTTTAGTATTGCTTACTGTACTTTTAAGTAACTCCAGTTCATTTTGTGTTTGCAACAAGCTTTCATCTGTATTTTTGAGCCTGGATACTGAGTCTGCATAGGCTTTATTTTTAGTAGATAAAGAAGAAATTATTTTATGCTTTGTTCCCATTTCTTTCTTCAGTTGTGCGAGCTCACTGTCAAGGGTTGCAATCATTTCTTCTTTATCGTCATGCTGCCCTTCAAGCACTCTGTATTCGTTCTGTGCTTTCAACAAAAGAGCTTCCTTTGTTTTCACTAAATTACTAGATTCTACAATTTGTTTTTTCAAACTACTTATTTGCGACTCTTTTTCAGCATTGCTTTTATGTAAAGAATTGATGGATTGTTTTTGTTGATTATTCTGAGCGTTTAAAGTGTTGTTTTGTTGGTTTGCTGTTTGTAAATTACTGTTTGTTGAAGCTAATCCTGCTTTAGCACTTTCTAATTTTTTTTTGAGTGTAGCATTGTTTTTTTCTAGTACAGAAATTGATTCTTCACGATCATTTAGCGCATTATTTTGAGCAGTAATTTGTATCTTAAGCTCAGTATTCTGATTTTCTGTTTCTACAATCTGTTGATTTTTTGCAGCCATCTTAGCGTTAAGCTCGTTAAGTTGATTCTCTACAGTCTTTAATTGTAGCGTTAGCGCCGTTTGAACACCATTTGCTTCTGATAAATTATTTTTTGAAGCAGCAAGGTTCTCAAGGGTTTCTATGTGTGTTTCCTCTAAAAGTTGATGTTCTTCTTTGAGGGTGCTTAGCTGCTCTTCTAATACAAGAAGTTGCTGGTTTGCAGTAGTATATTCTTCAAAAGAAACGGCTTCCCCTTGTTTGTAAACAAAAGCAAAATCAACTCTTGCTTTGGTGTTTCCAGAAATAAGGAAACCAAAGCCCCCATTTTGATAGTCTGGCACAGTGTAGGAGTCAATATATATGTAATTAATATAAACATCAAAAGAACCTTGATGAACAACAATATCTAGGTAATTATACTCTTCTGCTCCATTTAAGGACTCTGCATTTTTCCAGCCTCCATTTTCTCTTGTACCACTGATATATTTTGGTTTGCCATTCTGAATCTGACGTACACGATACTGTTGTTTGGCATTTATTTCTATGGCCACTGTACCACTACCATCAAGTTGTGTGTTGACTAAAAGACCTACATAAGGGCTTTTGTTATTAGAAGGGCCTAACTTTAAGGCTGTCTTGATGCGATAGCTGGAAAGATCCAATCTTGATTGAGCAAAAAAACTGTAGTCATTGCTCGCATTTCTACTTATGAATAAATCGCCATCATCAAGGATAATGTATTTTTCTGCATCCGTACTTAATTGAAACTGTCCTGAATTAAAGGAGAAGGTTTCGTCAAATACAGTCTTGTTGAAGCTACCGATAGAGGCCGTTTGTGCCATAGTTGATACACCAAAAAGGCCAGCTATAAAAAGGAATAAAAAATTTCTCATGTGATATTCTTGTTTCTGCAAATGTAATAATGATAGTCGAATCAAAAATACTTAATTTTGCCCGTATGAGAAAAAATGTCATTTTTATTATTACACTCCTTCTGCTATCTGCTTGCGAAACAGATTTTGATGTAGTAGCAAACTGGGAAGATAACACCATTGTATACGGGCTTTTAGAAGCAAATCAGGATACCCATTATGTCAAAATATACAAAGCCTTTTTAGGAGCTGAAAACGCATTGGTAATGGCAGGGGAGCCAGATTCCATTTACTACAACCCCAGTGATATAGAAGTGCATGTAAATGAATACCTTCCTTCGGGTAGTTTAAACAATACCTACACGCTAAGAGATACTATCCTTGGACAACTGGTCAGCATCAGTAATGCAGCTACGGTGTTGAATAGAGCGTACTATTTTGTGAGTCCTTTAAATCAGTCCATAAATGGGCAAGGAGAGCTTGTCAAAAGAAATTATATCTACGAGCTAGTTATATCAAAACCAGATACTGTAAAAGCACGGATGCAATTAGTTGAAGATGAAATCATTGATCAATCAGATAACCCACTTAACTTCATGGTTTCTAATTATAACCCTTCTGCTGATATGCCTAACCCTTACAGGTCTTCAATATTTAACTGGGATGATTTAAAAAATGGGGTTGCCTATCGACTAGACATGCGGTTTGTATATGACGAATATGAAAATACTCCAGGAGGAAATTTTTTAAGAAAAGATTCTATTGAATGGAGAATTTTTGAAGGTTTTGAAGAGTATGAATGTACATTTGATGGAGAAACCTTTTTTACGCGACTTGGTAGTTTAATAGAAGAAAATCAAAACTTAAAAAGATACGCTGTAGATTTAAAAATCATCTTTACGGTTGGTGGTGTGGAGCTATATGACTATTACGAATATTCTCAACCCTCTTTTTCAGTACTGCTTGAAAAACCAGAATATGAAGGAAATGTAGAAGGAGGATACGGAGTCTTTTCTAGTAGAATACAGCAAGAAATTTCTAGGGGTATTAATCAAGTTACGGAAGAAAGACTTGTGATAGATCCATATACCGCAAACTTAAATTTCAGATTCAATTAGCACTCTCTGTCAATCTGACCCCTTTTTTACTAGAGTAGCATGACATTTTTGTCAAAAATCACTCCCTTTTTTTTCATTGGCATGCTTCTTGCAATTTAACCCTACAGAACAATTAAAAATTAAATAACCATGAGTAAGATTATTGGAATAGATTTAGGAACAACCAACTCTTGTGTTTCGGTAATGGAGGGTAATGAGCCAGTTGTAATTCCTAACAGCGAAGGAAAAAGAACCACCCCTTCAATAGTTGCCTTTGTTGATGGAGGCGAGCGTAAAGTAGGTGATCCAGCAAAAAGACAAGCCATCACTAACCCGGAAAAAACAATTTTTTCTATTAAAAGATTTATGGGAGAAACTTTTTCTAAAACGCAAAAAGAAGTTTCTAGAGTTCCTTATAAAGTAGTTAAAGGAGATAACGACACCCCACGTGTTTTAATAGATGATCGTAAATATACGCCTCAAGAAATTTCTGCCATGACCCTTCAAAAAATGAAGAAGACAGCAGAAGATTATTTAGGTCAGGAAGTAAAAGAAGCAGTAATTACTGTTCCTGCCTATTTTAATGATTCTCAACGACAAGCCACTAAAGAGGCCGGAGAAATTGCAGGTTTAAAAGTTAGTCGCATCATTAATGAGCCAACCGCAGCTGCCCTTGCTTACGGACTAGATAAGGCGGATCAGGATAAAAAAATTGCTGTTTTCGACTTGGGTGGAGGTACGTTTGACATATCCATTTTAGAGCTTGGCGATGGTGTTTTTGAGGTAAAATCAACCAATGGTGATACCCACCTTGGTGGAGATGATTTTGACCAAGTTATCATCGATTGGTTAGCCGAAGAGTTTAAAGCGGATGAAAACATGGATTTAAGAAAAGATCCCATGGCTTTACAGCGTCTTAAAGAAGCAGCAGAAAAAGCAAAAGTGGAACTTTCATCTTCTACACAAACAGAAGTAAATCTTCCTTATGTAACTGCTACTCCTTCAGGACCCAAGCACTTGGTGCGAACACTTACCAGAGCGCAGTTTGAGAAGTTAGCCGATAATTTAATTCAAGCAACCATTATTCCTTGTAAAAATGCCTTGAAAGATTCTGGTTTTTCTGCATCAGAAATTGATGAAGTAATTTTAGTGGGTGGTTCTACCAGAATTCCTGCTATCCAGAAAATCGTGAAAGACTTCTTTGGAAAAGACCCTTCAAAAGGAGTAAACCCGGATGAGGTTGTAGCCATAGGTGCTGCTATCCAAGGCGGTGTTTTAACAGGTGATGTAACGGATGTTTTATTACTTGATGTAACCCCACTATCGTTGGGGATTGAAACGATGGGAAGCGTAATGACAAAATTAATTGAAGCTAATACCACCATTCCTACTAAAAAATCAGAAGTATTCTCTACAGCAGCTGACAATCAGCCAGCGGTAGATATTCATGTTTTACAGGGTGAGCGTCCAATGGCTTCAGACAACAAGTCAATCGGTCGTTTTCAGTTAGCAGATATACCGCCTGCGCCCAGAGGAGTGCCTCAGATTGAAGTTACTTTTGATATTGACGCCAACGGTATTTTAAATGTTTCAGCAAAAGACAAAGCAACTGGAAAAGAGCAAAACATTAAAATTGAAGCCTCCTCAGGTCTTTCTGATGAAGAAATAGAAAAAATGAAGCAAGAAGCCGAAGCCAATGCTGAAGCTGATAAAAAAGTGAAGGAAGAAGCAGATAAAGTGAATGCTGCCGATCAGATGATTTTCCAAACAGAAAAACAACTGAAAGAATTTGGTGAAAAATTATCTGACGATAAAAAGCAACCCATACAAACGGCCTTGGAAGAACTAAAAAAGGCCCATGAAACTAAAGACTTAGCCGCTATTGATGCTGCTATGGAAAAAATCAATACTGCCTGGCAAGCGGCTTCTGAAGAAATGTACAAAGCAACACAAGAAGCTCAAGGAGCCGAAGGCAATGCCGAGGCAAACCCCCAAGGTGGAGACGATGTTACAGATGTTGATTTTGAGGAGGTTAAAGAGGAAAAATAATAGTTCTTATTATATGGTTAAAGAAACCTCACTTTGAAGTGGGGTTTTTTTATGACTTGCTAGCTCGTTCTATATCTCTTTGCGTATTCTTTTCTTTTAAGCTTTCCCTTTTATCGTGTAGCTTTTTACCTTTAGCTAAGGCAATTTCTAATTTAGCCCACCCTTTTTGTGTTACAAACAAACGCAAGGGAATAATCGTTAGGCCTTGATCTTTTAGTTTTTTTTGAAGTTTATTGAGTTCTTGTCTATTAAGTAGCAGTTTACGCTCTCGCTTGGGTTCATGATTGCTGTATGTTCCGAATTCATATTCAGCAATGTGCATTCCTCTTACCCACAGTTCGTCTCCTTTAAATGCACAAAAAAATTCCGTTATGGTGGCTTTTCCCAGTCGAATAGATTTAATCTCTGTACCGCTTAACTGAATACCCGCATTAAAAGTATCCATTATTTGATACTCATAACGAGCGCGTTTATTTTTGATGTTAATGTCTTTCATCCTTTAACAAATCTACGCTTTTTTAACCCAGTGCAACATCCAATATCATCATAACAATAAAACCAGCGATCAGTCCCATTGTAGCCAAATCAGTATGTCCGCCAGACTGACTTTCTGGAATTACTTCTTCCACAACAATAAAAATCATAGCACCAGCAGCAAAGGCTAGGGCATAAGGTAGGATAGGCAGAGCATACATAACGGTTGCAGCACCAATCACTGCAAAAATAGGTTCAACAATTGCTGATAATTGCCCCCATTTCCAGCTTTTCCATTTACTAACGCCTTGTCTTCTTAAGGGCATGGAAACTGCAAAGCCTTCAGGAAAGTTCTGAATACCAATCCCTATGGCTAACGCAATCGCTGATCCGATGGTAAATACAGACGATTCTCCCAAGCCAAGTAACTCTGGTGAGGCAAGTGCTCCAAAGGCTACTCCAACCGCTAAGCCTTCGGGAATATTATGCAGCGCAATAGCTAACACTAACAGAACTGTTTTTCGCCATTTTGTAGGTACACCCTCAGCATCCTCACGCTTTGCAAACAGATGTAAATGTGGGATGATTTTATCCAAACCATATAAGAAAAGTGCCCCAAAGAAAAACCCTATGGCTGGAGGAAACCAATTAGGTAGTGATGAAAGACCTAGTTCATTTTGCATTTCAACGTAGGCGATAGCAGGCGATAGCAGTGACCAAAAACTAGCAGCGATCATTACACCTCCAGTAAATCCGAGTGAGCAATCTAAAAATTTTCTTCCAGAAGATTTAAAAATAAATACCAGACCAGCACCAAGTGCAGTTAGAATCCAAGTGAATAAACCACCTAATAGTGCTTGAAGAATTGGTGATTGTAGTATGAACCAATTGTAAAAATGATCGATCATGACTCTTTAATTAATATGTTTGTTGCTACTTCTGAGCTGATGTGGGTTGTAATTCCATCAATTAGGATGTCCATTGAATTGTCAAAATCTTGCCTTTCAATGATTTTTATACTTGTTCCTAGTTGAATATTTAATTTATCTAAATATTGTAAAAATGAAGGATTATCTTGTGTAACCCCAACAACTTGTCCATGCTTAGATGTTTTCATCTCTATTAGTGGGGTAGAATAAGCTTTTGGAAACTCACCCTCAGCATTGGGAATGGGGTCTCCATGAGGGTCATATTTAGGATAGCCTAAAAAGGAATCAAGGTGCTCAACTAATTTTGGCGATTTTATGTGTTCAAGTTGTTCAGCAATATCGTGTACTTCATCCCAGTAGAAGTTTAGTTTTTTGACCAAAAAAACTTCCCATAAACGATGTTTTCTAACAATGTTAACAGCAATTTTTCTTCCCTTATTTGTCAGTATAGTTCCTTGATACTTTTGAGACTTCACCAATGACTTATCGGTTAGTTTCTTAATCATATCGGTGACTGATGAGGCTTTGGTATTTAATTCCTCTGCAATGGCATTTGTTGTTGCAGCCTCATTTTTTTCTCCAGAGAGCTTAAATATTGCCTTCAAATAATTTTCTTCTGCCAAGGTATTCATCTTGCAAAAATAATAAATTAAAGTAATATAAAAAATAAATTTAGATAAGCCTAAAAATTAGTAAGTTTGACCTTCCTATTTAATCATGATCCGTTGATGAAATTAATTCTCAGAATACTTTTTTTACTTTTTCTCTACTTGCCTTCTTTTTCACAAACTTTAGAGGGTAAAATCAGTAGTAACGGAGAAGTTATTCCCTTTGCCACTATTTCTTTAAAAGGAAGCTCAATGGGGACTTCAGCTAATGCTAACGGATACTATCGTTTAGACAATGTACTTGAGGGGAGTTATGAAGTAGTTGTTTCTGTTTTGGGATATCGTAAATTTAAAAAAGAGCTAAACATAAAGCCAGGAGTAAACCAATTAAATGTCTCTTTGAAAACTTCTTCCGTTCAGCTTGAGCAGGTGGTTGTAAGCGGAACCATGAAAGAGAGTTTTTTGCATGCCTCTCCTGTGAAGGTGGAGGTGCTCACTCAAAAATTTTTACAAAAAGTGGCTTCTGCCAATGTGATGGAAGTTATTGAAAACATTAACGGAGTCCAAAAGCAAATTAATTGTGGAGTGTGTGGAACAAACGACATTCACATAAATGGCATGGAAGGACCCTATACTTTAGTCTTGATTGACGGCATGCCTATTATGAGTTCGCTTTCTACTGTTTATGGACTTAATGGCATACCGACTTCATTAATTAAGCAAATAGAAGTTATAAAGGGGCCCTCTTCAACCCTTTATGGATCGGAAGCAGTAGCTGGCGTTATTAATATTATTACCAAAAAGGCTAACGATGCTCCCTTAATTGAATTAGCTTCTTTTTTCACCTCTCATTTAGAAAAAAACATGGATTTTTCTTTTGCTCCTAAATTAGCTAAGTCTGATGTTTTATTGAGCGGTAATCTCTTTCAGATGCAAAACTTTATAGATTCCAACAACGACAAATTTTCGGACGTTCCATTCTCGAAGAGATTATCCTTGTTTAATCGCTGGTCCATAAAACGAAAAAGTAATAAAAAGCTCCATTTTTCTGCTAAATATTATCAGGAAGATCGTTTTGGTGGGCTTGAAGAATGGAATAAAGAATACAGAGGTAGTGATTCCATTTACGGTGAATCTATTTACACCGATCGCTTTGAACTCCTGGGAAGCTATCAATTTCCATCTGAAGAAAACATACGTTTGGATGCTTCATTTAATTACCACCACCAAGACAGTTATTATGGGAATACTAAGTACGAAGCTTGGCAAGAAGTGTATTTTGCAAATTTAATCTGGGATAAATCTTTAGGAAATAAACATCAGCTTTTACTAGGATACACTCATCGCTACGAAAGTTATTTGGATAGCACCTTAGCAAATATTCACGAGCAAAAGTTTATTCCTGGCTTTTTTGTGCAGGATGAAATAAATTTGAGTACAGATTGGACAATGATGGGTGGGATGCGTTTAGATCACCATCAAGATCATAATTTTATTTTCGCTCCTCGATTTAGCCTAAAGTGGCAAGCTGAACCTTACACCATTTTTCGTTTAAATGCAGGAACGGGATTCAGAACAGTTAATCTGTTTACGGAGGATCATGCCGCTTTGACAGGAGCTAGAGAGGTGATTATTAAAGAGGAGCTAGAGCCAGAAGAATCCTATAATATCAACGTTAACATGAATCATATTTTTAGCTTGGGTAATAGTTCTGGAACAATTGATTTCGATGTTTTCTACACTCATTTTTCGAATAAGATTTTACCAGACTACGAAAGCAACGATAATCAAATCATTTATGCAAATTTAGAGGGGACTTCTATTTCTAGAGGAATGGCATTTACTATTCAACAGAATTTTGAGTTTCCTTTAAGTATTTCAATTGGAACAACCTTCTTAGATGTGTATTCCATTGATGAATTGAACCAAAAAGAAAAAGAGCTTTTTGCACCTCGTATTTCTAGTGTTTTCAGTGCAAGTTATCAATTGAGTTTTTGGGATGCTTCTTTGGAGTGGTCTGGAAGAATGGTAGGTCCAATGAAACTTCCAACATACAGTCCGCCATTTGATAGAGCAGAAACATCTCCTTGGTTTAGTCAACAACATTTTCAGTTCAACAAGAAGATTAACGTTCAGTTTGCATCTTTTTTTGCTATCAAAAATGTGTTCAATTACAGACAAGAAACACCTCTAATTGATCCAGAAAATCCATTTGGAGAGAATTTTGATACTGCCTATGCATACGGGCCACTGCAAGGAAGAAGGCTGGTTATTGGATTACGATATACATTATAACGCAACATTTAACATTTATCTTCGTTATACAAGTTGGTTTCGTTTTTATTGAGATAGAATTGGTTGATACATTAAAAGCTACTACCAAAACCCGTCATTTTCATGGCGGGTTTTTTTTATTTTAGTAGCGTGAAAATAACATGGGTATTCAAAGATTTTTCTAAACTCAGCATTGAAGAAATGTATGAAGTCATGCAATTGCGTCAAGAGGTTTTTATTGTTGAACAAGATTGTCCTTATTTGGACGCAGATGGTAAAGATCAGCAATCTCATCATCTTTTAGGCTATGATACAGAGGGAGTGTTAGTTGCTTACTTGCGACTACTTCCCCCTGGAGTTAGCTATTCAGAAATATCATTGGGGCGTATCGTCACATCGACCAAGTATAGAGGGAAGGGAATAGGAAAAATGTTGATGAAGCAGGGGATTAATGAATCAGAGTTGCTATATGGAAAAGTTTCTATTCGCATTTCTGCACAGTCTTATTTAATCCCTTTTTACCGTGCTTTTGGTTTTGAAATAATAGGATCAGAATATTTAGAAGACAACATACCTCATACTGAAATGCTTCGAACTCAGTAGTTATATTGTGGCACCCAATTATTGATTCCTTTAGGAAGGATATTCATGATATCCCAAAAGATACAAAAGTTATCTCCAGGACCAAAGAAAGTTTTGTGATGAAGGTATATTTCACCTTCTTTTTTTAGAAAGCTAGCAATGCCTGGAAGAGGCCTGTTTTCTTCATCTATTTTAGTAAAACCCAAATCTTCCGCAAAAGTGTTATTGGCTCTGCTAACCATCGGAAACTTCCAATTTCTGTCTTTTCTTAACTCTTGCTGAAAAAGAGGGGTTTCATGCGAAACTACCACAAAGGAAGTTCGGTCAGAGAGATGTTCGTAGAGTCCATTGTAACCATCTGCCCACAAGGTACAGTACTTACATTGGTAACCCATGTAAAATACAACGATTAGCTCATCTTTATCCTCAAATAATTCAGAAAGTTGAATGTCAATATTATTAGGGGCTAAAAAAGAATAGTCTTTGACAAGGGTAGAATTTGTCTCTGAAATTAATTTAGCGAGTTCTGCTTTCTTAGCATTAATTTCGTTTTCTAATCGTTGAATTTCAGGACTTGTTGTAGGGTGTGTTGTTTTCATCATGGGCAGTTTATATACAAAATAATAAATTTTACTGAAGGTAAACTGCTTGATTTTCTCCTAGCTCGACCGAAACGTGCTCTTGCATAGTTGTAGATAGAGAAAGCCCAACTACATCGGCTTTTATAGGGTAACGCTTATAGTTTCTGTCGATTAGGATAGCAGTCGTCAGTTTTTTAAGGGGCTGTCGCATAAAATAGTGAGCCCCATACATCAGTGTTTTTCCAGACTTTAACACATCATCTACCAATACAACTGTTTGATTTGAGAAGTCTATAGCATCGCTTTCAATGGAGGCATTGAGTGGATTGTCTTTATCTAATCGTACAGCCAATAGCTTTACTTGAATGTTTGAGATGTCTGAAAGAATGCTGGCAATACGTTCGGCTAGCACATATCCGCGTTTGGCAATACCTGCAATAATGATGTTTTCTTCATTGTGGTTCTGTTCATATAGCTCCCAAGCCATACGGTTAATTTTTTGCTCCATTTGTTGAGCATCTAGCACTAGTGTTTGTGTGTTGTTCATCAAAAACTTTTTTTCAAAGATACTATTCCTGTCTTATAAAATGAATAAACAATTCTCGCCCCTTTCTTTGATCTATGGAGTTGTAGGCTATTTCTATTTTTTTAATGTCAAAGAGTCTTTTGAAGCGTTGTTCATACTCTTCTTTTGTGCCACCAAAGGGAGGGTGATCGTTGCCGAATTCTTCAGCAAATAGAAGTCCAACCAATTTCCCTTTTGGCTTAAGGAGTTTATGCATATTCTGTACATAGTCGTTTCTAAGAGTGGGTTCAATAGCACAAAAAAAAGTTTGTTCTAGTATCAAATCATAGTTGCCTTCGTGTTGAAAAAAGTCGCTTTCAATGAGGTTTTCTTTGGGGAACTGCTGTACTCTATTAGCGAACTGTTGTAGAGCCAAAGGAGCAATGTCTAAAAGAAAAACGTTCTCATATCCTTTGTTAAATAAATACTCAGCTTCATGTGCGTTTCCACATCCTGGAATTAGGATTCGAGTATTTTTATCACTTAGCTGATCTATGTACTCTTTAATTGGAGGGGAGGGATGACCAATATCCCATCCAGTCTTCTTCTCATAATAGCGGTTATTCCAAAATTTTTTATCCATTTGATGGTCTTCTTTCTAACAAAACAACATTTTCTACGTGATAAGTTTGAGGAAACATGTCAACCGGTTGTACTTTTCTTACTGCATAGTGTTCGTTCATAAGTGCTAAATCGCGTGCTTGTGTGGCAGGGTTACAACTTACATACACGATTTTTCTAGGAGCAACATCTAAAATTTGTCCAATAACTTTTTTATGCATCCCATCTCTTGGTGGATCGGTGATGATTACATCTGGATGACCATTTTCTTTTATAAACGCTTCTGTAAAGACTTCCTTCATGTCGCCGGTATAAAAAGTACAATTTTCGATTCCATTATTGGCAGCATTTTCTTTTGCATCAACAATAGCTTCTGGAACTGACTCAACACCAATCACTTGCCTAGCTTTTTTTGAAATAAATTGAGCGATGGTTCCAGTGCCTGTGTATAAATCATAGACTAAATCGTTGGCCGAAATATCTGCAAAATCCCTTGCTACTTTATATAATTCATATGCTTGAGAAGAGTTGGTCTGGTAAAATGATTTAGGTCCAATTTTGAATTTTAAACCTTCCATCTCTTCATAAATACAATCCGCTCCTTTATAAGTAATGATGTCTAAATCGAAAATAGTTTCGTTTCCTTTTGGATTGATGCAATATAGCAAAGAAGTGATTTCTGGAAAAATATCAGCAATGTGGTTGAGTAAACCCTCACGTTTCTTTTCGTCTTCATGAAAAAATTGGAATAGCGTCATGATTTCTCCTGTACTACTCATGCGAATAATGAGGTTTCGCAAAAACCCTTTTTTTTCTGCAATATCAAAAAATTCTAAATTGTTTTCAATGGCATAATCTCTGGCTGCTTTTCGTATTGCATTAGAAGGTTCTGCTTGTAGGTGGCATTCGTTTAAATCGATGACTTTGTCCCAAAACCCTGATACACGAAAACCTACACCCTTACGATTTAACTCTTCCTCGCCCGTTCCTCTTTCTTCTGTAGTTATCCACCTTCTGTTGGTAAAGGCATAGTCCATTTTGTTTCTATATCGAAACTCATCTTTACAAGCTAATATGGGCTGCAACTCTGGAATTTCTATGCCGCCTATTCTTGTCAATGCATCTTGCACCTCTTTTTCTTTAAAATGTAGTTGGTGCTCATAACTCATGAACTGCCACTTACAACCACCACACAAGCCAAAATGTTCACAAACAGGATCTCTTCTTAAATCGCTGTAAGAATGAAACTTGACGGGTCTTCCTTCCATAAAGGATTTACGCTTTCTGTGTACCAACACATCGCAAACATCTCCAGGTACAGCACCTTCAATAAAAACTACTAAGCCATTTTCTAGTCGAGTCACTGCTTTTCCTTTAGCGCCAGCATCGGCTACAGTAATGTTTTCTAAAAGAATTTTTTTTCGCTTTCTTGCCATGCTGCAAAGATAGTTTATCAGCGCGATTTGTTTGGTTGAATATGTGTCAACTTTTCTATCTTTGCCTCATCTAAAAAAATACAGCTATGCGTAGATCTGAAGAATTAATTGCCTTAGAAGAAAAACACGGAGCACACAACTATCACCCTTTACCGGTAGTATTGGCAAAAGGAGAGGGTGTTTTTGTATGGGATGTAGAAGGAAGAAAATACTTTGACTTTTTGTCGGCTTACTCTGCGGTAAATCAGGGACACTGTCATCCTAAAATTATAGAGGCTTTAAAGGCACAAGCTGACACACTAACCCTAACCTCAAGAGCTTTTCATAATGATTCACTCGGTGAGTACGAACAATACATTACACATCTCTTTGGCTACGATAAAGTGCTGCCAATGAATACGGGTGTAGAAGGAGGAGAGACCGCAAATAAGCTGGCTCGTAAATGGGGTTATATGAAGAAAAACATACCCAATGATAAAGCGCGTATAATCTTTGCAAAAGGAAATTTTTGGGGTCGCACATTGGCTGCCATTTCAAGCTCTGATGATCCACTTTCTTACACTGGCTTTGGCCCTTATATGCCAGGTTATGATTTAATCCCTTACAATGATTTAAATGCCTTGGAACGCGAACTTCAAGATCCAAATGTTTGTGCTTTTATGGTGGAGCCTATACAGGGTGAAGCAGGTGTAGTAGTACCTGATGAGGGTTACCTAAAAGGCGTTTCTGATTTATGTAAAAAATACAATGTTCTTTTCATTGCAGATGAAGTACAAACTGGCATCGCTAGAACAGGTAAAATGTTAGCCTGTGACCATGAGAATGTAAAACCTGATATTTTAATTCTTGGAAAAGCACTTTCTGGTGGCGTTTTCCCAGTATCTGCTGTTTTAGCGGATGATGAGATAATGATGTGTATTGGACCAGGCGAACATGGTTCTACCTTTGGGGGTAATCCACTTGCCTGTAAAGTTGCTCAAGCAGCTTTACAGGTAGTGCAAGATGAAAAGCTTTCAGAGAATGCACAAAGACTCGGAGAAGTTTTCAGAAAAGAACTAAACTCTATAGAATCGGACATGATTACTTTAGTGCGTGGAAAGGGTCTATTAAATGCGGTTGTAATCAAGCCTAAAAATGGAAAAGAAGCATGGGATGTATGTTTGAAGTTAAGAGACAACGGCTTATTAGCCAAACCGACTCATGGAGACATTATCAGGTTTGCACCACCATTAGTCATAACGGAAGAACAATTGATGGAATGTGTAGAAATCATTAAACAAACAATACGTTCATTCTAATGAACGACACTACAAAACAGGAGATTACAAATTTTCATTTCTTCTTTTGCTGGAATTTAATGTGTTGTTTTTCTCTTTGCTTAGCTTTAAAATGAATTTATATCATGATGAAAATAGCGGAGGCAGGTTACGATATCAATGGCTTTCGAGCAGATGACGAATTTGAAAACCTACATTACTGCTGTAAATATGAACGAAAACAACCATTAAAAAACAAATAAGATGAAATTGGGATTGATCCTTTACAGCACAGATGCAGAGGTAATACACAACGCTTTTCGATTAGCTAATTTCTCCTTAAACGAGGGCGATGAGGTGAACGTTTTTCTTTTGGCTAGTGGGGTGGAGTACCAATCATTAAATTCTGAAAAATTCAATATTACAGAATTAGCTCAACAATTTATTGATAAAGGAGGCAAACTGCTAGCCTGTGGCACCTGCTTAAACTTGCGTGAACAAGATGGTACAGTGCTATGTCCGCTTTCTAATATGAAAGATTTATACGAACTAGTTAGAGATTGCCATAAAACGGTCTCTTTCTAATGTTGTTTACCAAAATAATGATGGGTGTAGTAGCTATCTCTTTGTTAGTGGCTTTGTTGCTATGGCTAGAAAGAATTGACAACAAGAGAAATTAATCCTCACCCTTACACAACTCATATTCTTTTTCAATCTTACAAATCTTAACTTGGTAAAATTCGTACCATTTTTGTTTTCCTTTTTCCTGCGCTTTTAAATGCATCGGAAATTCTTTCCATTGCTTCAATGATTCTAAATTTTCCCAATAGGATATAGTACATCCAAGGCCTTTTTCATCACGATAGCTTTGGTGTCCTAAATAGGCTTGTTGTTTTACTAAGGCTTGATATAAGGCATCGTTGAGTGTGTGATATTGTTCATCAGCTTCTGCTAACTTAGAGGTAAAGAGGACTACGTAGCTCATTCGGTTGCTTTTAAACTTAAATCTAAACTAGCTACAGAATGTGTGAGGGCTCCTACCGATATAAAATCAACGCCGCATTCGGCATGTGCTCTGATGGTTTCTTCTGTAATGCCACCAGAGGCTTCTGTTTCGTATTTACCATTAATCATTTTAACGGCAGTGCGCGTATCTTCAAAATTGAAATTATCAAGCATTATACGCTGTATGTTTCCAACTTCTATTATTTCTTCAACTTCGCTTAAATTCCGGGACTCAACTTCAATATTAAGAGATAAGCCTTTGTTTTTTTGGTAGGCTATAGCCTTTTCTATAGCTGGACGAATACCACCGGCAAAATCAATATGATTATCTTTAATCATCATCATATCATAGAGGCCAAATCGATGATTTGTTCCTCCGCCGATTGTAACTGCCCATTTTTCTAAAAAACGGATCCCTGGTGTTGTTTTTCGGGTGTCTAATACTCGAGCATTCGTACCTTCTAAAAGCTCAGTGATGTGATGTGTTTTTGTGGCTATTCCACTCATCCGTTGCATGCAGTTTAACACCAGTCGCTCGGCTGTTAACAAAGCCGTTGAAGGCCCTTCAACGGTAAAAGCAATTTCACCTATGCATATTTTATCTCCATCTTTAAGTAAAGGAACCATCTTAATTCTTTTATCTACTTTTTGAAAAATGAGTTGAGCCAGTTTCATCCCAGCTAAAATCCCATCTTCCTTCACCAATAACTGTCCTTTTCCCATGGCGTTATTAGGGATACATGCTAAAGAGGTATGATCACCTTCACGGATATCTTCGTACAATGCACGTTCTATAAATTGATTTATTTCTTCTTGCATACTAGCTGTGTTCAATGAGGCAAAATGATTAATATTGTTGCAAATTACAAAACTTTTCTAGGTGAAAATTTTAATCTTAGCAATTGGTATAACAGATGACAACTGGGTAAGGGAAGGAATGCATAAATATAGCAAACGCATACCGCATTACCTTCCTTTTGAGTTTGAACCTATAAATGACCTAAAAAATACTAAGAATTTATCAGAAGCACAGCAAAAAGAGAAGGAAGGTCTTTTAATTTTAAATAAGATAAAACCGACAGATAAAGTTGTTTTGTTAGACGAAAAAGGAAAAGAATACCCATCAAAAAAGTTTGCTTCTTATATGCAAAAACAAATGAACAGTGGGGTTAAAAGATTGGTCTTTGTAATTGGCGGGCCTTATGGGTTCAGCGATGAGTTATATGCAAAAGTGAATGAAAAGATAGCCTTATCCAAAATGACGTTCTCGCATCAGATGGTACGACCTTTTTTACTAGAGCAGATATACCGAGCTATGACAATTTTAAAAAACGAACCATATCATCACGAATAATGAAAATAGTATTTGCCACCAATAATCCAAATAAGTTAGCAGAAATCAAACAGTTAATGCCTGCAGGTATAAATATTTTAAGTTTGAAAGATATTGAATGCTTTGAGGAATTACCTGAAACATCTGACACCTTAGAAGATAATGCTGCTCAGAAAGCTTATTACGTATATGATAACTACGGCCATAATTGTTTTTCTGATGATACTGGTTTAGAGATCGAAGTGCTTGATGGAAGACCGGGAGTTTATTCTGCAAGATATGCTGGCCCTGAGTGTAGAGCTGAAGATAATATTCAGAAAATATTAGCTGAAATGAAAGGAGAAGAGAATAGGGATGCCTCTTTTCGCACCATTATTTCGCTTGTTATTGATGGGAGAGAATTTCAGTTTGAGGGCCAGGTAGAAGGTCAAATAATCCCAGAAAAATGGGGCGATCAAGGTTTTGGTTATGATCCTATTTTCCTTCCTGATGGTTATGAAGAAAGCTTTGCACAAATGACAGTTGAAGAAAAAAACATTATAAGCCACAGAGGATTAGCCGTTAAAAAATTGATACAGTTCTTACAAAAAAGAGTTAAATAACGCTTTTAATCAGTCGTAAGTTGTGGGTATGGGTTCGTTCTTCGGCATTGAAGATGCCTTGTTGATCTAATCGGTCTATCCGTACTTTGCCAGAGGCGTGTATGATGTGATTGTCTTCAAGAATAATTCCAACATGGGTAATTTTACCTTCAGAATTATCAAAAAAGGCTAAATCTCCAGCTTCACTTTCTTCAATAAAGCTAAGTGTGTTGCCTACTTCTGCCTGCTGATAAGCATCTCTTGGAAGTTCTTTTCCTTGTAAGCGATAAACCATTTGAGTAAAGCCAGAACAATCAATCCCTAAAGGGCTTCTTCCTCCCCAAAGGTAGGGAGCATTTAAATACATCATAGCATTGTTTACAAGTTCAGATTTTTCTGTAAAACCTACAGTAGTATGCCCTTCTAAGGTATAGGTTTTTTTAGCAATTTTTAAGCTGCCTGCTTGAAAATAAGGAAGGGTGCTTCCCATAACTATTGGTTGTAAGTGATCCGCTCTTACAACATCCAGTAAATCGGTAGTGAGCGTAGGTGTTTGATGATCCAGCTCATTGTAGGTAGTTTTATCGATTTCTTGCCATTGCTTGTTGCAAATCCAACCTTCATATTTATCATGCGATAATCGAATCCGACTCCACTTTTTACGAGCCTCCAATATTTTAAAATGTTCTCCAAACAACACTTGGTTAGTCATCTCAGAAGCATCAGAGGCTTCTGCTCGCATTGGAGTAATGGATAATTGTGCTATTCCGTATCGCATTGGTACAAATCTAAAAAAGAAAAAACCCATCTAAAGGATGGGTTTTTAATATTATTAACAATGGATGTTAGATAAGTTCAATTACCATAGCAGAGGCGCCACCACCGCCATTACAAATTCCTGCTGCACCGATTTTTGCGCTATTTTGCTTTAACACATTTATCAGTGTTACAATGATACGTGCTCCAGAACAACCCAATGGGTGTCCTAATGAAACAGCTCCTCCGTTTACATTTACCTTACTAGGATCTAATCTTAGTTTTTCAATATTGGCCAAGCCAACAACAGAAAAGGCTTCGTTCAGCTCAAAAAAGTCAACATCATGAGTTGTGATGCCGGCTTTTTCTAAAGCCAAAGGAACAGCTTTAGCGGGAGCTATGGTAAACCATTCTGGCTGATGTGCAGTATCGGCATACGCCTTGATTTTTGCGATTGGCTTAAGGTTAAGTTCACTTGCTTTGTCGGCACTCATCATCACTAGAGCAGCTGCACCGTCATTTAGGGTGGACGCATTTGCAGCAGTTACCGTTCCTTCTTTTTGAAATACGGGACGCAGTGAAGGAATTTTTTCAATTTTTACGTTTTTATACTCTTCGTCTTCAGAAACTACTATTGCATCTCCTCTTCGTTGTGGAACCTCGACTGGAACTACTTCATCTTCAAATTTTCCAGCAGACCAAGCCGCAGCACTTCTTTTGTATGACTCTATGGCGAAGGCATCTTGTTCTTGACGAGAAATGTTCATTTCGCTAGCACACTTCTCAGCGCAGTTACCCATGTGTACCTTATTGTAAACATCAGTTAAGCCATCTTTCACTAATCCATCAATCAGCTTCATGTCGCCTAATTTTTGACCGTTTCTTCCTTTATCAAAATAATGAGGAACAGCAGACATGTTTTCCATGCCTCCCGCTATTACTACTTCATTATCACCACACATAATACTTTGTGCTGCCAACATGATTGATTTCATGCCCGATGAACATACTTTGTTGATGGTAGTACAAGGAACCTCTTCAGGTAAGCCAGCAAAAATAGCAGCTTGACGAGCAGGAGCTTGACCGAGGTTGGCTTGTAACACATTACCCATGTATACTTCGTTTACTTCTTCTACTTTAATGCCAGCTTTTTTAATAGCTCCTTTAATGGCTGCAGCACCTAATTGTGTAGCAGGCACGGAAGATAATGCCCCTCCAAAACTACCCATTGGTGTTCTTACTGCTGATACGATAACCACATCTTTCATTGTACGTTGAATTAATTTTTATGCAATTTTTAGCTAATGCGAATGTAGGCAAATTGAGTCAATTTTAGAATTTGTCTGATGGCTAAATATTGCTACTTTCGTTGGAGACAATTCAGCCAATGATATTTTCTAAAATACGCAATCATCATTCTTTTCTTCAAAAGGTTTTTTTATTCCTTTTAACGACCGCATTAATTGTACTTCTTTTTCCGAGAACAGGATCGTTTAAGTACGAGTTTCAAAAGGGAGCTCCATGGAAACATGAAACATTAATGGCTCCTTACGATTTCCCTATTCTTAAATCAGAAATAGAAATCGAAAAAGAACGCAATGAAATTACCGAAAACCAGCTAGCAACATTGATTTTTGATCCTTCTTTGTTTGAGTTAAAGGCAGAAGAATTTATCAATGATTTTGAGGAAAAATGGGCTACTGATAAGCAAGTTAAGAAAGACAATAAGTTTACGTTTTTTAATTTGTTTAAAGAACGTAAGATTAGAAATAATTCAAAAAAAGCAACACTAGCAAACTATGGATTGCAATTGCTCGAAAAAATATATAAGAAAGGAATTGTTCAGTTAACAGATGATTTAGAGTTAAAAGCATTGGACGAAGAAGTATTGTTGAAAAGAGACAACATTGCTGCAAAGGTTGAAATAGGGGATTTGCATACCATTCAAACTGCATCTAACTATGTCAACTCCCTCTCCAAACTAAACGAAGAAGAAAGTGATTTTTTAACTCCTTTGCTTTTAGATGCACTTGAACAAAATGTATTTTATGATAAGCTTGCAACCGAAAAAATGCTTCAATACGAATTGAATAATCTATCTCAGGCAAGAGGTTTAGTGCAGAAAGGACAAGTTATTATTTCACAGGGTGAGCTAATTACTGATGAAAAGTTTTTAGCGCTATCATCTTACAAAATGAATTACGAAGGACAAAATTGGAAAGAGGGTTCTGGAAACTGGTTTCTTTTTGGGCAGCTACTGCTTGTATTGGTTGCACTCATTATTTATTTTTTGTTTCTACAACAATTTCGTTCCGATATTTTAGCTGACAATACTAAAGTATCGTTCTTGCTATCAATGATTTTTTTAATGGTTCTGATGGGATCATTAACCGTCGCTATATCAGCTAAGTTAATATACTTAATGCCTTTTTGTTTGTTACCGATTATCTTAAAAGCATTTTTTGATACTCGTTTAGCTTTGTTTACACACTTAATTACAATAGTCATTATTGGCTTTTTAGTTCCCAATTCTTTCGAGTTTTTGTACCTACAGCTTATGGCTGGAATTGTATCTATTTTGTCAGTTTTACAAATGTATAAGCGTGCCCAGCTTTTTACTTCGGCAGCTAAAATTATCGGTATCTATTTTGCAGCTTATTTTGCAATGGCATTAACCCAAGAAGGGAGTATAGACAATATTAAGTGGATGAATTTTCTTCTTTTTGCTAGTAATGGGGTGCTTACGTTATTTGCGTATCCCATGATTTTTGCTTTTGAAAAAACATTCAATCTAGTGTCGGATGTTTCTTTATTAGAACTATCAGATACGAATAGTCCGTTGTTAAGAGAGTTGGCACAAAAAGCTCCCGGTACATTCCAGCATTCTATGCAAGTAGCAAATTTAGCTGAAGAGGGTATTTTGGAAATCGGAGGGAATGCTCTTTTGGTACGTGCAGGTGCCTTGTATCATGATCTTGGTAAGATGAAAAATCCGCAGTATTTTATCGAGAACCAAAGTTCAGGTGTCAATCCTCACGATGAGCTTTCATTCGAAGAGAGTGCTGAAATCATTATTGAGCATATAAAAAATGGCATCGCTATCGCTAAACAAAATAATTTACCTGATGAGTTGATAGATTTTATAAGAACCCACCATGGCACAAGCATGGTTCAGTACTTTTACAAACAGTACATTGCTAGTTTTCCTGATGAAATTGAAGCTGCAGAAAAATTCTCTTACCCTGGCCCATTACCCTTTTCTAAAGAAACAGCAGTCTTAATGATGGCCGATTCGGTAGAGGCTGCTGCTCGTTCATTAAAAACACCATCTGCAGAAAGCATCGATTCCTTGGTAGAAAGCATTATCAATAAACAAATAGATGAAGAACAATTCGTAAATGCAGATATTACCCTAAAATCAATCACACAGATTAAAACCTTATTTAAAAAGAAGCTTCAGAGTATTCATCATGTACGCCTAGCTTATTAACAAAAAAAAGCCCGCTAGTTAGTGGGCTTTTCTTTTAGGTGATTTATAGCTCTTTTTAGCTTTTTAGTCTTGGGTCAAGGGCATCTCTTAAACCTTCGCCAATAAGGTTGTAAATTGTAATGGTGATAAAGATGGCAATTCCAGGAAACATCACGAGCCACCATGCTTCAAATTCTTGACGACCCAAGTTTAATAAAGACCCCCATGTGACCATATCGTCCGGAACTCCAATACCAAGAAAAGAAAGCGAACTTTCAATTAAAATTGCAGAGGCAATTCCAAAAGCAATAGAAACAAAAACTGGAGCTAAAGCATTAGGAAGAGCATGTTTTACAATTGCTCGAAAATTAGAATACCCTAAAGATTTGGCAGCTTGCACAAACTCTAACTCTCTTAGTCGTAAAAATTCTGCTCTAGTAAAACGAGCAATACCCGTCCAAGAGGTTAACCCTATAATCGTCATAATTAGCCAAATACTTCTAGTAAAAATAGCAGAAATGGTAATGATTAAGATGAGTCTTGGGATAGAGTTTAATATTTCAATTCCTCTAGAAACAAAGGTGTCAATAGGAACACTTACTTCTTCTTTTAGTTTGCCAAACATCAGCAAACGACTAAGAAACCGTAAGCCTATGATTATGGCTGCAATAAGCAGTAGGCTTAACAAAAGCTCCCAGGAGCCGCTAGAACCATTATCAAAAGCGTTTGCTATGGTGTATTTACGAACACCAAAACCATAGAACAAACCTAGAAAAACACCCAATATCGTTAAGTAGTATTTTATTCTAGGCATTCGTAAATTCTGATCACCAAAAAAGCCTGCCATAGCTCCTAAAAATACTCCAATAAGACTGGCAATTCCCATTGCTACAACGCCTACTAAGAGTGAAATACGTGTGCCATGAATCAGGCCAGAAGCTAAATCCCTTCCTATATTATCGGTGCCCATTATATGACGTAATCTTCGGGGTGCTTCTACAATTTCGTTACTTGAGTTTTTGATACGCTGTTCTCCAAGTGGCGAAACGTATTCTCTGTTATAACGATCCCCTTTGTCAGGTGAGTAGGGTACGGGTGCCCAAACGACACTTTCTAGATCCAACTGTCTCCAGTCGGTAATGTCGTATTGTAACTCTACTACTTTGCCTGACTCTGCATCCGTAAATGATTTACGCACGGTAGGGTCGGTTAGAGTAGCAAATGCTGGAAAAATGGTTTCTCCCTTATACTTTGCATATAATGGCTGATCGTTTGCTATAAATGGAGCAAAAATGGCAATGAGTACCAATGCAATCAAGATATATAAAGAAAATAGTGCAGGCTTGTTTTTCTTAAACTGATTCCAAGCGTATTTTTTAAATGAAAAATTATTCTGTTCCATGTTTTATTTATATGAAATTCTTGGGTCAACAACTGCGTATAAGATATCTGAAATAAGATACCCAATCATGGTTAAGAAACCAATGATGGTAAACACAGCAATAATCATTGGGTAATCCGAATTAAGTATAGAACTATAAATTTCGAATCCTAATCCAGGGATTGTAAAGATGGTTTCTATGATGATGGAACCACCTACTGCTAATGGGAAAATATTAGCAAATACAGTTATAATAGGTAGTAATGAGTTACGAAGGGCGTGCTTCATCACTACTTTGCCCTCTCCTAATCCTTTGGCACGTGCTGTACGAATGTAATCTTGCCCAAATACATCTATAACGCTTACGCGCATAATTCTACTTAAAAAGGCAAACGAACTATATATGTAAGTAACTAATGGTAAAATAAAGTAAGGTGCCCTATGTTTTAGTTTTTCCCAGTTATTCCATTCTGGATCAAACAAGGTAGCGTCCTGTATTCCTGAAACAGGGAACCACCTCAATACATCAGGGTTAGCGAATGTATAAAGCAATAATACTCCTATAAAGAAGCTTGGCATAGAGTATAAAACAAAGACGATAACGGAGGAAATTCTATCAAATGTAGAGTCTTTCCTATAGGCTGAAAAAATCCCTAATGGGATACTGATAAGGTAAGCTAACAAAACAGAAATAATAGTGAATGTGAAGGATATCCAAACTCGGCTCCATATTTTCTCGCTTATGGGCTGACTATCGATATACGAAAATCCAAAATCTCCTCTAATAACTCCGTGTCGATCCTTGCCATTTCCGAATAACCAAAAGTGATACTGGTTTCCTATCCCGTACCAAATAATGGTAGGAATGTAGGTTTTCCATCCCTCGGCATTGTCGAGCATTGATTGATAGTTTTGTTGCGCTTTCGAAAATTCGGGCTTAATCTTACTGAAGAAAGGGTAGGTGTCATACAACTGATTTAAACTGCTCCACTTGGCATTTAAAACACCTTGGTTGGCTGTTTCCATCATAGCACTTACATCAAAACTAGATTGAGTAATTACGTCATTGATTTCATTTTTACTGTAGGCGGGTTTTCCATCCTCATTTTTGAGCTCTTCAAAAATAACATCCATGTTCAGTTCACTATGTGCTAATAAAACGGTGTTTAGCTGATGGAAGTAAGTAGAGACATTATCCCAGTTTCCATAATGATGTGATAGCTCACTTAGAGCAGCTGCATGTGCTTTATCCTCAACTCTGTATAAGGTGTCACAATCGCTCATGGAACCAAAACTCAAATAAAAAACAGGGAGGTCGAGACCTAGCTTTTTTCGAAGCTCTTGCTTTACTTTTTTAGTAGCATTGGATTGATCGTTGGCGGCTCCTTCTTTATCTGCGGTATTAGATAATTTCTCTACAGGATCGCCTGGAGCATTAATATTAATAATAAAAGCAAGCAGCGAAATAGCTACAAGCATTGGGATAAAAATGAGAATTCTTTTGACTATATATTTGAACATATCTTAATCGTTACGGCATAGGAGCCATGTTTTTAAATTCTTCTTTTAGAAGGAAATTATTCAGGATGAAACCGGGTTTTTCGAAGAAAAACTGGGTGTTGTCAAAACGTTTGTGCGCAACTAACTTTCTTTTTGGACTATACATAAATACATAGGGTTGGTCCTCATAGATTTTAGCTTGCAAAGCAAAGACAGCGTTTCGGTGTTCTTCTGGGTCAATGGCTTTGTTGGCAGCGTCAATTAATGAATCGCTTTCTGCATCTCCAAAACCACAGAAGTTAGAGCCTTTGTTGGCCCATGATGAAGTATGCCACAATTGGTAAGGGTTAGAGTAGGAGGCGGAGCCACCCCATCCGCCAAGCATCATGTCAAAATCATGTTCTTGAGCGTTTTTATAAAACAAGGTAAAATCCATTGGAGTTGGTATCACATCGATACCGGCTCTCCACATACTTTCTTTAATCATTAATGCCATTTCTTTAGAGGAAGCAGAGCTCATATAGCTCAATTCAAATGACATTTGTAACTTCTCTCCATTGACTACTTTATCTCTAATATTGTCGCCATCCGTATCTTTCCATCCTGCTTGATCTAAAAGCTCTTTTCCTTTATCAATATCCAAAGGAATGAGTGCTAAAGTATCGTTGTAATTCTTTTTAAGATTAGACATATTGGATACCTGTCGAGATCCTTCTCCGTGTAATAACACCTCTACAATCTCATCAACGGGAGTGAGGTAGGCCATTGCTCTACGGACGGTTACGTCTTCAAAAAAAGCTTTTCTCTTTATCCCATCAGGACGCATATTCATACCAAGATAATAGAAGGAATATTGATTCATGAATGCTGAGTGATAGGCATCGTTGAAATAATCGTGCTTTTGTAATTTAAAAAGTTTAGATGTGCCAATTCGGTTGGTAGCATCTAATTCTTGACTTTTTAACGACAAGAAAACAGCAGCATCGTCCTTGATGATTTTGAAAATAATCTCCTCAGGATAGTTCTGATTGTAAATTGAACTGTCTGCGTCTCCCCACCAGTTGTTTTTTCTTTCTAACGTTATGTATGAGCCCGTTTCCCATTCGGTAACTTTATAGGGCCCTAAACCAACCAAGTTGTTTGGTTTGTAGCGATTGTCTCCATGATTAAATGCGTTGAACCATTCTGTCCAGCTTTCTTTTTCTTGAAAGTTACTAGCGTGGATGGCTTCAAAGCTTAAATCATCCAGAACACCATTGGGGTCCCAATGCGCTTTTTGCTGTATCCAAATTTCTGTAAAAATAGTAGCATTAGAGACGTGCTTGTCCCATGCTAACATGGTAAACTTCCTAGGGTTCGTTGGGTCTATTTTTACCGATTTAATTACCGAAGTATAGTTTCCTCGGATTTGTGCATTGTCGGTAAGAGGGCATAATTGTAGTTTTGTAGTAAATACAACGTCTTGCGCCGTTACGGCTGTTCCGTCATCCCATTTAGCATCTTCTCTTAGTTCAAAAGTGTAGCTTAGACCATCTTCCGAAATTTCGGCTAAATTTTTTGCTAAGGAGGGGATATACTCCAAGCTTTTTAAATCTAGTTTAACTAACGATTTTTGGGTGTAATTAAAGATGAATGAGCGCATCACCGAGTTGTCATTAAAAGGGTGAAGTCCGTCGGGATTATCGAGAATGTGTGCTACAACAATGTCCTTTGAAAGATCTCTTTTGTCAACGCAAGCCGTTAAAAATGAAACGATTGCCAAAAGCATCCAAATTGATTTATTCATAATGGTCTTTTTTGAATACTTGCAAAGATAATATTCCGAATGATTTATGAAAGAAATACCGACTGAAAGTGTCTGAAAAATAGCTTAAAAAAAAGTTTTGTAGAACCATTGTTTTCGTATAAATTTGCCGCTCGTTCTTTGGAGAGGTGCCGGAGTGGTCGAACGGGGCTCCCTGCTAAGGAGTTGTACCCTTACGGGTACCGGGGGTTCGAATCCCTTCCTCTCCGCATATTTTGAATCGAATTTGGCTGTGAAGCAATTTTTTATAGTTTTGCAGCCCTTTCGGGGTGTAGCGTAGCCCGGTCATCGCGCCTGCTTTGGGAGCAGGAGGTCGCAGGTTCGAATCCTGCCACCCCGACATTATTTTTAAGTTTTTTATAAGGGTTTGAGTTCTTCAAACCCTTTTTTTATTTAGTT
>CBFIDX010000022.1:0-32924 GCA_965661505.1 Flavobacteriales bacterium | reverse complement strand
TGAATTGTTAGGGCAATAAAAAGTAAAAACCCCTTACCTACTGTAGGTAAGGGGTTAGATTTAGTAGCGGGGGCAGGACTCGAACCTACGACCTTCGGGTTATGAGCCCGACGAGCTACCAACTGCTCCACCCCGCGATGTGAGGGCAAATATACACCAATTCTATTTAAGCCTATTCTGTTTTTTATATTTTTTGTACCCCTCAAAAGTTTACATTTGTAGGCGATGATTTCGGTAAATAACATATCGGTTTATTTTGGAGGCCAAGAATTGTTTGACCAAGTCTCTTTTATGGTTAATAAAGGAGATAAGATTGGTCTTGTAGGTAAAAATGGGGCGGGTAAATCTACCCTTTTGCGTATATTACACGGAGACCTACCGCCCAATCATGGGAGCATAGCTACACCAAACGAGATAACAATAGGATATTTAAAACAGGATTTAGATTTTGAAGACGGTAGAACTGTTCAAGAGGAAGCAGAGCAGGCTTTTCAGGCTGTAAAAAAGATTGAACAGGAAATAGAGGCTGTTAACTTAGAGATGGCCCAGCGTACAGACTATGAGAGTCAAGAGTACCTAGATTTAATTTCTAAATTAAACGAGCTGAACGAGCGTTTCCTACTTCTTGGAGGTTACTCCATTCAATCGGATTTAAGTCAAGTGTTAATTGGCCTTGGGTTTCAAAACGCTGATTTCGATAGGCTCACCAACGAGTTTAGCGGAGGTTGGCGCATGCGGTTAGAGCTGGCCAAAATTCTATTGCAAAAACCCGATGTACTGTTACTTGACGAACCCACCAATCACTTAGACATAGAGTCCATTATTTGGTTGGAGCAGTGGTTAAAAAATTACCATGGAGCGGTAGTGCTTGTCTCTCACGATCGTGCTTTTTTAGATACGGTTACAAACAGAACCATTGACCTGATTTTGGGTAAAGCCAATGACTACAAAGCCTCTTATAGCAAGTACGTAGAGTTGCGTAAAGAGCGTCAAGAAAAACAAATTCAGTCCAAAAAGAATCAAGACAAACACATTAAACATACAAAGCAGTTAATCGAAAAATTTCGGTACAAAAAAAACAAAGCTGCTTTTGCTCAGTCGCTCATAAAAAAACTAGATAAATTAGAGCGCATAGAAGTAGAGCAAGATGATTTAGCAGGCATGCATTTTAAATTTCCGCCAGCTCCCCGTTCTGGTAAGGTTTCTTTAAAAGTAAAGCAGGTCTCTAAAAGTTACGATGAGCTAGCCGTTTTGCAAAACATTGCCTTAGAAGTGGAAAGGGGAGAAAAGATTGCATTTGTAGGAAAAAATGGGGAAGGCAAAACAACATTGGCTAAAATTATCGTTTCAGAGCTAAACTATCAGGGAGAAGTGGAGTTAGGTCACCAAGTTAAAGTGGGTTATTACGCTCAAAACCAATCCGACTTGTTGGACGAAGATAAAAGCATATTGCAAATTATTGAAGATGCTGCCGATGAACAGAGCAGGCCCAAGGTGCGCGACATGTTGGGTTCTTTTTTATTTGGAGGAGAGGCAGTAGATAAAAAAATTAAAGTATTGTCGGGTGGAGAGCGCGCAAGAGTAGCGCTCTGCAAGTTGTTATTGGAGCCAGTTAATCTTCTAGTAATGGATGAGCCTACCAATCATTTAGACATGAAGTCAAAAGACATTTTGAAATCCGCTCTCAAAGGGTTTGATGGTTCGCTTATTATTGTTTCTCACGATCGTGATTTTTTACAAGGTCTTACCGAAAAGGTCTATGAGTTTAAGAGTAAAAACATCAAAGAATACATAGGAGATGTAAATGACTTTTTAGAGGCTAAAAAAGTAGAAGATTTTAAGCAATTTGAGCTAAAAAATCCCAATCCTAAAGGCCATTCAGAAAAGAAGGAATCATCAAATAAAACAAATTACGAAGAGCGCAAACAAGTCGATAAAGACATTCGCAAACTGATAAATCGAGTTTCCAAGCTAGAGCGAGAGGTAGAACAGTTAGAAGAAGAACTAAGGGTGTTGGATCAATCCTTAGCAGATCCTAAAAAGTTTCAAGAATTGAGCAAAAAGGAAGGTTTTTTTAAAGAATATGAGCAAAAACAAGAAAAACTAGGCAATTTTATGTCAGATTGGGAGGGCGCTATCCATAAGTTAGAAAAGCTAAAACAACAAAGAGAACAGTTTTAACCTCATTAAATGCAAAGCATGGGCAAACACAAAGCAGGCTACATCAATATTATCGGAAACCCCAACGTAGGAAAATCTACTTTGATGAATGCTTTAGTGGGTGAGCGTTTGTCCATCATTACCTCTAAAGCACAAACCACTCGACATCGTATATTAGGCATTGTAAATGAGGAGGATTACCAGCTTATTTTTTCTGATACACCAGGAATCATACAGCCAGCCTATAAGTTACAAGAAAATATGATGGACTTTGTACACGCTGCTTTTCAGGATGCAGATGTGTTATTGTACATGGTAGAGACGGGCGAAAAGCGTTTGAAAGATGAAAAGTTGTTCGAGCGCATAGCTAACACCGATATCCCATTGCTGTTATTGTTGAATAAAATTGATGTTGCAGATCAAGACTTTGTTATGGAACAAATAGCTTATTGGAAAGAGCAATTGCCAAATGCTGAAATCATTCCTTTGTCGGCCCTTAATAAATTTAACATTGATGTTGTGCTTAGCCGCATCAAAGAGCTAATACCAGAGTGTCCTCCTTATTTTGATAAAGAAGCACTCACAGACAAATCAGAACGTTTTTTTGTTTGTGAAACAATTAGAGAAAAAATATTAAAATACTACAAAAAAGAGATCCCTTACTCTGTAGAAGTAGAGGTAGAGGAGTTTAAAGATGAAGAAAAGATTATCCGAATACGCACCATCATAAATGTTTCTCGCGATTCTCAAAAAGGAATCATTATAGGTCATCAAGGAAAATCACTCAAAAAAATTGGCACTTTAGCCAGAAGGGATCTAGAGCAATTTTTTCAGAAGAAAATTTTTCTGGAGTTATATGTAAAAGTCAATAAAGATTGGCGTAATGATGATAAACAACTCAAACGTTTTGGCTATTCCTAACACTTTTTTCTTTTTTGCTCTTTGCATCCTTTGCGCATGTTCAAATCCAACAGACAAGATCCATTCTGAGGTAGCTGAAAATCAACATCATTTAGCTGTTTTTTCCATTTTAGCAGATAAGGATGATTTGTTTCATGATAGCTTAGGTATTTATGTGGAAGGTATTGGTCTTGGGCAAAATTGGCAAGGAGAGAAGGCAAACTTTTTTTCTAAAAGAAAAATACCTATTGACTTGGCTTTTTTTGTAGAAGGAAGAAGAGTAGTAAAACAAAAAGCAAAATTGAAAGTAAGTGGTGGGGGCAGTCGAAAGCAGCCTCAAAAATCGTTTAACTTATCCAGTAAAAAGGGTTTTTCGTATCCTTTTTTTGAGCAGTTAACTTTTCATCACTATAAGAGCTTGCGCTTACGAGTATCAGGGCAAGATTGGCGTGAAACACACATGCGTGACGCTCTGATGCATACATTAGTTGCTAACACACACATTGACGTTCAGGCATACCAACCAGTTGTTTTGTATTTAAATGGGGTGTATTGGGGGATTTATAATTTACGTGAAAAATTTAATGTTGCTTATCTGCGTCAGCATCATAGGGTGAATGAAGTAGATATTTTGGAACGCAATTCACGATTAATTAAGGGAGATGAACAGAGCTATTTAGAACTGTTAAATTTTGTAAGAGAAAAAGATCTAAGGAATGATTCTTCTTGGGCCTGGATTGAATCTCAAGTAGATTTAGATAATTTTATAGATTATTACTGCGCTCAAATTTATTTTGCAAATACCGATTGGCCCGGAAATAATATCAAATACTGGAAAAGCAAGGGGGGTAAATGGCGTTGGTTTATGCATGATACTGACTTAGGTTTTGCCTTTGCACCAATATGGGGTCATCCAGGAGGATTGGAGCACAATACTTTACTATTTGCACTAAATGATAGTGCCACAACACACCACAACCAGCCATGGAGCACCCTTCTATTTCGTAAATTCATGCACAATGCACAATTTAAACAAGATTTTATCCGCAAATTTGCACAACATTTGGAAGAAACATTTCATCCAGATAAAGTGCTCAAAACGATAGATAGTCTGGCTGCAGGAATAGAGAATGAAATGCCCCAGCATATCGAACGTTGGAAATACGACGCTGAATATGCAATACAAAGCATAGAAGATTGGCAGGGCGAATTAGAAGTTTTACGTCACTTTGCTCGAAAAAGACCGGATATTGTCCGCGAGCAGTTGAAAATGGTTCATAATAAAACAGAATAATGGGAAATATAGTTGCCATAGTAGGAAGACCCAATGTGGGAAAATCTACCTTTTTTAATCGTTTGATTCAAAAAAGACAAGCCATTGTTGATTCAGTTAGTGGTGTAACTAGAGATCGTCATTATGGTAAATCCGACTGGAACGGACAAGAGTTTTCGGTCATTGATACGGGAGGGTATATTATTGGCTCTGACGATATCTTTGAAGGAGAAATACGAAAACAAGTAGATTTAGCCATTGAGGAAGCCAACGCTATTCTTTTTTTGGTAGATGCACAGCAAGGCGTTACCGATTTAGATCTTACAGTAGCACAACATTTACGCAAGTCTGAAAAACCCGTTTTTTTAGTAGCCAATAAAGTAGACAATGGTCAAATCATGGAGCAGGCTGTTGAGTTGTACTCCATAGGCATGGGCGATTATTTCTGCATATCTTCTATAAACGGAAGCGGTACCGGAGAACTCCTAGATGCTGTTGTAGCAGCTTTGCCCAAGCAAGTGCAAGAAGAGGAAGAAAGTGACATCCCTCGATTTGCAATTGTTGGAAGGCCCAATGTGGGAAAGTCTTCCTTTGTAAATGCGTTAGTAGGCGAGGAGCGAAACATTGTTACAGATATAGCGGGTACGACTCGAGATTCCTTAGATACCCACTATACAAAGTTTGGTCATGATTTTGTTTTAGTTGATACGGCAGGAGTTCGTAAGAAGAAAAAAGTGCATGAAGATTTAGAGTTTTATTCCGTTATGCGCTCCATACGTTCAATAGAGTATTCTGATGTATGTTTATTACTTATTGATGCTACCTTGGGATTCGAGGCACAAGACCAAAGTATTTTTCACTTAGCGGACAAGAATAATAAAGGGATAATTATACTGGTAAATAAGTGGGACTTAGTAGAAAAAGACACCCATTCCGTAAAAGAGTACGAAGCAGCTATTCGTGAAAAGATAGCTCCTTTTACCGACGTACCGATCTTATTTATTTCTGCCTTAACTAAACAACGGCTTTTAAAAGCTTTACAAGTAGCTATTGACGTTTATAAATGTAGAAAAACACGCATCAGTACTTCTAAGTTAAACGATGTTATGTTGGATGTGATTAATCAAAACCCTCCGCCAGCAACAAAAGGAAAGTACATTCGCATAAAGTTTTGCACTCAGCTTCCTACCAAAACACCCACCTTTGCTTTTTTCGCAAATTTACCACAGTATATTAAAGATCCCTACAAGCGATTTTTAGAAAACAAACTAAGGGAACACTTCGATTTTACAGGAGTACCAATACAGATTTTCTTTAGAAAAAAGTAAATGAACGTTCTGCTTGATCAATATACACAGCTAGAATCCTTTTTTTCACCTTCTTAGACTGATTGAATTATCAAAAATCCCTTGCCACATTTTTTGTGTAGCACCCCTCTTAGAAGAGCAATATTCTGAGACAATAGCCTTTGGATTGGATTTTAATAAATCATCAATTACTTGCTTTAGTTTGCCAGGATCGTTAATGCTGTGAGCACCCCCTAATCTGATAAGCTCTGTAGCTTCTGGAAAGTTGTGATAGTTAGGGCCAAAAACAATTGGACATCCGTAAACAGCCGCTTCCAAAACATTGTGTAACCCCTTGTCAAAAGCACCTCCAACATAAGCAATGTCAGCATAGCGGTAAGCATTTGCTAAAATTCCAATATTATCAATAATCAATACGTTTGCTTTAGTAACATTAGTCAGGCTTGCTTGGCTATACAGTAAGCCATTAAAAAGCTTTTGTAAATGAGAGGTGTATTTTAAGTTGTGCGGTGCGATAAGCAACTTATGCTTGAGTTTTTTTTGATCCGATGCAAAGTCAGACGGCCAAACACTACCCATCACTACCAACTTGCTTTCTCCTTTAAATGCAGCTATTAAAGGGAGTTTTTTGTTTTCTTTTGCATGCTCATATACCCTATCAAAACGACTGTCACCCGCAACAGTTACTTGCTTAATCCCTAGGTTGTTTAAATGCTTAGCTGAAGCTTCGTCTTGTACCCAAAAGTGGGTAATGCCTTGCAGACTTTTTTTTATCCATTTTAGTCTTTTTTGCTTTGCAGAAAAACGCCCAGCTATGAGATGAATTGGGGTGCCAACAGCCTGAGTAGCTTTTAAAAGTTCAGGCCATAGTTCGTATTTGACTAATAGTAGGCAATGGGCTTGTAAAGCAGTTGTCCATTTTTTCATTCTTTTGGGGTAGTCCAAAGGAAGGTAACGCACATCATCTGCTATTCCTTTTGTTTTAGCATGTTCGTATCCAGATGGTGAAAAGAAAGTGATAAGTATCTTTTGTTCAGGATTTTCTGCCTTGATTCTTTCAAGTAAAGGACGGCCTTGTTCAAACTCGCCCAAGGATGCGCAATGCATCCAAATAGCACCTGTTGGCAAATTAGAAAAGCTATTTTTTCTTCCATCTAAAAAAGCCTTGGCCTTAGGGCTCCATAAGCTAGCCAGTTTAATGCCAAGCTCATACACCCATATCCCAAAAGTATATAGCATTAGTTATAGTAAAACTCTTGTGATGATCGTTTACTAATTGGAATGACCCACCCCAGCTTCAAACCGATCAATGCATCATTTCTTAGTTTAGCGTCGGGTCCATTTACATTATAATTGTAGCTTCTTCTATTTTTAGTAAATCCATTAGTGCAATCAATACCAGCGTAGAAGTGTCCTTTCCCTTTTTCATTCATGTGCATCCAACCCACAAAAAGAGTTGTGCTCAAGCCATTGCTGAGTCCGTCATACATCTTCAGATAATCATCCTCTAGGTTGGCTACATTGTTCGTTTCTACTTGTATTCTTGTCTTGTGCTGTAAAAAGCCTAATCCACCTATCGCAATAAGCCCCTTATTGTTTTTAATCAATGGGTAAAAATAACCTCCATTTATGCGGAAATGGTACCCTCTTTCAAACAGTGTGATGCCAGCTATTTCTCCGTTGTCTCCAAAAATATTTCCTCGATCATCCATTAGGTGATCAAGGATGGTACTATCTTTTACATCTCCACCAAAAATAAATTGAGAGCCAATGCCCCAAACAAAATTAGTACTTGTAATCTTCATAAAATCAAAGCCTAAGCCTGAGCTATAGCCAAATTTATCAGCCATATCTAATGCGGGAAATTGTAAGCTGTAATGTGGATTAATAATGATGACGGGATCTTCTTTTTGTGCAAAAGAGTTAAAGCTACAAAAAAATAAAGCCGATAATAAAATACTTTTTTTCAGAAAATACATTGTTGCTAAAGTAATAAATACTCAAATGCTTAACGATATTTAAAACTAATTATTAGTTATATTTGGGTGTTTTACCCAGAATAGTTTATGAAGACAATCTTAATTACAGGAGGAGCAGGTTTTATCGGTTCTCACGTCGTGCGTTTGTTTGTGAATAAATATCCTGATTATCGAATCGTAAATTTGGATAAGCTCACTTATGCAGGCAACCTTGAAAACCTGAAGGATGTTGAGAATGCATCCAATTATATTTTTGAAAAAGGAGATATTATTAATGAACAATTCATAGATCAGCTTTTTGAAAAATATCGCTTTGATGGTGTAGTGCATTTAGCTGCAGAATCACACGTAGATCGTTCGATTACCAACCCCATGGAGTTTATCATGACTAATGTAGTTGGTACGGTCAACTTACTCAATGCAGCTCGTCATCACTGGAAGGGGAAAGAACAAGGAAAACTGTTCTACCATGTTTCTACTGATGAGGTATATGGGTCACTTGGGGAAACAGGGTTCTTTCTAGAAGACACTCCCTATGATCCACAATCGCCATACTCTTCCTCCAAAGCTAGCTCTGATCACTTTGTGCGAGCCTACGGAAATACCTACGGTATGCCCTACGTAATATCAAACTGTTCTAATAATTATGGTGAAAACCAGTTTCCCGAAAAGCTATTGCCATTATTCATTAATAATATCCGACACTACAAAGCATTACCAGTTTATGGAGATGGTCTGTTTACTAGAGACTGGCTGTATGTAGTAGACCATGCAAGAGCCATTGATCTTATTTACCATAAAGGAAAGCAAGGAGATACTTACAATATTGGTGGTTTTAACGAGTGGACTAACATTAGCCTCGTGAAACTTCTTTGTAAAGTGATGGACGAAAAATTAGGCAATAAAGCAGGTACTTCAGAAGAGCTAATTACTTTTGTGAAAGATAGACCCGGTCATGATAAGCGATATGCCATTGATGCTGGAAAAATCAATAAAGAGTTGGGCTGGGAGCCATCCTTGCAGTTTGAAGAAGGCTTGCGAAAAACGGTAGACTGGTATTTAAACAACCAACAGTGGCTGGATAATGTTACATCGGGTGAATATCAAAATTACTACCAACAACAATATCAATAATGTCAAATTGGTTTAAAAATTGGTTTGATAAGCCTTTGAACCCAATTGGTTTTGATTGTTTGAAAACGGATATGCATTCTCATCTTATTCCAAACATTGATGATGGGGCCTCTTCTTTAGAAGATTCTATTAAAATGATTTCGGCTTTGCGTAAATTGGGCTATCAAAAAATCATTACTACTCCACACGTGATGAGTGATTTTTACAAAAACACCCCTGAAATAATTAATGCAGGTCTAGCGCTTGTACGTGCTGAATTACAAAAAAATAAAATTGATGTTCAGCTGGAAGCCGCGGCTGAATATTACTTGGATTATGAGTTCGAATTAAAGATCAAAGAGGGAAACCTACTGACATTTAGCGGTAAATATATTTTGGTAGAAACCTCATTTATTGAAGCTCCTCCAAATTTTAAGGAGTTGATTTTTAAGTTGCAGATAGAGGGGTATAAAGTCATTTTGGCCCATCCAGAGCGCTATCCTTTCATGAGTATGCAAGACTATGAGGAGCTAGCTGACCGTTCTGTATTTCTACAACTCAACCTACTTTCTCTATTGGGTAATTATGGATTAGAGGTAAAAGATAAAGCCCAACAGCTGATAGATAACAACCTTATTAGTTTTGTAGGAACTGATTGCCACCACATGGGGCATGTTGATCTGTACGAAAAATGCCAGACCACTAAAGCCTGGCATCAATTAGTAGAGAGCGGAAAACTCCTTAATCATCTCTTATAAGCTAGCACTCTCCGTAGAGAAGGTGCGATCTACTTTTTTAAATAAACCTTGTAACACTTTTCCAGGACCAACTTCGGTAACAGAAGTAGCACCATCCGATATCATTTGTTGCATGGACTGTGTCCATCTGACTGAGGCAGTTAGTTGCTTTATTAGGTTTCCTTTTATTTCCTCTGGATTGCTTACTGCTTTTGCAGTTACATTTTGATACACAGAACACAGGCCCTCCTTAAAAGGAGTATTATTTATAGCTGTTTCTAACTCTATGCGAGCGGGTTCCATTAAGGGAGAATGAAATGCTCCACCTACAGGCAGAGGAAGTGCTCGACGAGCTCCTGCTTCAGTAAGCTTTTGGCAGGCTTCTGCAATGGCTTCTTTACTCCCTGAAATAACGAGTTGGCCTGGGCAATTATAATTTGCGGGTACAACAGTGCCTTCAATCTGTCGACAAATGTCTTCTACTAGTTCATCTTCTAATCCTAAAATAGCCGCCATGGTAGAAGGTTGTGCTTCGCATGCTTTCTGCATGGCCATTGCTCTTTTGGCTACCAATTTTAGTCCATCTTCAAACGTAAGATAACCTGCCGCAACTAATGCTGAAAATTCTCCTAAAGAATGCCCAGCCACCATTTGTGGTTTAAAACGTTCGTTTAGCACTTTGGCTAAGATGACGGAATGTAAAAAGATAGCTGGCTGAGTAACCTTGGTTTCTTTCAATTCTTCGGAAGTGCCTTCAAACATTATATCCGTAATGCTAAATTTTAGGATTTCGTTTGCATCCTCAAAGAGGTTTTTGGCAAGTGTTGAGCCTTCGTAAAGGTCCTTTCCCATTCCTGTAAATTGTGCCCCTTGTCCAGGGAAAACATATGCTTTCATAGTTTTCTTTTATGATAATTTTGCAGAAATTAAGTTCATGAATTCTGCTCTTGTTTTTTCACTTTTCATAAACACCCCAGAAAAAGCTGAGGTGGTAGTGGCCGAGTTTTGTTTTTGCACACCACGCATTTGCATACACAGATGCTTGGCTTCTATAACTACTGCCACTCCTTTAGGCTGAATAGTTTCTTCAATACAATCTCTAATTTCGTTAGTTAAGCGCTCTTGAACCTGTAGCCTTCTAGAAAAAGCATCTACTACTCTTGGTATTTTGCTTAAACCTACAATGTGTCCGTTAGGGATGTAGGCAATGTGTGCTTTGCCAAAGAAAGGGAGCATGTGGTGCTCGCACAAAGAATATAGCTCAATGTCTTTTACCAATACCATTTGGCTATAATCCTCTGCAAACATTGCTGATTTTAATATATGAGAAGGATCGACGGCATACCCATGCGTTAAATATTGCATGGCCTTAGCCATTCGTTCAGGAGTTTTTAATAATCCTTCACGTTTTGGGTTTTCTCCAATTTCAGTTAAAATATCTTGGTACTTTTCTTTTAAACTATCAGTGATTTCTGTATTGTAGCTTTCTTCTTTCTTATACATCTTATTGGCCGTAATATTCTACAAAGTTATTTTCGGTCTCTTGTAACTTTACACAATGTAAAATACCACCCATGGTTTGTATGTCAGAGGCTAACTCTTCCCAAATGGACATGGCAAGTACTTCGGTTGAAGCCATCTTTCCTTTCATAAAATCAACATCTAAATTAATGTTTTTGTGATCTAATTTTTGAATGATTTTATCATCTATCAGATTGCTTAGATCTTTAAGGTTTAGTACGAAGCCAGTATCGGGGTTAAGTTCACCTTTTATGGTTACAAACAATTCGAAATTATGTCCGTGCCAATTTGTATTGGCACACTTTCCAAAAACTTCAAGGTTTTTTTTATCGCTCCAATTTTCATTGCGTAAGACGTGTGCGGCACAAAAACGTTCTCTTCTGGTTATATGAATCATTTTTATTTACTAATTACAAGCACACAAATATACACATTTCTCTAGCTGGGATTTGTATCTTTGTCTTATGAATATCTTGGTTGTCTCTGCAACTGCACAAGAAGTGCAAACTACTTACCCTCATTTGGTAACAGGGGTAGGAATGGTTAATACAGCCATTTCTGTAACAAGTTCTTTGTTACAACATGAGTACGATTTAGTAGTGAATGCTGGCATTGCGGGGTCTTTCAATCGTTCCATTCCACTAGGCAGTGTGGTAGAGGTGGTGAAAGATTGTTTTGCTGAAATAGGGGCACAAGATGGGAGTCAGTTTTTAAGTCCAGCAGAAATAGGTTTACATGTGCTTACTACCATCGAAACTCCAGCCAAAACTAAGCTTCCATCAGTAAGTGGCATTACAGTTAATACGGTCCATGGTGATGATAAATCTATTTCACAAATTGTACATCGCTTAAACCCACAAGTTGAAACAATGGAAGGAGCGGCTTGTATGTTGGCCTGCCAAAATGCGGGTGTGCCATGTGTACAGTTAAGAGCTATTTCCAATTATGTAGAAAAGCGCAACAAAGCAAATTGGAATATTCCTTTGGCTATTCAAAATTTAAATTTAGAACTCACTCATTTTTTAGCAAGTCTATGAAACTAACATTGGGTTTTTCTTCTTGTCCTAACGACACCTTTATGTTCGATGCCTTGGTTCATTCTAAAATAGATACAGAAGGCCTGCAGTTTGAGGTACTAATGGAGGACGTAGAAGCTCTAAATCAAAAAGCATTTAACAAGCAATTGGATGTTAGTAAGTTAAGCTATCATGCCCTGGCACATTGTTTGCAAGATTACGCATTATTAGAATGTGGTTCTGCTTTAGGAAGAAATTGCGGACCTCTACTGGTTCAAAGAAAATCTGCTGCGCCACTAAACAAGGACGCTTTAATCGCCATTCCAGGAAAATACACTACGGCTAATATGTTACTGAGTATTGCTTTTCCTCATTTACAAAACAAAAAAGAATTTCTTTTTTCAGAGATCGAACAAGCAGTGCTGGATAAAGAGGTTGATGCAGGCCTCATCATTCATGAAAATCGATTTACTTACCAAGAGAAAGGGTTAGAAAAAATTAAGGATTTAGGAGTGTTTTGGGAAACAGAAACCGGACTTCCTATTCCTCTTGGTGGAATTGTTGTAAAGCGAGCAATTCCTTTGGAGATTCAACAAAAAGTACAGCGTGTATTAAAGCGATCAATACAGTACGCCTTTAATCATCCAAAAAGTGCTTTAGCTTACATACAAGCCCATGCACAGGAAATGGATGAACAAGTAATGTATAAACACATTAAGCTGTATGTAAATGATTTTTCCTTACAATTAAAGGAAGAAGGAAAAGAGGCCATTCAAGAATTGTTTAAAAGAAGTGGCAAAGAAACAACTAACATTTTTATTACATGATAGTAGTAACAGGAGCAGCTGGTTTTATTGCTAGTTATTTTGTCAAAAAACTGAATCAAGAAGGGTATCAAGATATCGTTTTGGTAGATGACTTTTCTGTGAATGCAAAAAAAAGGAATTGGGAAAGTCTAAACTATAGCCAAAAGGTGGATCGAAAGCTGTTGTTTTCATGGATAGAGCAAAATGAAAATCAAATACAATTTATTTTTCATCTCGGCGCAAGAACTGATACTGCTGAGTTTGACCTTGGTATTTTGAATGAACTTAACCTAAACTATAGTAAACAACTTTGGCGTTTATGTGTTCGGTATGGTTTGCCTTTTATTTACGCTTCTTCTGCGGCTACTTACGGAAAGGGTGAACATGGATATGACGACAATCACCATGTGGTTAACAAACTAGTTCCACTAAATCCGTATGGAGTTTCAAAGAATGATTTTGATAAGTGGGTGATTGCAGAAAAAAAGCAACCTTTTTATTGGGCAGGACTAAAGTTTTTCAATGTTTATGGCCCGCACGAAAGCCACAAAGGAAGAATGGCATCGGTCGTTTGGCATACTTTTAATCAGGTTACCCAAACAGGAATGATGAAATTGTTTCGATCACATAATGAAAATTACAAGGATGGAGAACAGCTACGTGATTTTATCTACGTAAAGGATGTAGCTGATGTTCTGTATTTTTTAATGCATCACCGTAAGGACAGTGGCTTGTATAATTTGGGTACAGGGCAGGCAAGAACTTTTGTTGATCTAGCTACCGCAGCCTTTGTAGCAATGGGTAAAGAACCCACTATTTCTTTTATTGACATTCCAAAAGATATTCGAGAAAAATATCAATATTTTACAGAGGCTAACATGAACAAGCTTCGTTCCATTGGGTACAAAACGGAATTTACTAGTTTGGAAGAAGGGGTAAAAGAGTATGTGCAGGAGTATCTTATGAAGAAAAATTAGAGTTCATCTCTTATTTCTACTAAGAATTGTCTGATGTCTTTTAAACGATTAACGATTTCAATATTATTGATGGTATCGTCCTTATTTTCTCTGAGCTTTTTTTTAGCTCCATCAAGAGTAAAACCCCTCTCTTTTACTAAGTGATATATGATTTTGAGGTTGTTTAAATCATTGGCTGTAAACAAACGATTTCCTTTTTTATTTTTTTTTGGTTTTAAGATGTCAAACTCTTTTTCCCAAAAACGAAGTAAAGAAACGTTTACCTCAAACATAGTAGCCACTTCTCCAATGGAATAATATAATTTTTCTATGGGTTTTTCTTTCAACGGCATTAGTCAAAGGATTGATTTTCTTGAGCTGCTAATTCTAACATACGATCAAACTCTTCGGGAGTGAGGTCGTTATGAAAATAATATGCAGGATTTACCTTGCGTCCATCCTTATGTACTTCGTAATGTAAATGAGGAGCAGTAGATTTTCCTGAATTTCCTACGTAGCCTATTAAATCGCCACGCTTTACTTTTTGTCCTTTACGTACAATGTATTTCTGCATGTGTGCATACAATGACTCGTAGCCATATCCATGGTCAATAACAAGGTGATTTCCAAAGCCTCTACGACTCTTTTTCGTTTTCTTTATCGTGCCATTGCCCGTAGCATAAATAGGAGTTCCCTTCGGGGCTGAAAAGTCTACACCATAATGAAATTTAGGTTTTTTATAGTATGGATCAATTCTTCTCCCATAACCCGAAGAAAGTCGTTTTAACTCTTTGTTAGTTACGGGTTGAATAGCAGGTATAGAAGCCAACATATCAGACTTTTTGGTTGCAAGTTCTATTACCTCGTCAAATGACTTTGATTGAATGTATAATTGCTTGGCTATCTGATCTAGCTTTTGCGAAGTAGATATAATGAGTTCAGAATTAGTGTAGCCATCTAGTTTTTCGTATCTATTAACTCCACCTATTCCAGCTTTTCTAATGCTTTTAGGAATAGGGTCTGCTTCGAAAATAACGCGGTAAATATTATCGTCACGATCCTGAACATTATCTAAAACTGCAGAAATTTGTGATAGCTTTTGGTTCATCAATTCATACTGAAGCGTCATGTTGTCAATTTCTCGAATCAACATTTTTTCCTTAGGACTATCGAAAAAATTGAAGAATGCGATAAGCATAATGGCAGCAAAAAAAGCACTAGCCGAAAGAAAAATGAATGTGTCTTTCATTCTCTTTTTCCAAGAACGCTGAATCTTCTTATAAGAAAGGGTCTTGGTATCGTAGTAATATTTGACCTTCTTCATTCGGTATATTTGGCTAAATTTGCTGCAAAATTAAGTATTTCAATATACATACGCTTAAAATGCTGAAAGAAAGCTAACAAAGTATTGTGAATTGAGTAATAAATTAATCAAATGAATTCCAAGGAGATACGCGCAAAGTTTTTGCAGTTTTTTGAAGAGAAAGGACATCAAGTAGTTGCTTCTGCGCCAATGGTTGTTAAAAATGATCCTACTTTAATGTTTACCAATGCCGGAATGAACCAGTTTAAAGACTTGTTTTTAGGAAACACTAAAGTAAAAGATTCTCGAATATGTGATACTCAAAAATGTTTGCGCGTTTCTGGTAAACACAATGATTTAGAGGAGGTAGGGCACGACACCTACCACCACACAATGTTCGAAATGTTGGGTAACTGGTCTTTTGGTGATTACTTTAAAAGAGAGGCAATCGACTGGGCTTGGGAGCTACTAACAGAAGTATACAATATAGATAAAGACCGTTTATATGTGTCTGTTTTTGAAGGATCAAAAGACGATGATTTAACATTGGACCAGGAGTCATACGACATTTGGAAAGAGCGAATTGCAGAAAATCGGATCATTAATGGTAGTAAAAAAGATAATTTTTGGGAAATGGGCGACGTGGGTCCATGTGGTCCTTGTTCAGAAATTCATGTAGATATAAGATCAAATGAAGAGCGCTCAAAAGTAGATGGAAAAACTCTGGTAAATGCAGACCATCCTCAGGTAATAGAGGTCTGGAACTTGGTGTTTATGCAGTACAATAGAAAAGCAGATGGTTCACTAGAAAAATTACCTAATACACATGTAGACACTGGAATGGGCTTTGAGCGTTTGTGTATGGTTTTGCAAGGGGTCAAGTCCAATTACGATACCGATGTCTTTCAGCCACTGATTCAAAAAATAGCTAAACAAGCAGCCAAAGCCTATGGAGCTGATGAAAAATCAGACATTGCTATGCGTGTAATGGCTGATCATTTGAGAGCCATTAGCTTCTCAATTGCTGATGGTCAGCTTCCTTCTAACACAGGAGCTGGATACGTTATTCGTAGGATTTTAAGAAGAGCCGTTCGTTACGGGTTTACGTTCTTAAATTTTAATGAGCCAAGCTTGCATGCATTAGTACCCAAATTAGTGTCCGTAATGGGCGATCAATTTCCTGAGTTAAAAGCACAAGAAGAACTGATTGAAAGAGTAATAAAAGAAGAAGAGCTATCATTCCTGAAAACATTAGAAAAAGGAATTAGCCGATTCGAAAATTTAAAAATTACAGACCAACAAGTTGCCGGAAAAGATGCTTTTGAGTTATATGATACCTACGGCTTTCCGTTAGACTTGACAGCGCTTATTGCCTCAGAAAAAGAATTAACTGTTGATGTAGATAGTTTTAATGCCTGTTTACAAGAGCAGAAGAACCGCTCTAGGCAGGCTACGGCTATCGAAACCTCTGATTGGGTAGTGTTGATGGAAGACGATGTAGAAGAATTCGTGGGCTATGATCAAACATCTGTTGATGTAAAGATCACTCGCTTCCGTAAGGTAAAGCAAAAAGGAAAGGAGTTTTATCAATTTATTTTCAACCTTACGCCTTTTTATCCTGAGGGAGGTGGACAGGTGGGTGATACTGGTTATATTGAATCAGATGGGCAAAAGGTTCTCATCAGTGATACCAAAAAGGAGAATAACTTGATCATTCATTTTGCTAATGAATTACCAAAAAATCCTGAAGCTACATTTAGAGCAGTTGTAAACGCCGAAAAGCGTTCATTAACGGCAAATAATCATTCCGCTACGCACTTGTTGCATGAAATCTTAAGAGAGGTCTTAGGAACGCATGTAGAGCAAAAGGGATCGTTAGTGAATAGTGACTATTTGCGTTTTGACTTTTCTCATTTCTCCAAAGTTACTGATGAAGAATTGGGGCTTATCGAACAAGCTGTAAATGCTAAAATTCGAGCCAATTATCAACTAAACGAACATAGAAATATTCCAATTAAAAAGGCTCAACAAATGGGAGCAATGGCTTTGTTTGGTGAAAAATATGGAGATGTTGTTCGTGCCATTGAGTTTGGTAGTTCCATAGAGCTTTGTGGAGGAACACATGTAGAAGCAAGTGGGCAAATAGGAGTTTTTAAAATTACTTCAGAAAGCGCAGTTGCAGCAGGAATACGTAGAATAGAAGCCATTACAGCCGAGAAAGCTGTAAGCTTTTATAATCAACAATTACAAACGATACAGGCATTACGTGAACTGATAAAAAATCAAGATGTTATAAAAGGAGTGCAAAATCTATTAAAAGACAATCAGTCCTTAACAAAGCAAGTAGCGAAGATGACACAGGCTCAAGCAACCAACATTAAAGAGGTTTTGTTGAGAAAGATGGAGAATGTCAACGGAGTTAATTTCATTGCAGCAAAAGTAGATTTAGATGCTAAAGCCATCAAAAACTTAGCCTTTGAGTTAAAAAAAGACCAAGAAAACTTATTGCTTGTTTTAGGAGCTGTAAATGATGGCAAAGTAAGCATTACTGTTGTCGTTTCAGAAAGCATAGCTGAATCACATGGGCTTCATGCAGGCAATATGGTGCGTGAATTAGCGCCAGAAATTAAAGGTGGTGGAGGTGGTCAGGCCTTCTTTGCAACTGCCGGTGGGAAAGAAGCTAGTGGGATAGCCAGTGCCTTAAAAAAAGCTAAAACGTTTTTAGCGTAGGGTTTTTAGAACACCTTCTTTCAATGCATAGGTAGATAATTTCATCTTTGCTATTTCTTTTTTTCGAAGAAGGTAGTGGATAAATATAGAAGCTATTACAATCATATCGGCACGCATGGGTGCCATTCCTTGCATATTTAAGCGCTCTTTTAAGTCACTTTTAAGCAAAGTATGGTGTAACGAAAAGTAATCCTTCAAATTAAAATTATGAGTTGTTTTTTCGTTTAAAATAGCTGGTTCGTGTAATTGATGAGCAATCAGTTCGGCTAAAGTGTCGAAAGAACCAGAAGAGCCAACCAAGATATTACAAGGATGCTTTTCCATAGCATCCCACAAAAGGTTCAATGATGTTTCTAAATATTCTTCTAGCATTAAAACTTCTTGTGAGGAAATGGGATCTTTTGGTTGAAATTTTTCTAGTAAACGAGATGCTCCTAATTGAAAGCTATGCTTCCAAAAGATTTCATTTTTATTACAAATGATAAACTCGGTGCTACCACCACCAATATCCATTATGAGAGTATTTTCTTGGCCTAAATCTAAAGCTTGCTGTACTCCTAAATAAATAAGTTCTGCCTCCTTATTTCCATCGATTACCTCAATGTTTAAGCCGAGTTTTTTTTTCACTTCTTTTACAAAAACTGCTCCATTGGTCGCTGATCGAATAGCGGAAGTAGCAAAAGCCAAAGTGCGTTCTACTTTATAATGTTTAATGGTTTCTATGTGCTTTTTGAGTGCAGCTAGTCCTCTACGATACGGTTCTTCGGCAATAAAGTTATTTGTAATACCACCTTCTCCTAATTTTACGGCAATCTTTGTTTTGAAAAGCGTTTGGTCTCCTTCCACAATAAGGAGGTTGAAAGTATTGGTTCCTAAATCGATGATTGCTGTTTTCATTAGCCTTTATACGTTAGCCATTTCCATAGTTCTTTATAACTTACTTTTTTGCCATACATCAAAATTCCGGTTCGGTAAATTTTGGCTGCTATCCAGGTGGTCAGCATAAATCCAGAGATCAACATACCCATGGAAAGGAGTAACTCTTCAGTAGGTACGCCAAAAGGGATGCGAACCATCATAATGATAGGGGAGGTAAGCGGTATCATAGAAAACCAATAGGCTAAGCCTCCATCGGGATTGTCAATGATAAACTGCATCATGATAAATGATAAAACCAAGGGTATGGTAATGGGAAGCATGAATTGTTGGGTATCGGCTTCTTGATCAACTGCAGAACCTACCGCAGCAAAGAGGGAGCTGTATAAAAGGTATCCTCCTAAAAAATAAAATAAAAAGGCAAAGGCTAACTGTCCTAAAGGAATGCCGCCAAAGGCCATGCTAAGTTGATTCATCATCAGGCCTTTCTGCATGGGTGAATCTTGAAAAGTGTTTGCCATCATATCAGGTGAATTCATGACAAACCCTTCTGCAATTGAAGTGAGTATAAGGGTAAGTAACATCCATAAAACAAACTGCGTGAGTCCAACTAATGCCACACCTACAATTTTCCCCATCATTAATTGAAAGGGTTTTATGGAAGAAATAATGACTTCAACAATACGGTTTGTTTTTTCTTCTATAACTCCTCGCATTACCATTGCACCGTACATAAATATGAATATGTAAATAAGAAAGCCAGATACAAAGCCAATGCCTAAGCTTAACTCTGCATTACCTGTGGCTTCTTCACCTTCTTCTCCTAAAATAATTGTTTTTAAATCAAAGTTGATATTGGCATCTTTTAGGGTTTGTGAGTCAATACCCGATTCAGCTAGTTTTATTTTTTCAGCTTTATTTTCGATGAGGTTTTCTATTTGTCCTCTAACGCTTAAACTTACTTGTTTATCTGAGTAAATGGTGATTTTATCTTTCAGTTCTTCTAAATTTTGACTTGCAGGTATGTGTACCAAAGCATAAAATTCATCTGTATCTAAGTTTTCTTTCTCTGTCTCAATATCGCCGCTGACATAATGAAAGAAAGTGATTTCATCCTTGGTTTCTAAAATAGGTAGTAAGTTGCTTTCATCTAAGATGGCAATGTGTCTTTCTTCTGTAGTGTTCATGGCGAGGTAGGTAGGAATAACTACAATTGCTGCCATTAAAAAAGGGGTCAGTAAGGTCATGATCAAAAAGCTTTTTTTGCGCACTCTTGATAGATATTCCCTTTGTATGATAAGCAAGATGTTGTTCATTATTCGCTGACTTTTTGAATGAAGATGTCATTAATGCTGGGTAATTTTTCTTGAAAAGAAAGGATTTTCACTTGAGGAATCAATTGCATTAACAAGTCATTAGAGTTCTGTCCGTTAAGTGCCTTAATCAATGCGCTATTTTCATTTTGAGATAAAATTTCAAAATTATTTAGTTGAGTCAAGTTTCCTTCAAACTTAAGTTGGTATGTATGGCTTCTATAAGCAGATTTCACTTCTTCTAGGCTTCCTTGTAGTATACACTTACCTTGGTTAATGAGTGCAATGTGATCGCATAATTCTTCCACAGATTCCATTCGATGAGTAGAAAAGATAATGGTAGCCCCTTTCTCTTTTAAGGCTAAGATCTCTCTCTTGATGATTTCTGCATTTATTGGGTCAAATCCACTAAAGGGCTCATCGAAAATAAGAAGTTTGGGTTCGTGTAGAACAGTGGTAATAAATTGTACCTTCTGTGCCATTCCTTTAGACAACTCTTCAACTTTTTTATCCCACCAACTTGTCATTTCCAGTTTTTTAAACCAATAATGTAGTTTTTCTTTGGCTTCTTTTTTACTGAGTCCTTTTAGTCGGGCAAGGTACAAGGCTTGTTCACCTACTTTCATTTTTTTGTACAAGCCTCTCTCTTCAGGCAAATAGCCGATTTGGGAAATATGCTTTTGTTGCAAAGGTTCTCCTCTAAAGGTTATGTTGCCAGAATCAGGAGCTGTAATCTGATTAATAATGCGTATCAAGGTTGTTTTTCCTGCTCCATTAGGGCCTAATAATCCATAAATACTACCTAGCGGTACTTGGATATTAACCCCATCCAGTGCTTTGTGTCCTGCATACTCTTTACACAAATTATTAGCTTGAAATAATTCTATCATTCTTCTATAAGTGTAATCGAATGTGAAGGTAGTTCTATAAATTTAGATGCTTCTTTTTGTGTCACTACCCAATGTGCCCCTTGGTTAAGACTTCCTCTAACGTCATGAGTTAATCTGCCTGAGTATTGTTCCATTAGTCCACCCGTAATTCCTAGGTCAGTAAGTGTTATTTTTTGTACTTTTTCAGAAGCATTACATACCAAAAGTTTTCTTTTTTTACCAGCATAGCTCACATATGCGTAAACGGGATTAAAAGAGCGATTATTATGACTCCAATGCGAGTTATTTAATTTTACTGAGTACATCTTGTCAGCAGATTTTGTGAGTTTATTCCATAGATAGGTGCTAATGCCTGCGGCTGTTTTCTTGTTTTTTTTAATGTCGGTACTCATCAAATCTAAGGAAGAAAAAGGAGTGAATTTTGTTGCTCCAATGGCATGAAATGCAAAGATTTCGGCATCTGTTTTTTGTATGAGGTGATGAATTTGCATGGCTGTAAATAATCCATGCGCCCACGTATTGTGGATGGTTCTAGGTCCTTTCTCAATAATGTTGTATTCTGTAACCCAAGTAGAGTAGCCCTCGGTTTCCTCCCAATCCCAATTTTTCAATTTTTGATTTAGATCAGAAGCACTTCTAATGAGGAACGCTCTGTATTCCGATTGATTGTTAAAGTTGATATGATCCTCAAAGATGGGGTAGTAATGTAGAACAAAATGAATATTCGGTAATGAAGCGATACCTTTTCTTACTGTTTCATTCCAGTCCTTAAATTTTCCTTTGTTTCCGCCAACAACTCCAATTTTTACAGACGGAAATAGCTGCCTAATTGCTTTAATCCAACGATAGCAAGTATCTGTGTAGGCAGTAGCATTTGGGTAGAGTTGCTCAAGTAATTCATGTTTGTGATTGATTTCATTTCCTATTTCTATCCACTCAATATCAATCGAATTATTTTTTGCATGCTGTAACATTTCTATCTGCTCTTCCAGACTACTAGTGACAATATTTAACACAAAAATTGCAGAAGATTTTGTTTGCTTTAAAGCCCGTGCAAATGATTCTATGGTATTGCCATTTTGCTTGCTTGCATTGTATCTTTTGATTTGCCTCCAGAATGCTCCCTTGTTAGTGCTGCTTTGTAAATAATCGATAGTATATTTTCTATTGACACCCACAATGGCATTACTTAGTTCCTGGTAATTTTTTGTTTTCCCTTTTTTCCAATCCCAATAAAAACTATTTGCTCCCCCAGGGTACCTTAAGATATGAGGATGTAATGACTTTACTGCTGTGATAAAAGAGTTGTTATCCCAGTTAGGCGAATGGGTTAGGGGTGCATTATAACCCATCTTAGGCAGTGTTTTTTCTTCTCCAATTTCCATTTTTATGCTTTCCTGTCCGAAGAGTGGAATGCATACAGTACAACACAAAAGGAAGAATAGATAAGGCATAATTATAAATTTATATCCAATGCTATTAAGGTGTTCATAGCCCAAGCATTTTTTATTGAAACATTTCTTTTACTTTATCAAAAAAAGATTTCTCATCATGGCTAGGTTGCGGGTCGAAGCTCTTAGATGTTCTACTTTTTTCAAAAAAGGAAACTTCTTCTTTATTTAAGTTTTGAGGAGTCCATACATTGATATGAATTAGTAAATCTCCCGTTCCATAATTATTTACACTAGGTAGGCCTTTTCCTTTAAGACGAAGTATCTTTCCGCTTTGTGTGCCTTGCTCAATTTTGACTTTTACTTTTCCATTAACCGTAGGGATTTCTTTACTTGATCCCAATGCAGCATCAGCCATATTAAGGTAACAATCGAAATGTAAGTTTTGCCCCTCTCTCTTCAACTTAGGATGCTCCTCTACCTGAATAATGACTAATAGGTCACCCGGCACCCCGTCAAAAGGAGCTGCATTTCCTTTACCAGAGACTTTTAGCTGCATGCCTTCTTCAACACCAGCAGGGATATTGATGCTTACAAGTTCTTCTTTTTTGAGCATTCCGTTTGCATCTGTTCCCTTTGGGCGTTTGTCAATTGATTTTCCTTGGCCTTGACAGCTAGGACAGGTGCTTGCCGTTTGCATTTGTCCCAAAATAGTATTTGAAACTCGCGTTATTTGTCCACTTCCATGACAGGTGCCACAAGTGGTAAAACTAACTCCTTCGGCCTGAACGAGTTTTTGGACTTTTATCTTTTTTTCAACTCCTTCCGCTACCTCTTTTAGATTTAATTTTATTCGGATTCTAAGATTACTTCCTTTGAGTCTCCTCCCTCTACGACTTCCGCCGCCAAAAAAGCTTTCAAAGCCTCCGCCTCCGCCGCCAAAAATATCTCCAAATTGCGAAAAGATATCTTCCATATTCATTCCGCCACCAAAACCTCCGCCGCCAGCACCGCCCATTCCTGCATGACCAAACTGATCATAGCGTTGCTTCTTTTCAGCATTGCTTAAAACCTCATATGCTTCTGCAGCTTCTTTGAATTTCTCTTCCGCTTGGGCATCATCCGGATTTTTATCTGGGTGATATTTAATGGCCATTTTCCGATATGCTTTTTTTATCTCACCTTCACTGGCTCCTTTTGAAACACCAAGTACTTCGTAGTAATCTCTTTTGCTCATATGCTTAGTTGTTAGCAACCACTACTTTGGCATAGCGGATCACTTTGTCATTAAGGAAATATCCTTTTTCTATTACATCAATTATTTTCCCCCTCATGTCTTCTGAAGGAGATGGAATGTTTGTTATGGCCTCATGAAAATCGGTATTTAGGTCTTTTCCAATAACGTCTTCCATTGCTTTTAAGCCTTTTAGTTCTAAAGCTGATTTCATCTTGTTGTAAATCAGTAAAACACCTTCGTCTTCTTTCTGTTCTTCTTGGCTGTCAGATTTTGCTTTGATTGCTCTTTCAAAATCATCGAGTATTGGTAGTAAGGTAACTAAAGTGTCTTCGCCTGCATTTTTATATAAGTCGATTCGTTCTTTTGCAGTTCTTCTTTTAAAGTTTTCAAATTCTGCATGAAGACGTAAGTGCTTATCATTAAGCTCTGCAAATTTTTCTTCTATTGTGCGTTCTATCTTTTCTTCTTCTTGAATCGCTTCTTTTTTTTCTGCTACTTTGGTTTCTTTTTGCTTCTTTTTTTTACTCATAACGACTTATGATTAGTTTTATACAGAATCTGGCAAATAAGATGCCAAAGATATAAAAGGGGACATATTGTCAGTAGCTTTGAAAAAAATCATTTTTTTCATTATTTACATGACAAAATAGCGTTCGATAAACGGCAGTATTAGTCGACCCGTTGAATTTTTGCTCCAATAGCTCTTAAACGTTCATCAATATTTTGATATCCTCTATCAATTTGATTAATGTTATGGATGGTGCTGGTACCTTCAGCCGAGAGCGCTGCAATTAATAATGAAACTCCCGCTCTAATATCGGGTGATGTCATGGTAGTTGCGCGAAGCGGTGTTTGTCTGTCTAGGCCAATAACTGATGCTCTATGCGGGTCACATAAAATAATTTGAGCACCCATATCGATGAGTTTATCAGTAAAAAACAATCGACTTTCAATCATTTTCTGATGAATAAGTACACTTCCTTTTGCTTGAGTAGAAACGACCAATATAATACTTAACAAATCTGGTGTAAAGCCTGGCCAAGGGGCATCAGAGATGGTCATTATAGAGCCGTCTATAAAGTTTTCAATTTCGTATGACTTTTGTGAAGGGATGAAGATGTCATCTCCTTTCCGTTCCAGTTTGATGCCTAGTTTTTGGAATACAGAAGGGATGACTCCAAGATTTTCCCAGCTAACGTTTTTAATGGTAATTTCAGATTGAGTCATTGCTGCTAATCCAATGAAAGAGCCGATTTCAATCATGTCAGGAAGAATTGAGTGTTCGCACCCACTAAGGTTATTAACTCCTTCAATGGTTAAAAGATTGGAACCGATTCCTTTGATGTTAGCGCCCATACTATTCAACATCTTACATAATTGTTGGAGATAGGGCTCGCAAGCTGCGTTATATATAGTTGTGACTCCTTTTGCCATCACGGCAGTCATCACAATGTTTGCGGTACCTGTTACAGATGCTTCATCTAAAAGCATGTAAGTCCCTTTTAAGCCATCCGTGGTAACGCGATAGAAGTTTTCTTTGCTATCGTATTTAAACTGTGCTCCAAGTTTTTGAAAACCAATGAAGTGCGTATCTAATCGCCTTCTTCCAATTTTATCTCCACCAGGCCTGGGGATAAATCCTTTTCCAAATCGTGCTAAAAGTGGCCCAACAATCATTATCGAACCGCGAATTCGAGCTCCTTTTGTTTTGAATTTTTCTGAAGTGAGGTAGTCTAGATTTATATCATCTGCTTGAAAAGAGTAGCGATCTTTGCTTAATCTTTCAACTTTTACTCCAAGATCAATTAACAACTCAATAAGAATATTGATATCGACAATATCAGGGACATTATTAATGATTACTTTTTGTGGGGTAAGGAGTACTGCGCATAAAATCTGTAGTGCTTCGTTTTTTGCTCCTTGAGGCTGAATTTCTCCCTTCAAATTATGTCCGCCTTCAATGATGAAAGATGCCATTTAGTAACGTTTATTTCGATGTTTATTATTTTGCTTTTTCTTTCTGTGGGTGTTGTTTTTTTTCTGAACGATAACGTTTCCAAGTTCTGTATCTGCTGCAAGTGTTAGCTGACCATTGGATAATTTTTCCAGTTGCTTAATGATTAATTTATCTTCAACAGAATCCCTATTCCAATTCACGTAAGATTTCTTCATTTGATTGGCAATGGCAACAGTGAGTTTTTCTTTTAACTCATTGTCCGTCATTTTACAAACTTCTTCAATCATCATTTCAATGACTTTCCCATAGTGATTGAATTTGATTTTACCGCTTGGATAAGCTAGGGGTTTTGGTTTTTCAAAAAGTTTTTCTGCTTCGGGTTTTGCAAACGGAGAATCGACCTCTATATTAAAATCGGACATAATAAATAAGTGATCCCATAGCTTGTGTTTAAAATCATCAACATCTCTTAGGTGAGGGTTTAATTCGCCCATTAAGTCGATAATCCCTTCTGCCATTTTTTGCCTTTCCACTTTGTTTGTTGTGCTTGCTGCATGATCAACCATTTTTTGGACGTGCCTTCCGTATTCTGAGATGATTAGTTTTTCTCTTTGTGTGTTGTACTCTAATTCCATTGTAAAAATATTGGTTCGAATCTACGGTTTTTTTCGGAATCTCTCTAGTTTATGATTTTCAATTTCGCAAATTTGAGTAAAAGTTGTTTTTGTCCAACTGATTTAAAAAAAACAACTGCTTTTTTATTTCCAGATTCATTGTCAATTTGAATGATTTTTCCCACGCCAAATTTCAGGTGTTCTACCAACATGCCTGCTTGTAGTAAATGACTGTTATTTGGCTCGTCATTGCTTTTTTTTGATGCAATTGTTGCTTTGGTTAGATTAGATGGAGTAAACTTTGGTGTGGTATTAATTGTTGGCTTGTTAGCCTCTTTTTTGAAATTAAACCGTTGATTTTTATTCGCATTAATTTTGTAATTAAATGGCGTCTTGTTTTTTGGCATTCCACTGGGTCTTTGTTTTTGAAAATGCCAGTCTAAATACGTTTCATCGATTTCTTGTAAAAAACGACTAGGCTCACAATCAATTAACTGACCCCATCGAAAACGACTAGTGGTGTAGGAAAGTTGAGCAAACTTTTCCGCTCTTGTTAATGCAACATAAAAAAGTCTTCTTTCTTCTTCCAATTCAGCTCTTGAATGTACAGCCATTTGAGATGGGAAAAGATTTTCTTCCAATCCCACAATGTAAACATATGGAAACTCCAATCCTTTAGCCGCATGGATGGTCATTAGGGTTACTTTGTTTTGATCTTTTTTGTCATCATTGTCTTGGTCGGTTAGCAGTGCTACATCTTCCATAAAATGCGATAAAGAGCCCTGCTCTTCCTCATTTTTTTTCTTTTCAGTAAATACCTTTATGGCATTTAATAGTTCTTGTATGTTCTCGTACCTGCTTACTCCTTCTGGTGTCTTGTCTTTGTGTAAGTCGCCTAATAGCCCCGATGTTTTAGCAATAGTTACTGCCAAATCGTAGGCGTTATTTTGCAGTTGAGCCCCAAAGCTATTAATGAGTATTGTAAAATTTTGCAGTTTGTTAAGCGAGCCTTTGTTCACGCCTATGTGAGGATGGAGTAAAGGGTTGTTTAAGCATTCGTAAAGACTACAGTTGTTGTTGTTAGCAGCAATGACGATCTTTTGTAAAGTAGTATTCCCAATCCCTCTAGCTGGATAATTAATGATGCGTTTAAAAGCTTCTTCATCTTTAGGGTTGATGATGAGTCGAAAATACGCTAGCAAATCCTTCACTTCCTTGCGCTGGTAAAATGAAAGCCCTCCATATATCTTATAGGGGATATTTTTTTTTCTAAGTGCTTCTTCTAAAGACCTAGACTGAGCGTTTGTTCTGTATAAAACTGCAAACTCCTTAAATTGAGCATGATGATTATTTCTAATATCAAAGATGGATTGTGCCAACATATAGCCTTCTTCGTTGTCGCTCATAGTTTTGACAACCTTAATGGGGCCTCCTTTGGAATTAGTTGTAAATACTTTCTTCTCAATCTGATTTACATTGTGTTTGATGATGCTATTGGCTGCTTCTACTATTGTTTTTGTAGATCGATAGTTCTGTTCAAGTTTATAGGTCTTGAAGTCGGGGTAATCGATTTTAAAGTTGAGTATATTTTGGATGTTTGCTCCTCTAAAGGCATATATACTTTGTGCATCGTCGCCAACCACGCAAATATTTTCGTTGAGAGCTGCTAATCGTTTTACAATCATGTACTGAACATGGTTCGTGTCTTGATACTCATCTACTAAAATGTATTTAAATTTATTCTGGTATTTATTTAAAACATTTGGATGATCTCTTAGCAAAACATGCGTGTAGAATAAAAGGTCGTCAAAATCCATTGCTCCTGATGAGAATAGTCTTTTTTGATACGTCCTGTACAAACGACCCAATTCGTTCAGTTTTCGCTGACTATCTTCCAACCTCAATTCTGCATTGCTTTCGTATCCAGCAGGTGATATTAAAGCGTTTTTTAATTGACTTATGCGACTGTAAACAACATTTGGCTTGTAAATATCTTTATCAAGATTTTGTTCTTTTATGATGCTTTTGATAAGGTTTTTTGCATCAGAAGTATCGTAAATGGTAAAGTTTGAGGGAAAATTAATGTATTCGGCTTCATAACGTAAAATTTTAGCAAAAACAGAATGAAAAGTACCCATCCATAAGTTATGAGCGTCTGTTCCTCCAATGATGTTGTTTACTCGTTCTTTCATTTCTTTGGCCGCTTTGTTGGTAAATGTTAGGGCCAAAATATTAAAGCTGTCAACCCCTTGATTTATGAGGTGAGCGATGCGATAGGTTAGTACCCTTGTTTTGCCAGATCCTGCTCCGGCAATAACCATCATCGGCCCATCAATTTGCTCAACAGCAGCCCTTTGAGCGATATTTAAATCTTCTAAATATGACATAAGAAAGGAATAAACTAAGTCTGAATTTCGAACCATTCAAAAGTAGATTTTTTGAAAAAGCTTTTTTGTTAAAAACGAGCCTAGTTATCAACATTTGCTAAATGATGAAAATATGGTTACTTTAGCTGATTGTAACTCTAGAGAGAAATATTGAAAAAAATACTTTTTATATTCTGTTTTCTGATCGCAGTTTTTTCGAGCTATTCCCAGTGCGAATTGTCAATATTAGACACAGTACATGTTGAATGTTATGGTGAGGCAACTGGTGGGTTTGTGCTTGATGTAGGTTCAGCCGTTTCGCCGTATTCTATTTCTTTAAGTAATGGTTTTACACAGCTTGATAATCCTATTTTTTCCAATTTATCAGCCGAGAACTATCAAGTGATAATTGTTGATGCAAATTCTTGCACAGACTCAGTCAATGTAAAAATTAAGCAACCTCCCGCTTTGAATCTTTCTTTGCAATGTGAAGGCGTAAGTTTAACAGCATCTGTGATTGGTGGAGTGGGTAACTATGTTTATACTTGGTTCGATGAAATCAATCAATTAATAGGAACAGATACTATGATTAACTTCGAGGAAGGAAATTATTATCTATTTACTGTGAAGGACGATAATAGTTGTCAAAAGTCTGATACAGTGTTTGTATTTGCTTCATTTGAGGCGAACACTTATTTAGGTTCGGCGCCTCTCTATGTAGAATTTCAAAATACGAGTTCAGAAGGCCTTTACAGCTGGGATTTTGGAGATGAGGGGACGTCCACGCAGCCAAACCCCTTTCATGATTTTACAGAGATTGGAGGTTATGAAGTGGTTTTAACAATCACTGATGAACAAAATGAGTGTCAATCTACTTTTAGTGATTCCATACATGTTCAAGGCTTTGAAGTGGAGGGTGAATTGATGGACTGGGCAGAAATGTATAATGCCTTTAGTCCTGATGGAGATGGTACTAATGACGAGTTTACATTTTTGGAGAATCATGCCATCAAAGATTTTAAAGTAATTGTATATAATCGTTGGGGGAACAAAATTTACCAATGGTCTGATCCCAAAAAAGGGTGGGATGGCAAGGATAAATCAGGGAATCCAGTAAAAAATGGAGTTTATTTTTACCTGATGAATGCTACCGGAGAAAATGGAAAAGAATATAAACATAAGGGTTCTTTGAGCCTCTACAGATAATTATATTATGAAAAGAGTTTTATTTTTATTATTAACGCTTGTTTGCATCAACAATCAAGATGTTTTTGCTACACATGCTGCTGGTTTAGAGATTACCTATGAGGTTGATAGTCTAAATCCAGGTTGCTACACTGTTACAGTAAAATTTTATAGAGATTGTGATGGTATTTCAGCACCCACTTCACTAAACTTAGGTGTTTCCTCTCTTTCGTGTGGGCAATCTTTGTCTGGTATAACTGTAAATCAAGTCAGTTCAACTGAAATTTCTCCAATATGTCCTGGATTCTCAACCACATGTACTGGGGGAACGTACCCTGGTATTGAAGAATATGTTTATGAAGGGCAAGTATGTCTTCCTGTTGAGTGTTCAGATTGGATTATTTCTACTTCTGAATGTTGTAGAAATGGAGCCATTACAAATATAAACAACCCTGGGGCAGATGATATTTATGTAGAAACCTTGATCAATAATACACAGCCTTATACTGACGCCAACACCTCACCGGTGTTTACAAATCCTCCTGTATCTTATATCTGTGATGGGCAGCTATATTGCTATAACAATGGAGCTTTTGATGCTGACGGAGATTCATTAGCATACAACCTAATTACCCCAATGACAGGAGCCGCTACCACTGTAACTTATTTAGCTCCTTTTTCAAATCTAAACCCTTTTGATGGTGTTACTTCTTTTGACCCTGTAACAGGGAACTTGTGTGTTACCCCAACAGCAGGTGTACAGCAAGTTACGGTTATTTCTATTGAGGTACAAGAGTACAGAAACGGTGTTCTAATTGGAAGTATAGTTAGAGACATTCAGGTACAGGTTTTACCCTGTCCTGGAAATAACGTGCCTCAGTTAACGGGTTACGATCAACTTCCTATAAATTCGTTTAATACGGATACATCCATTTGTCCTACTGAGCTTCTTAATGTAAACATAGATGCTTTTGACTTAGACACCAATAACCTGACACTTTCATGGAATTCAGGTATTTCTGATCCCAGTGCTATTATGACCTTTATTAACAATGGAACAGATAGCGCAAGTGCTAATTTTCAATGGACACCCAGTCTAAGTGATACAAGTACATCCCCTTATTGTTTTACATTAACAGTAGCCGATGATGCTTGTCCCATTTTCTCAACTTTTACTTTTTCTTATTGTATTACGGTGGGTGGTAACCCCACAACCTTAGCTCCTTTTCCTGTTGTGTGTGAAAATGGTGCTTCATTAGCCCTTTCTGGAGGTTCTCCTATCGGCGGTGTTTACTCCGGGGTAGGAGTTGCGAGCGGATTGTTTAACCCTACTGTTGCTGGTGTAGGAACTCATACAATAGAGTATAATTACATTTCAAATACTGGTTGTACCGGAAATTCATTTCAAGACATTGAAGTAATCGAGGAGCCTTGGGCAGGAATAGACGGAAGCACAACCCTCTGTACAGGAGACGGTCCTGTTGATTTGTTTAGCTTTCTTGATGGAGGTCCGCAATCGGGGGGTGTTTGGAAAGATCCCTCTGGAAATGTGATGAACTCCAGCATCATAGATCCTGCATCAGACTTGCCAGGGTCTTACACTTATACTGTTTATAACCCACCTTGTATAGAAGATATATCAACTGTAGTTGTTTCTTTTAATTTATTTCCTTTCAGCGCTCAGCTTACAAATGTTTCCTGCCCTGGCTCAGCTGATGGTATAATTGATATACTAGTCAATTCAGGTGTAGCACCTTTTCAATACTCCATAGATGGTGGTCAAAACTTTCAGTTTAACAATGTTTTCGACCAATTGGAATCAGGAGAATATACCATTGTTGTTTTAGATGGTAATAACTGTTCTGTTTCACAATACATAACTGTTGCTGCTCCCTCAGACCCTATAGTTCTTATAGCAAACGGTTCTGATGCTGCATGTAGCGGCACCTCTTCGGGAGATGTTTGGATAGAGAGTATTGTTGGTGGTTTACCTTACGATACAGGTTTTGCTTACACTTGGTATAGCACGGACGATAATTCGATTGTTGGTTACGGCAGTATGCTATCAGGCATTCCTTATGGGGGCTATTATGTGGAAGCACAAGATTCCATTGGTTGTACAGGTAGTTCGTCGGTTACGGTAACAGAGTCGACAGGTTTTACTTTAGACATTCAAAAGACAGAGCCTATTTGTGTAGGCGGTCAAGAGGGGAGTATTTACGTAGGAGTTACTGGAGGAGGAGTTCCTCCTTATACTTATGACTGGAGTGCCAGTACGAGTAATCCTGCAGATACTTTTTCTACTCTGTATAATTTAATAGCGGGTAGTTATTCCTTAACGATAACGGACAATTACGGTTGCGACACTACGGTTTTGGTCACTTTATTGGAGCCTTCTTTGGCTTTATCGGTTCAGGCCGAAGCGATTCAGTCGATCAGTTGTTTTGAAGACAGTACGGGCATTGCTCGTGCAGTAGTTGTAGGAGGTCAAAGTCCTTACAGTTATGCTTGGAGCGGCGGTCATGCGTTGGATACCGCTTGGGGTCTTTGGTCTTCCGATCACGATATTGTTGTTACAGATGCACGAGGGTGTAGTGAGAGTAGTAGCGTAACGATTACTTCCAATACCGCCATTGAGTCAGAATTAAGTTCTACATCCACGACTTGTTACGGTTATTCAGACGGGTCAGCATTGGTAAGCTTAACAGTAGGTGGTGTGATGCCTTATCAATACATGTGGTCTAACGGCCAACCATCTTCAGGGATTTCAAATTTATCATTTGGACAATACACCCTCACAACAACTGATGCAATAGGATGTATTTCTGTTGATGAAGTATCTGTAAACCAGCCCCTACCATTACAGTCAGGTATTAACGCCACAAAGATCAGCTGTTTTGGTGCTTCTGATGGTATTTTTGAAGCCATTGCTTCAGGTGGTACTGCTCCTTACAGCTACCAGTGGTTAGACGGTAGTGTGGATTTGGGTCAGGATCCAGTGCTAATGAATTTTCGAGCATCTGCCAATTACCAGCTTAAAGTTACCGACGCCAACGGCTGTGAGTCTTTAGCCTTTGCTAGTTTATCCGAGCCTACAGAGATTGATATTTTAACAAGCACGGTTACTGCTGCTTATTGTGAGGACGTAGCTACTGGAGGCATCAGCGTAATTGCTACAGGCGGTACTTTGTTGAACGATTCTGATTACAGCTATGCTTGGGACAATCCGGGTCCTTTTCAGCAGCTAACAAGCACATTAACAAATCAGGAAGCAGGAGATTATACCGTTACTGT
>CBFIDX010000021.1:0-35440 GCA_965661505.1 Flavobacteriales bacterium | reverse complement strand
GTATTTATGCGACACATCTTTCCAACCGGCTGCACTTCTTTACATAGCTCTAGCTAAATCAGGATCGGCTTGTTCTGTCATTTCAATCAAACCATTGCCATCAAAATCAACAATTCCAAGAGAGGTTAAAAAATTATAAAACTCTACTGTTTGGCCAAAGGTTGCATCTCCCGTAGTTAATTCTCCAGGCAAAAAGTTTTCATTTACGGTTGTAACTACATATCCAGTATTTTCATCTCCATACCATACATCGTAACCATTATCATCTAAAATCATAGACATAGCATCATTGATGGCTAAAGGTGTTTCGTCGTTAAAATCAACATTTTGAAATTTCACTTCAACAAAAGGAGCTATATACCATCCTCGCGGGGCGTCTCCAATTTTTTGGTTGTATGTCTTTATGTAACTTCTGTATTCACCAGAGAGATAAAAACCTTTCGTTTTAACGATCACATCACGTTGCAATGAATGATCTGGCGAATCTTGATTTACTTGTATTCCATTGTCAGCATTTCCATCATGATCTGTGAAGGTATTTGTATCAACTACGAACGTTAAATTTTTACCAAATGATTGGGTAATGTTTTCATTGACATGACCAAAGGTTACTACAAAAGAGCTTTTAGTCAAGATATTTGGCCACTTGCCTTGTTTACGAAGTTTTCCTGACGATTTGATATTATTCATTCCTTCATTAAACGTACGCTCATAGGATATTTCATATCTACCGAAAGCTGCATCAGTTCCGCTAGTTTTAAAAATAGATTCTTGTGCCTGAGTATATCCCCAAAGGCAAAGTGTTGCAAATAAGAGGGCAACTTTTTTCATTTTATCTAGTTTTTAGATTAATTTCTTAATTGTCAAATATATGAAATTGCTGTTACATTCGTATTTCTGCTCCAGCTTTCTCTTGAAATACTTTTATTAATTTATCCATTACTTTATCAATTTGCTTGTCTGTTAATGTTTTAATGTCATTTTGTAGTATAAAGCTGAGTGCATATGACTTTTTACCTTGAGGTAATTTGTTGCCCTCATAAACATCGAATAAATTAACTTTTTTAAGCAATTTATTTTCGCACTGAGTTGCCAGAGTCTGTAATGTTTTAAACTCTACAGAAGCATCAACTAATAGCGCTAAATCCCTTCTTACTGATGGGAATTTAGATACTGCCTGATAAGTTGTTTTGTTTCCGTTGCTAAAATAGAGGATGTTATCCCAGTTAAATTCTGCAGTTAAAACGTTGTTTTTGATGTCAAATGCTTTGAGTATTTTTTTATTTACTGATCCAAAAGTGGCGACTGCCTTGTTTTTAAACGAAAAACGATAGCTATTATCGATGTAAGAGCTAGTTATATTCTCTTCTTTTAACTTCGTTACACCTAATCTTCTAAGAACATGTTCAACCTCTTGTTTTAGCCAAAATAAGTCAACCTCATCGTTATCATTATTCCAGCTTTCTGCCTTTTTTCGGCCACAAGCAAATAGCATTAATTTTCTATGTTCAATGTATTCTTGACGATGATGATAGGTTTTGCCAAACTCATAGAGTTTTAAGTCAACATTTTTTCGATTGATATTATAGCTTAGGTTTTCTAATCCACCAAAAAGTAAACTCTGTCGCATACCATTCAAGTCTTGACTTAAAGGGTTTAATAGTTCTACCTGATGCTCTGGATTTAGCTCGTCTATGAGATGAGCATAAGATGTTTTTGATAAAGAATTATTCATGCATTCATTAAAACCTTTGCTACTTAATAAATCAGAAACTAAATTTCGTAAATGTTCAGTGTCTGGCTTATTGGCATAGGTAAGTGAAGATTTGAGTTGAGCAGGTATGGCAATCCTGTTGTAGCCATAAATGCGTAAAATTTCTTCGATAACATCTTCTGATCTTTGAACGTCTGCTCTAAAGGGTGGTACGGATAGTTTTAATTCTGTATCACTAGATTCAAGAATCTTAATTTCTAAATTTGTTAAGATAGATTGGATGATTTTTCGATCTATTTTTTCTCCAATTAATCGATCTATTTTGGCATAGGCTAAGCTAATCTCAAAATTTGGTATTGGATGAGGATATAAATCGCTTATCTCAGAAGCAACACTACCACCCGCCACTTCTTGAATAAGAACTGCAGCTCTTTTTAAAGCATAAATCACTAAGTTAGGATCAACGCTGCGCTCAAAACGGAAAGAGGCATCTGTACTTAAAGCATGTCTTTTAGCTGTTTTACGTATGGAGACTGGGTTGAAGTAAGCACTTTCCAGAAATACATCAATCGTATTATCATTAACGCCCGATTGAATACCGCCAAATACTCCTGCGATACACATTCCTTCTTTAGCATCGCAAATCATTAAATCTTCAGATGACAGCTTTCGTTCTACATCATCTAATGTAGTAAAACTTGTTTGCTCGGCTAGTTTTTGAACAATTACTTTTTTTCCTTTAATGGATGCGATGTCAAATGCGTGAAGTGGTTGCCCTGTTTCATGTAAAACATAATTGGTTACATCTACCACATTGTTGATAGGAGATAACCCGATTGCAATTAGTCTCCTTTGCAGCCAGTCAGGAGAAGGAGCCACTTTTAAGCCTTGTATACTTACTCCAGCATAACGTGGACATGCCTCAAAATCTTTTACTTCAATTTGTATAGGGAGCTGGCTGTTTGTTGCCTCGAAGGCATCAACACTTGGTTTGTTCATAGCCACTTCTTCTCCGTTTAAATTTAAAACGGCAAACAAATCTCTTGCTACTCCTATATGAGACATTGCATCCGATCGATTCGGTGTTAAGCCGATTTCAAAAACAGTATCATTTTCTAATTGGAAGTATTCGCTAGCAGGCATACCTACTTGAGCATTTTTATTAAGCACCATAATTCCATCATGGTCAGTTCCCAAACCTAGTTCGTCCTCAGCGCAAATCATACCTTCCGAAACTTCACCGCGAATTTTCCCTTTTTTAATTTTAAATGAGTCATTACCAGAGTACAGAACGGTTCCTATGGTAGCAACAGCTACTTTTTGTCCACTAGCTACATTGGGTGCGCCACATACAATATGAAGAGGGGTGTCGGTGCCAATAGCTACGGTTGTTACACTAAGTCGGTCAGCATTAGGATGTTGTTTTTTAGAAATAACTTCACCAATCACAACGCCTTTTAAACCGCCTTTTACAGATTCTACAATTTCTATTCCTTCTACCTCTAATCCGGTGTCAGTAAGAAGTGCTGCCACTTTTTTGGGTTCTAGGTCTATCTTGATGTATTCTTTTAGCCAGTTATATGATATCTTCATCAATGCTAGTAATTTGGTGCCACAAAAGTAAGAAAATCAAAGTATGTTTTGAAAGATAGAATTCTAGATGTTTTAGTTGAGCAATTTAGGAAATCCTGCTCCAAAGAAGTTTGCTCTTTAACTGCTTGTTTAATGAGGCTGCGATAGTGCTATTTTTTGTCATACATAAGGCGGGGTCTTCGTCTAATGTTTCTATTGCCATTTGGCGAGCATATTGTAGAATGGCATTGTCTTTAACTAAATCGGCAATTTTTAAATCCAGTATTCCACTTTGTTGTGTACCCATTAAATCACCAGGTCCTCTAAGTTTTAAATCTTCTTCAGCTATTTCGAAGCCGTCGCCAGTTCGAACCATGGTTTTTAATCGTTGTTGAGCATCTTGACTCACTTTATTTCCGCTCATCAAAATACAATAAGATTGTTCTGCACCTCTACCAACACGCCCTCTTAACTGATGTAGTTGAGACAGCCCAAATCGTTCTGCACTTTCAATAACCATAATAGAAGCGTTCGGCACGTTAACACCAACCTCAATAACAGTAGTGGCTACCATTATTTGGGTCTCTCCTTTTCCAAATCGAGCCATTTCAAAGTCTTTATCTTGAGCCTTCATTTGCCCGTGAACAATACTAATTTGTTGGTCTGGAAATGCTCTACAAATACTTTCATAGCCATCCATCAAATCTTTATAATCCAGTGTTTCGCTTTCTTGAATGAGTGGGTAAACTACATAGGCTTGTCTACCTTTTTCAATTTCGTCTTTTATAAAACCAAAAACACGTAATCGATGACTGTCTGACTTCCAAATAGTCTTAATTTCTTTTCTTCCAGGTGGAAGCTCATCAATCACCGACACATCTAAATCACCGTAAAGAGTCATGGCAAGTGTTCTAGGAATAGGCGTTGCTGTCATAACTAATACATGTGGGGGGTATGTATTTTTTTTCCACATCTTGGCGCGCTGTGCCACCCCGAAACGGTGCTGTTCGTCAATGACTACTAGGCCAAGGTTTTTATATTTAACTTTATCTTCAAGCAGGGCATGTGTTCCGACAAGTACATGAATGCTTCCATCTTCTATGCCTTGATGTAAAATTTTTCTTTCAGATGCTTTTTTTGAACCCGTCAAAATGCCGACTTTTAATGGAATATCTTTCAAAAACTCTTTGATTGTTTCGAAATGCTGATTGGCTAGTATTTCTGTTGGAGCCATTAAGCAAGCTTGATAGCCGTTGTCAATAGCCATCAAGATACTCATTAAGGCAACTAGTGTTTTTCCACTTCCTACGTCTCCCTGAAGAAGTCGATTCATTTGATGTTGTCCACCACAGTCTCTGCGAATTTCTTTAATAACACGTTTTTGTGCATTGGTTAGTTCAAAAGGCAAACATTCTTTATAAAATTGATTAAAAAAAGTTCCTATTATAGAAAAATTATGTCCTTTTAGTTTTTGTTGACGTATTTGCTTCATTTGGATAAGTTGAAGCTGGATAAAGAATAATTCCTCAAACTTTAAGCGATACTGCGCTTTTTTAAGATCTTGACTGTTTTTGGGGAAGTGAATGTCAAAAAGTGCTTTTTCCTTTGAGGGTAAATTTAATTTTTGGATTAGGTTTTTAGAAAGCGTTTCAGGGATTTGATTTTTGAGCTGAGGTAAAAGCGCTTGTGTCAGTTTCCCTATAGCTTTATTATTTAGCCCCTTATTGCTTAATTTTTCTGAAGAGGGATACATGGGTTGTAACTGGTTAGTTAACCCTTTTCTGTACTCTTCTACCGTTTCTATTTCTGGATGTGCAATATTTATTTTTCCATTGAATAACGTAGGCTTACCAAATACAATGTATTGAATGTTTGACTTGATGCTGTTCTTTACCCATTTAATTCCTTTGAACCAAACCAATTCTAAAACACCAGTATCATCTTGAACATGGGCAACTAATCGTTTACTTCTTTTAGCGCCTACTTCTTGTAAACGAACGATGGTTCCTGTTACTTGAATATAAGGAAGATCACTATGAAGTTCTTGAATTTTGTAAAACTTGCTCTTATCTACATACCGAAAAGGAAAGTAATGTAGCATATCATCATAGGTTTTGATGCCTAATTCTATGCCAAGAAGTTCAGCTCTTTTAGGGCCTACTCCTTTAAGGTACGCTATGGAGGTGGCTAATGCATCCATTTGATAAAGATAAAAAAAGCCCTATTTCTTTAGATAGGACTTTTAGTTTATTTAAAAAATTAGATAGATTGTGAACCCATGAATAATACAGGGTTTTCTAAATAGTTTTTTAATGTTGCAAGGAACTTTGATCCGACTACACCATCAACAACTCGATGATCGCATGAGAGCGTAACCTTCATGGTTTGACCTACAACAATTTCACCATTCTTAACAACTGGTTTTTCGATGATTCCACCAACAGCTAATATACAAGCATCAGGTGGGTTGATGATAGCTGTAAATTCTTCGATATTAAACATGCCAAGGTTTGAAATTGTGAAAGTATTTCCTTGCCAATCTTCTGGTTGTAATTTTTTTGCTTTTGCACGAGAACCAAACTCTTTCACTTCAGTAGCAATTTGTGAAAGACGCTTGGTGTTTGCAAAGCGTACAACAGGTACTAACAGACCGTCCTCTACCGCCATAGCTACTCCGATATGAACATGCTCGTTATAACGGATGCTATCCCCTTGCCAGCTGCTATTTACATCCGGATGTTGTTGAATTGCCATTGATGTAGCTTTGACAATCATGTCATTAAAAGAAACCTTTACAGGAGCAACCTCATTGATGGCTTTTCGAGCATCTATGGCATTACTCATATCTATTTCAACAGTAAGGTAAAAATGAGGAGCTGAAAACTTACTTTCACCTAGGCGCTGCGCTATTACGCCACGCATTTGTGAAACAGCTACTTCAGAATATCGCTCAACAGCAGGTGCATTGCCTCCGCTATAATTGTCTATGTCTCTTTTTATGATTCTTCCACCATCACCAGTTCCTTTTATGAACGATAAGTTGAGGTGACGCTCTTGGGCTAATTTTTTAGCAAGGGGAGACGCTTTTGTACCTCCGTCAACAAATGTGCTGACAGTTGATGTCTCTACTTTTTTCTCTGTGGTTTTGGGAGCAGATGGCGGAGCTTTTTTAGGAATGTCTTTTTTTACTTCTTCCTTTTGCTTAACGGGAGATTCTTCAGCTTCATTTTTTGTATCATGCTCATTAATGAGAGCTTCAATGTTTTCTCCTTTTTCACCTAGGATAGCTAGGATGCTATCTACTGGAGCTTTTCCACCTTCTTCAATACCGATGTGTAATAGGACACCTTCTTGGAAGCTTTCAAATTCCATGGTGGCTTTATCGGTTTCTATTTCGGCTAATAAATCACCCTCTGAAACAGGATCGCCTACTTTTTTGTGCCATTTTGCAACAACACCTTCTGTCATGGTGTCACTGAGTCTTGGCATGCTAACTACTTCTGCCATCTTTTTAATCTTTTATAAATGGATAATCTGCTTGTTCATAGACGCTATCGTATAAATCTTGTTCCGTTGGGAATGGAGACTCTTCAGCAAACTGTACAGCCTCCGCAACGATTTTTTTGACTTCTTGATTGATATCTTCAATCTCTTTCTCACTAGCGTACTTTTTATTTTTTATGACTTCCAAAACAGTGGTAATTGGGTCGATCTTTTGGTACTCAGCAACTTCATCTTTGGTTCGATAATGTTGTGCGTCTGACATAGAATGCCCTTTGTAGCGATACGTTTTTGCTTCTAACAGAGTGGGTCCATCGCCTTTTCTTGCTCGGGTTGCTGCTTCAGAAACTTTTTCGAACATAGCCACAGGATCCATACCATCTACAGGGCAACAAGGCATTTCGTAACCTAAGCCAAGCTTCCAAAGTTCGGAATGATTAGCGGTTCTTTCTACCGAAGTCCCCATGGCATAACCGTTGTTTTCTATGATAAATATTACAGGTAATTTCCAAAGCATAGCTAGGTTGAGTGCTTCATGAAAAGCTCCTTGACGTACCGCTCCATCACCCATAAAACAAAGTGTTACAGAATCATTTTCGTTGTATTTATCAGCGAAAGCAAGTCCAGCTCCTAATGGAATTTGACCTCCAACAATCCCATGACCACCAAAGAAATTATGTTCTTTACTAAACATGTGCATAGAGCCTCCATTACCCTTAGAGCATCCCGTAATTTTACCAAACATTTCGGCCATAATGTGTTTAGGTTCAACACCTAAAGCTATGGGTTGAACATGGTTTCTGTAGGCCGTGATAAATCGATCTTTTTTCGGATCGATAGCCTCAATACAGCCTGCTAAAATTGCTTCCTGACCATTGTATAAATGCAAGAATCCTCTGATCTTTTGTTGAATATAGAGGGCTGAAGACTTATCTTCAAACTTTCGCCAAAGGAGCATATTTTTATACCACTTTAGATAGGTTTCCTTATTTATTTTCTTTGCCATATTTATTTTTGGATGTAAGACCCGCAAATTTAATATAAATTCAGTAAGATTAAGCGTTTTTTAGCTCTAGACATTCAAAAGCAAATGGAAGAATATTTTGAATACTGTTTGAAACAAAAATATTCCCGTCATTTACCTGTAGTAGAATTTCGATTAACTGACCTTGTTTTTGTTCGTATTCAATCATCACTTGTCGGCAAGCTCCGCAAGGCATAACCGTTTTATTGAGTTTAAGGTTAGTTTGAGTAACTATCGCAATTTGCTTGATATTTTGCTCAGGATAGTTTGAGCCGGCAGAGAAAAAGGCAATCCGCTCGGCACATAAACCAGATGGATATGCTGCATTTTCCTGGTTATTACCACATACAACTGTTCCAGTTTCTAAAAGTAAAGAAGCTCCAACTTTAAAATTTGAATAAGGTGCATAGGCTTCTTTGCATACATGATGAGCTTGATGAATTAATTGTTGTTGGGTATTATCTAACTCATCTAAGCTGTACTCATTTAGTATGCAGTTTGTCTTGTGTGCTTTCATTACAACAAAGATAGATTTTCTAATAAACAAAAATTGTACATTGAATTCATTATCTTTACACCTGAATTGTACACGATTATTTTATAAGTTCAGAATGAGAAGGCTTCTTTTTTGTTTATTGATTTTTTGCTCGATTGAAGTTATTCATGCGCAAACTTTTCTGGTTCAAAAAAACATCATTAGTACATCACTTCAATCACTTTTTACAAATCCTAGTGGATACTCAATCTCATACGAACGAATGCTCGATCGGGGCAGATCCCCTAATGTAGCACAATTATCGTTTAAGTTAAATTATAAATTGATTAACGATAAGGGCGATTATGTATATGACGTATATCAGGGTATAGAGTTAGAAGATAAAGATGCTTATACTTTTCATGGGCATGCGTTTGTACCTGAGTTTAAATACTACTTTACTTGGGACGCTCCTCATGGACCGTATTTTACTCTCTACGGAACTTACGAAAGTTATCAAGAAAATTTTGTAAATATTAATGACCAGACCCAAAACTATGAAAAGAAAATATCAGCATTAGGTAGGGGGTTAGGACTAGGTTATCAGATACGAATTACAGATTATCTTAATCTAGATCTTGGTGGTGGATACCTTGTTCAAGACACTAAGGTTAAAAGAAAGCTATTGCTTGAGACAGCATACATGGACTTGCCCAACGAAAAAAAAGACGGCATTAGAATAGTTGTTGGCTTAGGAGTTGGATTTTAGTTGATAAACTAAATAAGCAAAAAGCTCATTTATGAAAATTTTCCTGAAACAATGGCTTCATCAACAATTGAAGGTATTGTGACTTTCAATTTTGGTGTTCTTTCCATTTCTCGTTTAATTGCAAAAATTGCCTCATCGTTCCTTGCCCAGCTTCTTCTAGCAATTCCATTATTTACATCCCAATGAAGCATCATTTTTAGCCTTCTATCGCTGTCTTCAGATCCATCTAATAACATTCCGAAACCACCGTTTATTACTTCACCCCATCCCACGCCACCACCGTTGTGTATAGAAATCCAAGTAGCTCCTCTAAAACTATCTCCAATCACATTCTGAATTGCCATATCTGCTGTAAAGGATGATCCGTCGTAAATATTGGAAGTTTCTCTGTAGGGTGAATCAGTTCCAGACACATCGTGGTGATCTCGGCCTAAAATGATAGGGCCAATCTTGCCCTCTTTTATAGCTTTGTTAAATGCTTCTGCTATTTTTATTCTTCCTTCTGAGTCAGCGTATAAAATTCTTGCTTGAGAACCAACAACAAGCTTGTTTTTTTGTGCTCCTTTGATCCATTGAATGTTATCTGCCATCTGCTGTTGTATTTCTGGCGGTGCATTGAGCCGAATTTTCTCTAATACCTCACTAGCAATTCGATCTGTCTCATTCAAGTCTTCAGCTTTTCCGCTAGCACATACCCAGCGGAAAGGACCAAAACCATAGTCAAAACACATTGGTCCCATAATATCCTGTACATAGGATGGGTATTTAAATTGCTGTTCTTCATTTAAGATATCTGCCCCTGCTCTAGATGCTTCCAACAAAAATGCGTTTCCATAATCGAAAAAATAAGTTCCTTTTGAAGTATGTTTGTTTATGCCTTCTGCATGCCTTTTCAATGTTTTTTGAATGGCTTTTTTGAATCTTTCCGGATCATTTGCCATCATTTCATTGGCCTCTTCAAAGCTCATTTCCATTGGGTAATATCCTCCTGCCCATGGGTTGTGTAAAGATGTTTGATCTGAACCCAAATCAATGTAAATTTCTTTTTCATAGAAATGTTCCCAGACTTCAACGATATTTCCTTGATATGCAATAGAAACCACCTCTTTGTCTTTTTTTGCTTTTTTTACACGAATACACAATTCATCTATATCATGTATTACTTCATCTACCCATCCTTGAGAATGCCTAGTTTGTGTTGCTTTGGGATTTATTTCAGCAACAACCGTAATGCATCCTGCTATATTGCCCGCCTTGGGCTGAGCTCCACTCATGCCTCCTAAGCCTGCAGTAACAAATAGTTTTCCAGCTAATCCTCCATCATCTATTTTTCTTGCTGCATTAAGGATGGTTATTGTTGTTCCATGTACAATTCCTTGTGGGCCGATGTACATATAGGAGCCGGCTGTCATTTGTCCAAATTGAGTAACTCCAAGGGCGTTAAATTTTTCCCAGTCATCAGGCTTAGAATAATTTGGAATCATCATCCCGTTAGTAACAACAACTCTTGGTGCATCTTTGTGCGATGGAAAAAGTCCTAACGGATGTCCTGAGTACATTACTAAGGTTTGCTCATCAGTCATTTCAGCAAGGTATTGCATACATAAGAGATACTGAGCCCAGTTCTGAAAAACTCCGCCGTTTCCTCCGTAAGTGATCAGTTCGTGCGGGTGTTGCGCTACTGCATAATCCAGGTTATTTTGGATCATTAACATAATCGACTTTGCTTGCTCCGATTTTCCAGGGTATTCGTTAATACTGCGGGCTTTCATTTCATAATTTGGTCGATATCGTAACATATAAATACGACCAAATTTTTTCAGTTCTTTTGCAAAATCTTCCGCTAATTCGGCATGTTGGTCTTTTGGAAAATACCTCAATGCATTTTTTAGTGCTAATTCTTTTTCTTTTGAATTAAGAATGTCTTTACGCTTTGGTGCATGATTAATTGCTGAATCATATTCTTTTTGGGCTGGAATATGAGAAGGGATGCCTTCTAAAATGCTAAGTTGAAAATCTGTCATTTCTTTTTATTCTTTTTGATCAAAGCCGTTTTTTTATCGTATCCATAGGGACAATGTTTACATCCGCTTTTACAACAATACCCCCTTTTGAGATGATATTTCTCTGTAAAAACAATAAAACCATCGGGACTTTTGTAAAAATCTTCTGAGTCTAATTTTTTGCTGTTAAACAAGGCCGTCATATGCTTGCCTATTTTGGTACAAATTTACGATAATCATTTGTTATATTGTGGCATGTTTGTAAAACCCATACAACCTTTAATTCAGGAGATAAACAACGATTTATTATCGGAAAAGAACGTGCGTTTATTAGTGCAAAGAGAGGATTTGATTCATCCATTTGTTTCGGGAAATAAATGGCGCAAATTGAAATATAATTTAGTAGAGGCTAAAAAAACATTCCATAGTAAAGTGTTGACTTTTGGTGGAGCATTTTCCAATCATATTTTAGCTACTGCCTGCGCAACTGCGGAGTTGAATATGGAAAGCATTGGTGTGATTAGGGGAGAAAGACATTTGCCACTTAACCCAACTCTTACTAAAGCAAAATCCTTTGGTATGGAGTTTCATTATATAAATAGAGAAATCTATAGTAAAAAAGACGAAACGGATTGGAAGAAATTATATCCTGAACATTATATTTTGCCAGAAGGAGGCACCAATGCTTTAGCTGTTAAAGGATGTGAAGAGATTATTTATAATCACGATTTTGATGTAGTATGCTGTTCATGTGGTACAGGGGGAACCATAGCGGGAATCATCAACAAACTTCAGCCCCATCAAAAGGCTATGGCTTTTTCAGCTTTAAAAGGTGCAGGTTTTTTAACTAAAAATATTCAAGAATATGTGCAGAGTTCCAATTGGGAACTATGTTTGGATTATCATTTTGGTGGTTATGCTAAAGTAGATAAAAGCTTAATAGATTTTATCAATAAATTTAATAAATCTCATAACATACCTCTTGATCCCATATATACAGGAAAACTTTTTTTTGGTGTGTTGGATCTAGTTTCAAAAGATTACTTTCGTGAAGGATCAATTATTTTACTTATCCACACTGGAGGGTTGCAAGCGATAGCTGGTATGAATGAACGAATAAAAAATAAAGGATGGTGCATCGAATATTTATAATCTTATTTTGTACTTGGTTCAATTGTTTGTCTGCTCAAGAAATGAGTAGGGAGGATTATATAGCTAAGTACAAAGATTTAGCAATAGATGAACTAAATCTGTACGCTATACCTGCAAGTATAACATTAGCGCAAGGAATTTTAGAAAGTCAAAATGGAAATAGCAAGCTTGCAAAAAAATCAAATAATCATTTTGGGATAAAGTGTCATTCCAATTGGACTGGAAAAAGAGTATATCATGATGATGATAAGTCTCAAGAATGTTTTAGAAAATACCCAACAGTAGAGGCGTCTTACAGGGATCATTCTATTTTTCTGCAAAAGGAAAGATATGCCCCTTTGTTTGAGCTCGATATTTTGGATTATAAAGGCTGGGCTAAAGGTCTAAAAAAAGCAGGCTATGCCACCAATCCAAGGTATCCACAGTTACTTATTCAAATTATTGAAGACAATAATTTACATCAATTTGATGATTATGAAAATACTCCAGTAGTCGCTAAACGAACTTTTTATGGAACTACTTATGGGTGGCCTTACATTTTTGGGAAGCAAGCTGTTTTTCAGAATATACACAAGCGTTTTATGCTTTCAACAAGTATACAGGCTTCTTTTTCTGATATAAGCCTTCTCTTTGGTGGTAGCAAGTTAGTACACAATAATATTGGTTTTGGTGTACTAGGTGGTGTTTCGATTTTCGATGATGAAACATTAAGTTACAATTATAACTACGGCGTTAGTATGAGCCTTCTTTTTCCTAAAAGAGAAAAGCAATGGTTCATCCGGTCTTATTTAATAACTACAGAATTTGAAGTGTACACTCCTATGATCTCTTTTGGTGTGTTGAGGTAGGTAAGTTTAGATTCTGGAATTTGCTTTTTGGATTATGTAGGTTACTACGCCCCAAATTTTAAAATCCATTTCTGTGTTTATTGTAATAGGTTGGTAATTATTGTTAGCTGGCATAAGGTATAATTGATTTTCATTGATGCGAATATGTTTTACCGTAAATTCGCCATCTAGCATAGCAAGAACAATGTCATTGTTTTGTGGTTTTATAGCCTTGTCAACAATCATTACATCACCGCTATTTATATTAGCGTCTATCATAGAGTTTCCGATCGCTTTCACGCAAAATGTATCTGATGGATTTTTAACTAAAAAGTCGTGTAAATTTAAATCCATATCTAAAAAATCTTCGACGGGTGAGCTTGGACCAGCAGGCACACTGTCTCCGTAAAGCAAAATATTGTTTAGTTTAACACTGTCTAAAGAGTAAAAACGAAGTTCATTTTGGTGGTTGATGTTTTTTGGTTTCATAGTGTTTACTCTAATGTATAGTTAAATAGTAAATCTCCGTTTCCAACAACCAAGTTCATTTGTCCATCATTATCTGTATCTGAAATGTTAAAAAGCCCTTGGCCATATAAAGGCATTTCTTTTATTAGATTGCCATTAGAATCGAGTAAATAGCAGTATTCTCCTTGGCTTAGTCCAATAAAATGTTGACCATTAAACTCTAAAACTTGAGGAGTAAAGTCACTTTTTATGTCGTACTCAAACAATTTTTTATCGAGCTGATAACAGATTGTTTTTTCTTCTGAAAAAATGAATTCGATAAACTCATCATCATTAATATTTTTGGCATAAAAATCAGTTTTTTCTGTGTAGTTATTATTAATAACTTTTAACTGGTTCCCATCTAAATTTGTCTTCCATACATTGGCTCTGTTATCAGTGCTGTAAACAGCGCCCTGATTTAAGTCAAGATAGAATTTATCAGCTAACGGAATTGTTCCCAGTTTAATTCTGTTTTTTCCATTCCTTCCTACAATCTTTGCATTTCCAGCTTTATCTATAACATAAATATAGTCTTTGTTGTCATGTAAGTAATACACTATGCTTTGACTAATTTTTTCAGGCATTTTTTCAAATTTCCATCCCTTGACAAGATCTCCGTTTTTATCATAGTTATAAACCATTTTATCTTCAGCAGGGATTAAGATTCTGTATTTTCTATTTTTATCGTAATCAATTAAAGTGTGTCCAGCTGTAGCTTTACTTTTTAATTTTTTCGGGAAATTCTCAACTGCGTTTCCATTTCTATCTATTAGATATAAGCTGTCTGTAGTATTAAATAAAAGCTGAAGTTTTTTGTTTTTAAATGCGTCAATTTGTCGAATCTCACCTAAAATTTCCCCTCCAATATTTTTTTTCCAAAGAACTTTTCCGTTCGAGCTAATAAGGTATAGCTTGTTTGCGTCATCTTGAATGGCCACTTCTTGCATCATGGTGTAGTGATTTTTCACAAACTTTGGCTGCATACGAAAGGTATTATCCAAATTTATACTCCATGTTAATTGGCTTTCATCACGCATATTAGGCTCATGATGGATTACTACACTATTATAAAATAGTTCGTTGTTGGCACTGAGTTGATATGCGAATGCATTTACATTTTCCCAATTTTCTTCTTTCACCCATTTTTTAGCATTACTACTGAGTTTTTTTGGCCAATCAGTAACTGACGGATTATAGTAAAACAAATAGTTGCATTTTGACGATATATTATCAGAGTAATTTTGGTAGTAAATGTTATTGATTAATGTTTTTTGAGAAAGGAAGCTATTAATAAACGTTTTTAGGGCTTTCGACGAATTTCCAAAAACTAAGAAGCCGTCTATCCAACAGAAAAAATTATCGTTTACATTATTAAACAAGGGGCCAAGGAGTCTTGGTAAAATATTTGTGATGTGTAGTTGGTAAATATTAAATCCTCGATAATTTTCTTCAAAAGGATCATTGGTTATACTCTTGTTTAAGTGTTGTATAATCTGTATGGACTCTTCCTTGGCTTGTATTAAAGCAAAATATTCTTGATTTCCAGAGGCAGTATATGTGCTCGTCATGGCCAGTTCGTTATCTATAATAGCACTGAATGTTGGTTCTAATTGGACTTCATATTTTTTGTCTTTTTCCTGAATCCACTTGCTGTGTTCATACAGGTTGTTATGGTTTGCTAAAAACTTTTTGTATTTGGCGTAATATGCTTTAAAATCACTTAACCCCAAAAAGCTAATGGTATGGGTGTTGGATGGCAGTATAGCGCTCATCGAAAAAGGTTGAGGCTTTTGTCCATTCAATGTGTTTAAAAAGTTACTAGACGAGTCTTGTGCTAGTGTAAATCCTGAAAAAATAAGGTTGTTGTTTTTTGCTTTAAGATCGAGTTCTGCCCAGTCTGCCCACCGACTGATCTGTATTTTTTCATTTAAGCCAATTTTGTAATTCTCTTTTAAAAGACTAGAGAAATTCTTATAATTCAAGTAAACATGTGTTTGTGAAAAATTACTCTCTGTCTCTTGAACTTTAACAAAACTTTGATCATCTAATAAGCTTAAACTATTGTTAAGCTGACGAATACTATTTTCGACTAATAGGTGCGTAGATGCAAAAAATATTATCCCTTGATGAATGCAAAAACTCCATCCATTATCGAGGGTGTAAATAGTCTCATTATCGTATTTTTTGCGACTATATTCTTGATTTAAAAAATTATTTTCTAACAGTTTTAAAGGAGTCTTTGTTGATAGGGTAGAAGCAAAAAGTATGTCAAAATTTTGTGTACTACTGTGTAAGGAGATGTAAAGTAATTGTTTGTCAAATATTTTTTTTAATTCATCCGATTTTTCAATGGTTTTTTTTGTTTTGTCAATCTTAGTTTTTAGTGTTTGCCAATGTTCAGTTGAACTTATTTTTTGCCATATATCAGATGCTTCTATCTCATCCCAACTTTTTCTCCAGTCATCGCTTTTGATTATTACAGAAGCATTTGTTGGGATAGCTTTTATTGGATTTTTTTGAGTATTGGATAAATCGTTGTATTTGGTAACAGCAAGTATAGCAATAAGGCTTAATAAACAAATTAGGGATACAGATAGTATAATTTTCTTCTTCATAATAAGTTAAAAAATAACTTCCTCAAAAGTATAAACAAACAATCATTCATTCAAGATTTCATAGAACATACATATTAACGATACAATGTCTATAAGTATGTAGGTAGTGTTAAATATTCAATTTTAACTGTGTAGGTAATTGCTTGAAGCTTTTTCTGTGAAGTTGTGTGATTCCTTTTTCTTGTATAGCAATTCGATGTTCTTTGGTTGGGTAGCCTTTGTTTTTTTTCCATCGGTAATCGGGATGTTCATCATCCATTTTTTTCATGTATTCATCTCTATGTGTTTTTGCTAAAATAGAAGCAGCTGCTATAGATAAATATTTACCATCTCCCTTTACAATACACCGATGAGGAGTATTTTTGTATTTGTTAAATCGATTGCCATCAATGAGAAGTAACTTGGGTTTGTTTGCTAGTTTATCAATGGCCCTGTGCATGGCTAAAAAAGAAGCATTCAGAATATTAATCTCATCAATTTCTTTGGCGCTAACAATGCCTATTCCCCAAGAAATACAACTGTTTTTAATGAGGTCCTCTAGCTCATCTCGCTTTTTTTCTGTTAGCTTCTTGGAGTCGTTTAGTATATGATTTTGAAACTTTTTGGGTAAGATAACTGCAGCTGCTACAACGGGTCCTGCTAAGCAGCCTCTACCTGCCTCATCACAGCCTGCAACCAATCCGTTAAATGGATAGTGCTTTAGCATTATGCTTTTACACGTTCTGTATAACTTCCTGTTCTGGTATCTACTTTCACCTTATCGCCAATATTTATAAATAGGGGCACATTTACTTCGGCACCAGTTTCTAGTGTTGCAGATTTTAATGTGTTAGTTGCAGTGTCTCCTTTAATACCAGGTTCTGTATAGGTCACTTCTAAAACGACAGAAGCTTTTAAATCACAAGTTAGTGGTTTTTCTTCTTCAGCATGAAAAAGGATGTCGACATTATCTCCATCTCTTAAAAATTGAGGCGCGTTAATCATTGATTTATCAAGAAAAATTTGCTCGTAATTATCCATATTCATGAAATGAAAAGTATCTCCTTCAGCATATAAGAATTGATAGGTTCTGTTCTCTATTCTCACAATATCGATTTTAACACCTGCAGTAAAAGTATTATCAAGGTTCTTTCCCGAAGTCAAACTTTTAAGTTTTGTTCTAACAAATGCGGGTCCTTTTCCAGGTTTTACATGTTGAAATTCAGTAATTTGCCAAAGATCATTGTTGAAATTAATGCATAATCCGTTTCTAAAATCTGAAGTTGTTGCCATAAGTTTAATTTTGATTGTAGCCTTTCATTATTCCTCTTCCTGAGTTACTAACAAAATCAATGATTTCATCTCTTTCTGGAGAAACAGGAAATTCGGCTTCTATTGTATTTAACGCCTGTGTGTTGTTTAGTTTATTTTGAAAAAGTGTACGGTAGATGTTTTGGACTTCACGTATTTTTTCGCTAGAAAAACCTCTTCTTCTCATGCCTATGGAGTTAATACCAACAAAGGACAAAGGCTCTCGCGCTGCTTTAACATAATGAGGCACATCTTTTCGTACTAAAGATCCACCAGAAATCATTGTGTGTTTCCCAATCTTTACAAATTGATGAACAGCTGTAAGCCCTCCTATTATAGCCCAATCGCCGATTTCAATATGTCCAGCCAACTGAACACTATTGACAATAACGGCATTGTTTCCAATAATGCAATCATGCGCTATGTGTGCATAAGCCATGATAAGGCAATCGTTACCAATTTCTGTTTTACCACTATAACTGGTTCCTCTATTAATGGTTACACATTCGCGTATGGTTGTGTTATCGCCGATGACTGCAAGTGATTCTTCACCTCCAAACTTTAAGTCTTGAGGAACTGCGGCTATGACAGCTCCAGGAAAAACTCGACAGTTTTTACCAATTCGAGCCCCTTCCATTATCGTTACGTTTGAGCCTATCCAGCTACCTTCTCCAATTTCTACGTTTTTATGAATAGTGACAAAAGGCTCCACTACAACGTTGTTAGCAATTTTTGCTTGTGGGTGTATATAGGCCAGGGGTTGGTTCATCTTTTAATTTACTTTAACTATTTGAGCCATTAGTTCTGCTTCCATTACAAGTTTTTCACCTACATATGCTTGTCCGAACATATGGCAAATCCCTCTTCTTATTGGAGACACAAGTTCAAGTTTAAAAATAAGCGTATCACCAGGCAATACTTTTTGTTTAAACTTTGCCTTATCAATTTTCATAAAATAAGTTAAGTAATTTTCTGGGTCAGGAACGGTGCTTAAAATTAAGACTCCGCCTGCCTGAGCCATGGCTTCTATTTGTAAAACCCCAGGCATTACTGGAGCCCCTGGAAAATGTCCTTGAAAAAAATCTTCGTTCATCGTCACATTTTTCACGCCTACAACGTGTTGGTCGCTCAACTCAATAATCTTATCTACCAATAAAAAAGGAGGTCTATGCGGAAGCATATCCATGATTTGATGAATGTCTTTTACGGGTGTCCTGTTTGGATCATGATGGGGTGCTATTTTTTTCATAATCTGAGATAATTTGTTTGTGAATGCAGCATTGGCGGTGTGGCCTGGTTTTCGTATCTTTAAATGTCCTTTTATGGGCATTCCTAAAAGAGCGAAATCGCCTATTACATCCAAGAGTTTATGCCTGGCCGGTTCGTTGTCGAAACGAAGCTCTAAATTATTTAAAATTCCTTGTTTTTGTATTTTTATATCTGTTTTACCAAATAACTTGGCGAGTTTTAGTTTTTCTTCTTGGGATATTTTTCTTTCAACAAGAACAATAGCATTATTTAAATCACCTCCTTTAATAAGGTTGTTTTCTGCGAGTTGTTCTAGTTCATGTAAAAAGCAAAAGGTTCTAGCAGACGAAAAATCTTTTTTAAACTTTGAAAAATCATTCATCTCAGCAGTAGAAACACCCAATACTTCTGTATCGTAATCTACTTCTACATGAATCTGAAAGTCGTCTGCAGGTTCTAATGTAAAATCACTGTCGGTATCTTCTAGATGAAAATGAATGGGTTTGCTGGGTTTAAAATACCTTCTACGAACTGCTTGCTCTTGTATTCCTGCTTTTTCCAAAGAACTAACAAAGGGTGCTGCACTACCATCGAGAATTGGGATTTCAGCACCGCTTACTTCAACAACAACATTATCAATGCCAAGTGAAGCGATAGCAGCTAAAACGTGTTCTGTTGTGCGAACTTCTGCGCCATCATACTCTAAGCTGGTTCCTCTATTTGTTTCTGTAATGTACTTAGCTAAAGCCGGAATATATTTGCCTAAATCTTTTCTGAGAAAAGAGATGCCACTTCCAGCAGGGGCGGGTGTAAAATTGACAGTTGTTTTTTTACCTGTGTGAAGACCCTGACCGCTGATGCTTACAGCATTTTGGATAGTACGTTGATAGAGTTGCATTAAATTTTATTGATTACGCAAAGATGCCAAATCTTTTGATAATTTCTCTAATCTCTTATAGAGATCTGGTAATTTTTTAAAAAAAACAAAGGAGCGCTTATATTCTCCAATGCTAAATGCGGGAGATCCTTGAACAATAGCTCCTTTTTCTTTAATGCTGCTGGCAATACCTGATTGCGCTGCGATTTTTACTTCATCTGCTATCGTTAAATGCCCTACAATACCTACTTGACCACCAATCATGCAGTTCTTTCCGATCTTGGTAGAACCTGCAATGCCTGTTTGGGCTGCAATTACTGTATTTTCTCCTATTTCGACATTGTGTGCAACTTGAATAAGATTATCAAGTTTAGCTCCATTTTTAATAATAGTAGAGCCTAAAGTGGCTCTATCAACTGTAGTGTTTGCTCCTATTTCTACATGATCTTGAATAACTACATTGCCTATTTGAGGAACTTTGTGGTATTGGCCTTCGGAATTAGGAGCAAATCCAAAACCATCACTCCCTATGACAACACTGCCTTGCAGGGTGCATTCCTTGCCTATAACACAGTTGTCAAAAATACGGACGCCGGCATGCAGAATGCAATTATCACCAACGGTTACGTTGTCACCAATAAATGCTTGAGGATGGATTTTTGTCCCTCTACCAATGATTGAATTTTTTCCAATATGTACAAGTGAGCCAATAAAAATATCTTTCCCCAGCTTTGCTGTCTCATCTATTGAAGCAGTTTTGTGTATGCCACTTTGGTTGTTTGTTAACTGATTATAAATTTCTAAAAGCTTTCCAAAACTTTGGTAAGCATCTTTTACTCGAATCAGTGTAGTTGAAACATTCTTTTCTATTACAAAATCATTGTTGACAATAACAGCAGTTGCTTTTGTATGGTAAATGTGTGGGGTATATTGAGGGTTGGCTAAAAAGCTTAATGTTCCTTCTTTTCCTTCTTCAATTTTTGATAAGGAAGAAACGATTGCTTTACCATCTCCTTCGACAGAGCCTTCAATCAGATCAGCTATTTGTTGAACGCTAAATTTCATACACTTAATATAACTTAAAGTTTACATTCTTTTGGATAACAGACAAAATGCTTTGTAACGACTTTGCTCAATGCAGAAATATTCAATTGATCAGAAGCTTCTGCGATGTCTTTTAAACTTCCATCTTTATACAAGATATTAATATTCGATTTATTTGCTGTGTAGGCATTATTACTTATGCAGTCTTCAAATACTAAATAATCCGCTAACTTCATATCAACACCATAATGCCTTGTTGCAAGTTGCTTCATTTCTAACAATTTCTTTTTCGAAACAGCGGTGTCTGTTATTTCAATTTTTAATAACTTTCTTTTGATGATTTTATTGGATAGAATTGCTAAAATTTCATCTTCATTAAACTGCCATTCTTTTAGGGCTGCTAAAACATCATGATCATCCAATCTACTAAAAGCGTCTAAAAGCGTTTTGTTTTCACGAAAGTTGTTGAGCGTAAAATTATTTTTTAAAAAAAGTGATAAACTAGCTGATGCATGTAAATGAACCCCATACTGGCTCAATTCTTTAGCGCGTTTCAAAACTTTAATCAGCATATTTTCTGCTGAAAGTACTGTTTTGTGAAGATACACTTGCCAATACATTAGTCGTCTAGCAATCAGGAATTTCTCAATGGAGTAGACTCCTTTTTGTTCAATAACAAGGTGATCATCTACTACATTAAACATATTTATAATGCGCTCGGAGCCAATTATTCCTTCCTGAACACCAGAGTAAAAACTATCTCTTTTAAGGTAATCCAATCGATCTACATCTAATTGACTTGATACAAGCTGGTGTAGAAAACGTTTGGGATAGTTGTTTTTGAAAATCTCAATAGCAAGAGATAGTTGACCCTCAAATTCTTCATTCAATTTTTCCATAAATAAAAGGGATAGTTCTTCATGCGATATGTTGTGTGTTATGCTATGCTCTAAAGCATGTGAAAATGCCCCATGGCCAATATCGTGTAGTAAAATAGCAATGCAAGCTCCTAAGCGTTCTTCTTCAGTTATTGTATGTCCTTTGCTTCGTAATTGATCAATTGCTTGGATCATTAAATGGGTCGCTCCAATGGCGTGCTGAAAACGGGTGTGATAGGCACCTGGATAAACCAAATAACTTAGCCCTAATTGGGAGATGTGTCTTAGGCGCTGAAAATAAGGGTGTTCTATAAGTTTGAAGATGATTCCGTTAGGAATTCTAATAAATCCATAGATTGGATCGTTAATGATTTTGGATGATGTTTTCATTCAAAAAATAAGCGTAATTTTAAACCTTAATTCGTTGATGAATATATGAATTTAACTGAGAAAATTAACATCCTTTGGGTAGATGATGAGATTGACTTATTAAAACCACATATCATTTTTTTGGAAGAGAAGGGATATAGGCTCACAACAGCAAATAATGGTTCACTAGCAATTGATCTGGTTGATGAAAAGCATTTTGATTTAGTTTTTTTAGATGAAAATATGCCTGGTTTAACAGGCTTAGAAACCTTAGTTCAAATAAAAAACAAGCATCAAAATTTGCCAATTGTAATGATCACTAAAAGTGAAGAAGAAAGTATTATGGAAGAGGCAATTGGCTCCAAAATTTCTGATTATTTGATCAAGCCAGTTAACCCTAATCAAATTCTCTTATCTATTAAAAAGCACATTGATTCGAAACAGTTAGTTAGAAAAAAAACAACTGCCAACTATCAACAAGAGTTTCGTCAAATAGGAATGCAACTTTCAGCAAAGTTGACTAAAGAAGAATGGGAAGAAATCTTTAAAAAAATCACCTATTGGGAGCTAGAGTTAGATCAATCAGGAGATTCCAGCATGAAGCAAATATTGGAGATGCAGAAAGCCGAGGCCAACACTCAATTTTTTAAATTCATTAAAGAAAACTATCAAGACTGGTTACAGGCAGATGAGGACTGTCCCATAATGTCTCATACATTGTTCAAGGAAAAAGTTTTTCCTTTATTAGAGAAAAACAAACCACTTTTTTTTATTGTTATTGATAACCTTCGTTATGATCAATGGAAAATTATAGAGCCTGAGTTGTTGAGTAATTTTAGAGTGATCCAAGAAGATCTTTACTTTAGTATTCTACCGACCGCTACTCAATACTCAAGAAATGCTATTTTTTCTGGCCTTATGCCATCAGAAATGCAAAAGATATTTCCTCAATGGTGGAAAAATGACAATGATGATGAGGGGAAAAATATGTTTGAAGAACAATTTTTGAAAGCACAATTGCAGCGTTTGGGAAAGGGAGATCTAAAGATATCTTACAATAAGATTACGAATATTGATTCAGGCAGAAAATTATCTGAAAACATGCATAAATTATTAAATAATGACTTGAATGTGATTGTTTATAATTTTGTTGATATGCTATCTCACGCCCGTACTGATATGAAGGTTATAAAGGAGTTGGCAGAGGGTGATGCTGCATACAGATCATTAACTGCATCTTGGTTTGAGCATTCTCCCCTTAGAGATATGTTCAACTTCATTGCAGAAAATAAAGCCAAAGTATCTGTAACTACTGATCATGGAACTATATTAGTAAAAAAACCTACAAAAGTTTTAGGTGATCGAGACATGTCAACAAATTTGCGATATAAGCAAGGTAGAAATATGCGATATGACTCGAACAATGTTTTTGAAATCGAAGATCCAAAAAATGTTTTTTTACCTAGTATAAATCTAAGTAGTAAGTATATCTTTGCTAAGGAAGATAGTTTTTTTGCATACCCAAATAACTATAATTACTATGTGAATCATTACAAAGAAACTTTTCAACATGGGGGTGTTTCAATGGAGGAGATAATGATTCCTGTTGTTACTTTAACGCCAAGATAACTGAATATGATTAAAAGTTGGAGTTTTAAATCAGAGTCTGAGCTTCCATTAATAGCGTCAGAGTTTATTCAAGCATTTCCTGATCTTAAAAAAGTTGCGCTTTACGGAAAAATGGGTGTGGGAAAAACCACATTCATAAAAGCCATTTGTCAAAAGCTAGATGCTAAGGATCAGGTAAGTAGTCCGACTTTCTCAATTATTAATGAATATTTTAGTAATAAATGTGGCTCTATTTATCATTTTGATTTTTACAGATTAGAAGAAGAGCAAGAAGCCTATGACATGGGTTACGAAGAATATTTTTATTCTGACTCATACTGTTTTGTAGAATGGCCTGAAAGAATAGCTAGTTTATTATCCGCAGATTTCGCAAATTTGTACATGGAAGAAAAAGATGGGAAACGCATCATAAAAATAGAAATACATGACTAATTTATCCTCTATAAGGAAGGAAGGATTTTTGCCTCAGGAAGAGATGTTGGAAGTTAGAAACAAGCAAAGTAAACTCTTCATCGGGATACCTAAAGAAAAAGCACACCAGGAAAATAGGATTGCGCTAGTGCCCGAAGCAGTCCAATTACTTGTGAGTAGAGGACATGAAGTATGGGTAGAAACGGGTGCTGGTGATAGCGCAAATTTTTCTGACAACGAATATAGCGAGCATGGAGCTAAAATTGTGTATGATTCTAAAGAGGTGTTTCAGGCAAATATTATCCTAAAAGTGGAGCCCCCTACATTAGAAGAAGTTGATTTAATGAAAGGAAGGCAAACATTAATTTCAGCTCTTCAGATTCCTACAAAAAACAAAGCCTATTTTCAACATTTATTAGAGAAGAAGGTAACGGCTTTGGCTTATGAGTTTATTCAGGACGAAAGTGGTATGATGCCTCTTATGCGATCAATGAGTGAAATAGCAGGTAATACGGCATTGTTAATCGCTTCTGAGTACTTGAGTAATGTAAATAATGGTAAAGGATTGATGTTGGGAGGCGTTGCAGGGGTAACACCAACAGAAGTTGTTATCATCGGAGCTGGCACAGTAGGAGAGTGCGCTGCACGAGCAGCTTTAGGTTTAGGAGCTTCTGTAAAGGTCTTTGATAACTCACTTTCCAAAATTAGAAGACTGCAAAATGACCTAAATACAAGAGTATATACCTCTATCATTCAGCCAAAAGTACTTTCCAAAGCCCTTAAGCGTGCTGATGTGGTAATAGGTGCGCTCCGATCCAATGACAAACGAACGCCCTGTGTGGTTACTGAAGACATGGTTCAGAACATGAAAGAAGGATCGGTCATAGTAGATGTAAGTATTGACCAAGGTGGGTGTGTAGAAACTTCGGAGCTTACAAATCATGAACAACCAGTTTTCGATAAATATGGAGTAATACACTATTGTGTTCCTAATATTCCATCAAGAGTAGCGCGAACAGCTTCTTTTGCTTTAAGCAATTTGTTAACACCTACACTTTTAAGGATTGCAGATGAAGGAGGATTAGAAAATGTATTAAGTCGAGATCCTGGATTGAGGCATGGGGTTTACCTCTGTCATGGAATACTTACTCATCCTATGGTTGGGGAATGGTTCGATATGCCCTATAAAAATATTGATTTATTAATAGCAAGTTTATAATGGTTAGGAGGTTCTCGATTTTTTTGTTTGGGATTTTGTTGGGTGTTGTTTTTGTGCGTTTTGCTTTTCCTGGGCGTTTTGCAGAAATGGGTCAGTATTTTAGCTTGGATTACAGAGTTATTTATCACTTAAAGAAAGATACCATTTACATGAGCCCTGAAGCAAAATGTCTTTTAGAATGTGAAAACATTACACAAGCAGAAGTTTTATCTGTATTAGAGGGGGGTGAGGTTAATTTTCAAAAGAGTAATAAAAATGCCAAGCCTTGTAAACTATACACCGTAGAAAAAGAAAACCTTTCGGTTCTTTTTGAGCTTTGCGATGAAAAAGTAAAGGTTAGGAATTTCCAAGGAATAAATGACTCATGTAACTGCCCTTAGGATAAAAGCCATATTAACGATATTAATGCAGTAGAGACTCCAAAAATTATTGCCCCAATTTTTTGTTTTATGAGCCTAAAGAATATTTCTTGAAAAACATACATTACTCCTACATAGAGAAAGAACACTATCCAATTCCCCCATTCTTTCATCCACCTAATGTCATAGTACCCTTCATCCATATAAAATAATAGGAATGTAAAAGTTATGGCAACGGAGATAAAAACTTTAGACATTTCTTCGAGCTCGTTCTTTCATAATTAATGAAAGCTCACGGCTTGTTTGGCCTGAGATAGAGGTGTTTTCTTCTGCTCTTCTAATAAGGTATGGGATCACTTTTTTTACAGGACCATAGGGAACATATTTTGCTACTTTAAAAGAGTTATGTGATAGGTTATAACTCAAATGATCACTCATTCCTAAGAGTTGAGAAAAATAGATGCGTGTATCTTGATGCTCAATCTTATGTTCTCTCATTAATTGGCATAATTTGGTAGTACTGTTTTCGTTATGAGTGCCTGCACAAATAGAAATACGATCAATATGATTTAAACAAAAAGCGATGGCAAGATCATAATCCTTATCTGTATGCGCTTTGTCTTTTTGTATGGGCGATTTATAATTCATTTCCTTAGCTCTAGATCGCTCTTTTTCCATGTAGGCTCCTCGAACTATTTTAAGACCCAAAAAGTAGTTTTTATTTACTGCATCCGCATGACATTGTTTGAGGTATGCCAGCCTATCCCAACGATACATTTGTAATGTGTTAAAAACAATAATTTTTTCTTTATTGAATTTCTGCATCATCTTATTTACAATATCGTCAATGGCATTTTGGATCCAACTTTCTTCAGCGTCAATAAAAACAGGAACATTTAAGTCATGTGCTTTTTGACAAATCTGTTCGATGCGAAAAAAGATTTTTTCAAATTCTTTTTTTTCTGATTCTGTAAGTATTTGATTTCTATTAATCTTTTCAAATAAATGAAATCTCCCCATTCCTGTTGCTTTAAAAACACAAAAAGGAATATGATCATCTTGTGCTGCTTTATCAATTGTTGCAAGCGTTTCTTTCATAACACTGTCAAAACTATCTTCATTTTCTTGCCCTTCTACAGAGTAGTCTAAGATAGTGCCGATTTGATATTTTCCTAATTCTTGGATAGTCTTTTCACAATCAGTAATGGACTCTCCACCACAAAAATGTTCGAAAATTGTTGATTTGATAATTTTTCGGATGGGCAATCTTAAGAAAAGAGCAATTTGCAAACAGAAGGATCCAACCTTAACTAAAGGATAGCTGCTCACTAATTTAAATAACCAATACGCTCGTTTGAGATCTTTTTTTGATTTTGCTTTAAAAGCAATTTCTGTATCATCGAATAACACCACTTTTTATTTTATTTTTCGACAAACCATTAAACCATCTCGAATGGGTAGTAGAATGTTTTCAACTCTTTCCGATTGGTGTATTTTTTTATTAAAGTCTTTTAGCGCTTTTGTCTCCAAATCGTTTTTGTCTTCATCTTCTACAACCTTACCACTCCATAAAACATTATCAGCAATGATGAACCCTCCCATTGATATCTTATCTATCACTAGGTCAAAATAGTTACTGTAGTTTTCTTTATCAGCATCTATAAAAACTAAATCAAAGCTTCCTTCTATACTAGGTATTATATCAAGCGCATTGCCTGTATATTGACAAACTTGCTTAGATATGTTGGCTTTTTCAAAATAATGTTGACACATGCTTTTTAGCTCTTCGTTTATGTCAATCGTGTGTAATATTCCATTTGTTTGTAATCCTTCTGATAGACAAATAGCGGAGTAGCCTGTATAAGTGCCAATTTCTAAAATCGTTTTAGGCCGAATCATCTTGCTTAACATACTGAGCGCACGTCCTTGTAAGTGACCTGAAAGCATCCTAGGGATTAAAACTTTTGCCCATGTTTCACGATTTAGCTCTGCCAAAACAGCACTTTCTTCCTGCGTATGCTGGCAACTATATTGTTCTATTTTTTTAGGTAGAAACTCCATTAGTTTTTAAAAATTAGTGTCGATAAATCTTCTTCTTGAAAAATAAATTGAGCGGTTTCTTGAATTTCTTGAGCACTAATGCGCTCTATTTTTGTTTTAACTTCATCAAAAGTATCAACCTTATTGTACAAAAGCAAGCTTTTTCCGAGCGATAGCATCATGTTTACATCACTTTCTTGTCCAATTGCGATTTGTCCGATAAGTTGCTGCTTAGCCTTTTTAAGTTGTTGAGGTCCGAGGGGTTGATCTCTTAGTTTGCGCAGTTCTTTTTTTACCAATTTTATACACTTCTGTATTTTATCCCTTTCGGATGCCAAGTAAATATTGAAAATACCCGTATCACTGTAAGGCGTATAGTGAGATTCTATATGATACGTAAAGCCATATTTTTCTCTAATTCCTAGATTTAGCCTTGAGTTTAACCCAGGTCCTCCAAGAATATTATTTAGTAAAATCATAGCTGTTTTGTTAGGATGATTAGCAGAAAATGCTTCATTACCAATCATACAGTGTGATTGAAAACCAGTGTGTTTTTGTACGCTATTTGTTGCGATGTAATCATTAAAAGCTATTCGTTGAAATTCCCTTTTTGTATTTGGAATATGTCCAAAAAATTTCTCAACAATTTTTATGATTCTCTTAAATGAGATATTGCCTGTTGAGCAGATAATCATTTGCTGACTATGGTAGTTAGTTTGTATGAACTCTTGTATGGTCTTTTTATTAAATTGACGTACTAGCTCAGGCGTACCAAGAATATTTTTTCCGATAGGGTGATTTCTAAATAATAGCTCTTCAAAATCATCAAAAATTTGCTCTGAAGGATTGTCTTTATAAGAGTTGATTTCATCAATAACAACGGCTTTTTCTTTCATTAACTCTTTGGAGGGGAAAATAGAATTGAAGGTAATGTCATAAAGAAGTTCAATTGCCCTAGCGTAATACTTGGGCATAAACGAAGAGTAAATACAAGTATCTTCCTTAGTGGTATATGCGTTTAGCTCTCCTCCTACATCTTCCATTCTGCTTAATATATGGTATGCCTTTCTATTTTTAGTTCCTTTAAAAATGGTATGCTCAATAAAATGAGCGATTCCTTGTTGATGTGCTTTTTCATCTCTAGAGCCTGCGTTTATCATTAAACCACAGTGTGCTACAGCGCTGTTGCTTTGTTTGTGTATAATTCGTATGCCATTAGAAAGTTGATGTTGTTCAAAACTACTCATTCACTTTGTTTCATTAAAAAAAGAGCCACATTATTGTGGCTCTTTTAAGGTATGATTTTTTAAAAAAAATTATTTAGCGCTTGCGCAACAGCCTTTGTCTTTTTTGTCACAATCGGCTCTTTTTTCTCCTGTTTTTTGACAACAAGCATCTCCTTTTGAGCATTTTTTGTTTTCTGATTTTGCATTTTTACTACACGAAGTATTTTCGTTTTTGCTGCATTTTTTAGCACAGGATGTTTTGTCTGTTTTTACACATTTTTGGCCATCGGCTTTTTTACTACAACATCCTTTATCAGCTGATTTTGAACAGGATTGTTTTTTTACCCCATTGCAAGACTTAGCTGATTTTTCGCATTTTTTTGCACAGGCCGTTTTTTCTGTTTTTGCTTGTTCTTTGGTTTTTGCATCGGTACTTTGCGCTAAAGCGACGTTAACAAAAAAGCCAAGTGTAAGCAGAATGAATACTTTTTTCATAGTTTATGATTTAAATTAATATACAATAGTACAAAATTTTAACGCTAGAGACTTGCTATTATTGTTTGATTTCCTTTTACTATCTGATTTAATGATACTTCAACTTTAGCATCAAGCGGTAAAAACAGATCTACTCTAGAGCCGAATTTAATGAATCCGAAATCTTCTCCTTGCTTTGCAGTTTGTCCCTTTTCAGAATACATCACAATTCTTTTTGCTAATGCACCTGCAATTTGTCGGAACAAAATTGCTGTTTTTTGATTTTCTACAACGACAGTTGTTCGTTCGTTTTCAGTAGATGATTTGGGATGCCAGGCTACTAGGTATTTACCAGGATGATATTTTGCATATTTTACAGTGCCACTGATAGGATACCTGTTGACATGAACATTTATGGGTGACATAAAAATGGAGATCTGTTTTCTTTTATCCTTAAAGTATTCTGGCTCCTCAACCTCTTCAATGACAACAATCTTACCATCTGCGGGGGCAATAATATGCCCTATGTTTTCTTTTACTGGTCTTTTTGGGTTTCTAAAAAACTGAAGAATTAATATTAAAAATATCAAGGATATGACAATTACGCTATAAATTATCCATTGATTTATAGTAATCAATGAAACTACATAGTTAACTGCAAACAGAATTGTTAGTGTGATGCCAATGATGGCATTTCCTTCTTTATGAAATCGTATCATCTACAAAAAATCTTTAGATAAATATATAAAATTGGAATGGTTATCATAAAAGCATCCATTCGGTCAAGCATGCCTCCATGTCCAGGAATGAAATTTCCAGAATCTTTTACTCCGGCTTGGCGTTTAAAGTGTGATTCGAGAAAATCTCCTAAAGTGGCAGTAAAAGGAAGAATTATGGCAAACACATAAGGGTTGAATTGTGAATTTTTGAAAACAAATAGAGGATTTATTAGATGACTAATAAGAAGCGTAAAAACAAATCCTCCAAGAAAACCTTCCCATGATTTTTTTGGAGAAATAGAGGGCATTATTTTGTGTTTACCTATGGGTTTTCCTACTAAATAGGCAAAGGTGTCAAATGTCCATATTAGTATAAACATAAACATTATGATTGCTGGATGATAAGTGAAGCCTACAGGTTCTGAATGGGTTAATCCAATAAAATGAATGAAAACAAGAGGTATGATGACATACAGAAGCGAAAAGAATTTGTTTTTTCCTTTTCGAAGTTTTAGCATTTCATAGATGCAGATAACACCAATCAAAACAAATAATGCATGAAAACTCCATTGGTAACTTACGCCAAACCACATAACAGCCACATAAATGACTCCAGAAATAGCCCGTTTAACTGTTTCGTTCATCCGCTGTTTTTAAAAGCTGTTGTGCTTGTTCAAAGTCTTCTTCTTTGGCTAATAACTCACCTTCACCAAAAACATGATAGGAGGAATCTTGTTTATTTAGGATAACTGCATCAATACCATTCTTTAGTAAAAGCCCTTTGTTCATTTCAAGTTCAAAGAGGTTACTACTCCTTTTCAGCAGGGTCCACTTTTTTTTCTGATTCATTATTTGTTTGTTCTTCACCGGGTCGATCGCCGAATATTCGAACTAAATCTTCTTTAAAGATCACTTCTTTTTCCAACAGAGATTCTGCTAATTCTTTCAGTTTTTCTTTATGAACAGTTAGTAGCCGAATAGCTTCTTGGTAACAACTTTCTATCAAATTGCTTACTTCTTCGTCTATTGTTTTTGCTGTAGCTTCGCTGTATGGCTTGGTAAAAGAGTCTCTTCCACTAGAGTCATAGTAACTCCTATTTCCAACTTTTTTATTTAAGCCGTATATGCTTACCATTGCATAAGCTTGTTTTGTTACTTTTTCTAAGTCACTCAAAGCTCCGGTTGATATTTCTCCGAAAATAATTTCTTCTGCGGCCCTTCCTCCTAGTGTCGCGCACATTTCATGAACCATTTGTTCAGTTGTTGTTAGTTGTCTTTCTTCTGGCAAGTACCAGGCAGCTCCTAAAGATTTTCCTCTCGGTACAATGGTGACTTTAATAAGTGGTGAGGCGTATTTTTTGAACCAACTAACCGTTGCATGACCAGCTTCGTGATAGGCGATAGTTGTCTTTTCTTTTTCAGAAATGATTTTGTTCTTCTTTTCCAAGCCTCCAATTATTCGGTCAACTGCATCTAGAAAGTCTTGGCGCTCTACAACTTTTTTGTTTTTTCGTGCTGCAATTAGAGCAGCCTCGTTACATACATTAGAAATGTCTGCGCCAGAAAAACCAGGTGTTTGTTTTGATAGGAAATCTATTTCTACATCTTTACCGAGCGTTAGTGGACGCAGGTGTACATCAAAAATTTCTTTTCTTTCACGTAGGTCAGGAAGATCTACAAAGATTTGTCGATCAAATCTACCAGCTCTCAGCAGTGCCCTGTCTAAGATGTCCGCCCTATTGGTAGCAGCGATTACAATCACTCCAGAATTAGTTCCAAAACCATCCATTTCGGTTAATAGTTGGTTAAGTGTGTTTTCTCTTTCATCGTTACCACCAGTAATATTGCTTTTTCCTCTGGCTCTTCCTATAGCATCAATTTCATCAATAAAAATAATGGATGGAGCTTTGTCTTTTGCTTGTTTAAATAAATCACGAACTCTAGAAGCGCCTACTCCAACAAACATCTCAACAAAGTCAGAACCTGAAAGAGAAAAGAAAGGAACTTGGGCTTCCCCAGCAACAGCCTTTGCTAACAATGTTTTTCCTGTACCTGGAGGACCTACAAGAAGTGCTCCTCTGGGAATTTTACCTCCTAAATTGGTGTATTTTTTTGGGTTTTTTAAAAAGTCCACAATTTCTTGTATCTCTTCTTTGGCACCTTCGAGGCCGGCTACATCCTCAAAACTTACATTTACTTTGGTTTTGTCAAAAAGGGTTGCTTTGGATTTTCCAATATTGAAAATTTGACCACCTGGGCCGCCGCCGCCACTCATTCTTCTCATGAAAAAGACCCAAATAGCAATCATGATGAGTAGGGGGAAAACCCACCCCAAAGCATCTCCAAAAACGTCTTTCTGTGTATCGTAGATCACATTGATTACCTCATCGTCATCAAAGTCTTTTTGTGCTTCTTTTAAATCATCATTAAAAGCATCAACCGAGCCTATCTCGAAGAAGTAGTGGGGTCCTTTGTTGAGGCCATTTCCAAATGATTTTTGGCTTACTGCTTTATGTTTTTCTTTGTCTAAAACATCTTCTTTAAGATATATTTGAGCAACTTCTTTGTTTACAACCACTACTTTTTCAACCTCATTTGATTGTAGCATGGTTTTATTAAATTCTTGCCAATTTGTTTCTTGGATACTTGTGTTGGCACTCATAATTTGAATACCAAAAAAGACAACAGCAATAATGGCGTAAATCCAGTAAAAATTGAATTTTATTCCTTTTGGTTTGTTTGGTTTTTTATCTTCCATATTTATGCAATGTCTTTAATGTGGTTGATGTCAGCATCACCCCATAATTTTTCGATGTTATAAAACTCTCTTGTTTCTTTCTGAAAAATATGTGCTACAACATTTCCATAGTCCAAAAGAATCCATTGACCGTTTTCCATCCCTTCTTTGTTGTGAGGTTTGTCTTTCAATGTTTTAATTGTTTCATCAACTACAGAGTTGGCAATGGCAGATACATGTGTATTTGAGGTGCCGTTGCAAATGATGAAGTAATCGCAAACGGCAGTTTCAATATTTTTAAGATTTAAACTTACAATTCCTTTTGCTTTATTTTCTTGCATACCTTGTACAATAACTTCAGCAAGGAGGTCGGCCGTATCTAGCAATTTTTTTTTAATCATTTAAGTACTTACTCTGTTTTTAGAGTTTTAAATTTAGGGGTCAAAAATAACGAATTTTATTCGTTCATTTGCTCGATATGAAAACCTTATTTTTAGGACACCAATTATTAAACTTTCCAAGTGTAAGCTCAACGAATGATCGTTGTTGGGAACTAATGTCTAATGAACCCTTAAATGAGGGTGCTGTTGTTTGGACACAATTACAAACGGATGGCAAAGGACAGCGAGGTAAATCATGGTATTCAGAAAAGAAATCTGCTTTAACTTTTAGTATTTTCTTTAAGCCAAAAATTTCGACAAATGATCAATTCTTTTTTAATAAAGCCATTGCATTGGGTCTGTGTGATGGCATCTGTTCTTTAGGAGTGAACGCTATCATTAAATGGCCTAATGATGTTTACATAAGGTCTAAAAAAGTAGCAGGTATTTTAATAGAAAATAATCTCAAAGGGGGTTTATTGCTAGAGTCAGTAGTTGGTATAGGGGTCAATGTAAATCATGCAACTTTCCCCGAAGAATTACCGAATCCTATTTCTTTAGAACAAGCGCTTAATCAGCGTTTTCAAATAGATCATGTTTTGGAAGAATTATGCTACTATATAGAAAAGAGATATTTACAGTTCAAAGCCCTGCAGTTTGAAAAAATAGAGACGGATTATGAAGGCAAACTTTATAAGCTAAACGAAATACAACAATTTACTTCTGGTAGAGAACATTTTGAAGCTGTAGTTTTGGGTGTTGATAGTTTGGGCAAATTAAAACTATTGCGTAACGATAAAATAGTTACTTACTCACATGGTGAGCTATCATTTGTTAGTTGATATTTTTTAAACGTTCGATCAAGATATTAAGAAAATTTGTCAACGGCTTTTCAACCATCATTTTCATCATCATGTTTAACTCTGCTTCAAAAAATAACTGTGCTTTAGAGTGGTCTCCGTCATTTTCTAATTGGCAATTTAAACTGAAAGGAACTTGACCTCCGTCAGCTACCATAGACACAAATGAGTATGGGATTTTTTCTCCAATCTTTAATTTGATGGTAGGCATGCCTTTGATCGTAAACGAACAACTGTCCTGCGTAGTTTCCAAATTCTCTACTGAATCAGGCATTAAATCCTTAAAGTTGTTGAAGTCACTAATAAAGTTGAAAATTGTTTCTGTAGATTTGGAGATAGTTAGTTGTTGACTTTCTATTCTGGTCATTTTTTTATTTTTTCCAATTGGCAGGATTTTTACTCCAATCCTTTAGAATTGCCACATCATTTTCAGAAATATAACGTGTACTACGCGCTTGTTCTATCAAGCTATTATAATCGCCTAATGTAAAGAGTTCACAATCAGATTTTTTAAAGTTTTGTGTGGCAATTTCGAAGCCATAAGTAAAGATAGCACCCATCCCTTTTACATCACAGCCTGCTTCTTTTAGCGCTTCTACTGCTGCCAAACTGCTTTTGCCACTACTAATTAAATCTTCAATAACAACAACCGATTGTCCACTTTCAATTTTTCCTTCAATAAGGTTTTGACGTCCGTGTCCTTTAGCAGCAGCTCTTATATAAACAAATGGGACACCAAGTTCTTGCGCAACTAATACTCCTTGTGCTATTGCTCCTGTAGCAACACCAGCAATCACATCAGGTTTTCCATATTTTTGGATGACAGCTTTGGCAAGTTCCTGCCTAATGTAGGTGCGTACCTCAGGATGAGACAGAGTTATTCGGTTATCACAATAGATTGGTGAGTTCCAGCCAGAAGCCCAGGTAAAAGGTTCATTAGGTTGTAAAACAACCGCTTTGATTTGCAATAATGATTTTGCAATTTGCTGGGCAATATCTGGATTTAAAATCATGTCGCAAATGTATGAAGTTTTTATCAACAACCACTCATTAATTATCGCTGAAAAACCAGCTGATTTAAACCCTCAAAACCTTATTTTTTCGCATCCTTTCGATTGGATAAAACTGATTAATGAACTACAAGAGGGTTCTTTTGATAGATGTTGTGTATATGCACAAGATTGCTCGGCTGCTTGGCTCGATTTACAAAATTCTTTAACCACAATATATGCTGCTGGTGGGTTAGTAAGTCGAGATAAAAAATACCTATTTATTTACAGGAACAGCAAATGGGATTTGCCAAAAGGGAAGCTAGAGTCAAACGAATCAATTGAAGAATGTGCAGTAAGAGAAGTGCAAGAAGAATGCGGAATAACACAATTGAAAATTGTTAAGAAGCTCCTTAAAACATATCATATCTATGAGCAAAAGGAAGTCATAATTCTTAAGATTACACAATGGTACCTTATGCATAGTAAAGACCATACGAACTTAGTCCCTCAAAAGGAAGAGGGCATA
>CBFIDX010000020.1:0-35736 GCA_965661505.1 Flavobacteriales bacterium | reverse complement strand
ACTAAAACCTTCCACTTAAGCGGTTCTTTTGGATCTATTTTCACAATGGTTCCATTGCTTTTCTCTTTTCTTGAAATCCCAATGAGGTGTTCTTTGTGACTATCTAGTATTTTTACATAATCGTTAGTTGATAATTTTGAATACAAAGGACGTAAGCCAGGAATAGCAGCTTCAAAATCAAGGTAAAAAATACTAAATGTATTCTGCTCTTCATCAAACTCTTTAATGATTAAAAAGCGTTCATCAGAAGTTGTGAAAACTTTAAAAAATAGGCTTGGATTATTTTTTCTTCTAAAGATTAATTGATCCTCAGATTGATCGGTTCCTAGTTGATGATAATAAACCTCTTGTCCTAGTGTTTTTCCTAGGTTTTCCTGTGGAAATTTAGAGTAATAAAAACCGTCATCTTTCCAAGCAATAGAAGAAAACTTGCTATTTTTTAAGTGGTCTTTTTTGTGCCTTGCTGTATTGATACGAATCACTTTTATCTCTCCCCAATCACTTCCGTTTCTGCTAAACTGATAAGCTAAATATTGGTTGTCTTTCGAAACGGCATATTTTTCAATATAAATGTTGTCTTTTGTTGAAATAGTGGCAGGATCTACTAAAATACTAGGGTCGTCACGAAAGGAATTTTGCACAAAAAGAGCAGGAGCGCTATAATTGTTGTAAAATGCTTTTGTGAAATAATAATCACCCATTTTTTGAGGATTATGGTAATTGACGTAAGCATATTTATTGATGGCCATGAATGACTGGTGTTTAGAAGCCGCTTTTTGTAGTGTTTTTTCCGTATGCTTGCGCTGTTCTGCTAACCACTTTTTTAAATCATCACGTTCATAGTCTTCTAGCCAGCGGTATTCATCCCATACTACTTTAGTAAAAAAGGTGTCAAGGTGATTTTCTTTATGGGCTTTTGGATGAGATGTTTCTTGGGCATGGCTTAGCCCAGTAATGCCTAAACAGCTAAACAGTACAAAAAAGTATCGGAGGAGTTTCATTTGGCGAAAGGAAGGCAAAAGGATCATTCTTTTAGGCGTTAAGATTCGTAAATATAGAAAAAATAGGGAACTGTTAAAACCCTGTCAATAACTCCTCCCAGTGCAAGGCCAATTGCCTATAAAATTTAATAAATTGCGGAGTAAATCTTTGTCTATGGAGTGGAATGAAGAAATTAAAGGAAAAGTAGAAAAGCTAGCCGACAAGTATGCCTCATCGGGGCAAGACTTGGGTTCTTACTTAGACGGTCTATTGTACGCCAACCCCCTTCATTATTGGGATTATACCTATGTGGATACGCTCTTGAGTTTACAGCACCCTAAAACAGATTTTCCGGATGAGGAAATTTTTATCATTTATCACCAGATTACCGAATTGTATTTTAAGCTGACCCTCAATGAAGTCAAACAGATAGCCTATAATGGAAAAAACATTTCCGAAAACGGACAAGATTTGGGCTGGAAAGACCATTTAGCGCTCGATTTTTTTACTGCCCGCCTTCAACGCATCAATAATTATTTTGAAGCCCTTACCAAATCATTTGGGATCATGGTGCACGGTATGGAAAAGGAGCAGTTTTTAAAGTTTCGCATGTCTTTGTTGCCTGCCAGCGGCTTTCAGTCGGCACAGTACCGCCTGATAGAAATCTGTACTACCGATATTAACAACCTTACTCAAAAGGATGTGCGGACTTCCTTAAAAGGCAAGCCCATTGCCGAGCAAGCTCAGCATTTTTACTGGATGGAAGGATCCAAAGAGGTAGAAACGGGCAAAAAGACCCAGATGCTCGAAAACTTTGAGAAAAAATACATGGGGCAGTTTATCAAAACAGCTCAAGAATACCAAGACAAAAATCTTTGGGTCAAGTACCAAAACCTATCAGCAGCCGATCAGCAAAACGAAGGCCTTGTTACGGCGCTTCGTCAGCTGGACCTAAACGTAAATGTAAATTGGCCTTTAGTACACTATAAATCGGCGGTGCGGTACCTCAGTCAAGACAAAAAAGACGTACGCGCTACTGGTGGAACCAACTGGCAAGAATACCTGCCACCACGCTTTCAGAAACGCATTTTTTTTCCAGACTTATGGTCGGAGGAAGAACAACAGAATTGGGGAAGACAATGGGTCTTACAAGCGCTAAAAGGTGAATAGCATGGGCACTAAAGTAGGGTATGCCCTAGGGCTTTTTGGTATCGTTTTGATGATGGCTTGCGGCAATGATTCCCTTCCTAAAGAAAGCCTTCCTGAGGCTACATACCAATACGGTATTCAGGTAGATTCCTTTTCCGTTATTAAAGGGCAGGTGCAGCCAGGGCAGGCCTTGGGTTCTATCTTGTATCTTCACCACATTGACCATCCCAAGATTGATCAAATTGTACGTGCTTCCAAAGAAATTTTTGACTTCCGTACGGCGCGAGCGGGCAAAAGCTACACTGTTTTGTGTAGTAAGGATTCCTTAGAAGTAGCCCAATGTTTTATCTACGAAGAATCAGCCACTAGTTTTGTGGTTTTCGATTTGCGTGATAGCCTACACGTTTACAGAGGCCAAAAAGACATTGACGTACGCATACGTCAGGCTAGTGGACGCATAGAATCTTCCTTGTGGAATGCTTTAATGGCCAGCGATCTGAGTCCTGCTCTGGTCATGGAGCTTTCTAGTATTTATGCATGGACCATCGACTTTTTCCGCATCCAAAAGGGCGATCATTTTAAAGTAGTGTTTGAAGAAAAATACGTGGAGGATGAATTTGTAGGTATTGGACGTGTTTGGGCGGCAGAGTTTCATCATTCGAATGAAGGTTTTTATGCTTTCTATTTTCAGGAAGATGAAAACTTTGGAGATTATTTTGATGAGAATGGAGGGACACTTCGTAAAGCATTTTTACGCGCTCCTTTGAACTTTTCACGCATTAGTTCTCGCTACAGCAAGCGGAGGATACATCCCGTTACAGGCCGAGTAAAACCTCATTTAGGAACGGATTATGCTGCTCCCAAAGGAACGCCCATTTTATCTACAGCTAACGGAACAGTTACCGAAGCCCGCTACAAGAGAAATAATGGAAACTACGTTAAGATTCGTCACAACAGTACATATACTACTCAGTACTTGCACATGAGTAAAATTAAATCAGGTATTCGCCCTGGAGTTTTTGTAAAACAAGGCGATGTTATCGGCTATGTAGGTAGCACGGGCTTAGCAACGGGTCCCCATGTTTGTTACCGCTTTTGGAAAAATGGGGTACAGGTAGATCCTTATAAACAAAAACTACCCCCTTCCGACCCCGTAAAGAAAGAAAACAAAGAGGCTTATCAGTTAGTAAAAGACAGTATGTTGCTAGTATTACAGAATATTCCACTCGAAAGAATTTCTGAATAAGTAACCTCCATTTTCACTAATTCGGAGATTCGTCATCAAAAGAGTAATTTAGCACATTACATGGCAAGATTTTTTATCCTTCTTATGACGGTGTGTTGCGGCCTAACTTCTTGGGCCGATACGCCTTTCTTTGTCAAAAATAAAGGGCAATGGAGCGGACCAGTAATGGCAAAAGCTGACCTTCCGGGTGGGGCCATCTTTTTAGAAGAAACTGCCATCACTTATCACTTTATTGACCAAGGAGTGTTGAGCCATTCACACGATCAGCAAGTTGACCATTCTTTAATTAAAGGGCACGCCATGCAATGGCGTTTTGTAAAAGCACGTACGCCGCGTATTCTCTATCGTAAACCAAAAAAAGGAACGGTCAATTATTTTTCAAAAGACCACCGTGCTAATCAGTTAAAACGCTACCAAGAAGTGTGTTATGAAGGAGTATATCCCAACATCGATTACCGCATTTATCCTTACGGAGATGGTTTAAAATACGATTGGGTAGTAGCACCAAGTGGCAACCCTAACAAAATACGTATGCAGTTAGAAGGTGTTGAAAATGTGCGATTAGAACAAGGGCGCTTGCATATTAAAACGTCGGTTAATGAGGTAATTGAAGAACGCCCTTATGCTTATCAAATGATAGAGGGGGTAAAAACAGAAGTGCCCTGCTCTTTTGTATGGAAAAATACCACTATATCTTTTGATTTCCCCAATGGTTATGATAAAACAAAGGAGCTCATCATAGATCCAGTTCTTATCTTCTCTACCTATTCAGGCTCTACCGCTAACAATTTTGGTTATACTGCCACTTACGATGATTACGGTTTTCTTTATGCCGGAGGAACCGCTTTTGGCATTGGTTACCCTACCAGCTTAGGGGCTTATTCTACAAACTATAGTAATGTAGCAGGAGGCACAGATATTGTGCTCAGTAAATACGATACATCGGGTACGTTTTTGGTGTATTCTACTTACCTAGGAGGTTCCGGAGATGAGGTTCCGCATAGTTTAATTGTTTACGATGACGAACTGTACATGATGGGTACTTCAGGATCGTCAGATTTTCCCACCACAGCCGGTTGTTTTGATCCAAGCTTTAATGGAGGTACCTCCTTGGCTGTCAATGGTGTGGGCATCAGCTATCCAAATGGATGTGATATTGTAGTAAGTCGAATTTCTAACGATGGTACTCAGTTACTGGCCTCTACTTTTATAGGAGGTAGTTTTAATGATGGTTTTAATACAGCCAATGATTTACGTTACAATTATGCCGATCAAATGCGCGGTGAAATCGATTTTGATAGTGAAGGAAATTGCTACATTGCCTCCTGCACGCAGTCAAACGATTTCCCTATTGTGAGCAGCTTAATACAGCCTAGCTTACAAGGTGTTCAAGATGGAGTAATCGTGAAACTAGATAGTGATCTGAGCACCTTACAATGGAGTACTTATTGGGGCGGCACCAATAATGATGCTATTTATTCACTAGCATTTAATTCAGAAGATGAAATTTTTGTGTGTGGTGGTACTAAATCAGGTACTTTTCAAACCACTACCAATGCTTATCAGCCCACCTATCTTGGTGGTAGTGTGGACGCCTTTGTTTCTCACTTTAGCGAAGATGGTAGCAGCATGTTAAACTCAACTTTTTTTGGTTCTTCTGATTACGATCAAGCTTATTTTATAGAACTTGACAATACCGACTCGGTTTACATTTACGGACAGAGCCTTGCGGGTGGAACTAGTTTGGTTCAAAATGCAACTTTTTCTGAGCCCAATAGCGGTCAGTTTGTGGCAAAGCTGAGCGAAGATCTTTCTACCCTTGATTTTTCTACGGTTTTTGGATCTGGCTCTGGCGGTATAGACATTTCTCCAACCGCTTTTTTGGTGGATGTATGCAATCGAATCTATTGTTCGGGTTGGGGGGGCGTTACTAATGCTGTTAGTAATGGCGGTGGCGGTGGACATACATACGATCTGACGACCACGCCGGGGGCTTTCCAAAGTACCACAGACAGCAGCGATTTTTACCTCATTATCATTGAAGACAATGCTAGCACCTTATCTTACGCTACTTTTTTTGGCGGCAATTTAGCGACCGAACATGTAGATGGAGGCACCAGTCGTTTCGACCGAAAAGGAGTGGTTTATCAATCCGTTTGTGCCGGGTGTGGAGGCTTTTCTGATTTCCCCACTACTCCCGGTGCTGTTTCGGATACTAATAATGCTTCTTGTAACAATGCTGTTTTTAAATTTGACCCGGAGTTTCCACTGACCATAGCTAATTTTACAGCACCCGATCTAACGTGTGAAAACAACGTTCAGTTTAACAACTTAAGCTATGGAAACAATACCTATTGGTGGGATTTTGGCGATGGACAAAATTCGGCAGCCGAAAATCCCAATCATATTTACTCCAACCCAGGTTTTTATGAAGTAATACTTTATACTAGCGACCCGACTTCTTGTAACCTACAAGACAGTATCCGTAAAACCATTGAAATAAAAGCACATCAATACCAAGAATTAGACAGCTTATTTTTATGTAAAGGTGAGAGTGTGCAGTTAAGTGTTCCTACCCAAGCAGACTTTGATTATAGCTGGTCTCCGACTAGTTTTTTGTCTAATCCCACTAGTGTAAATCCCTTAGCAAGTCCGGAAGATAGCATACAGTATTATTTAATAGGCAATCTAGGTGATTGTACAGATACTATTTCTCAGTACATTGCTGTTTTTGAAGTTCCTTTAAGTGTTTCGGAAGACCAAGAGCTTTGCGGAAATCCCGTTTGGCTTTTTGCCGAATCCAATCAAGATGCCATTGTGAACTGGTCTGCGAGCCCTGATTTTTCCAATCCTCAAAACGATAGTTTGTTAGTCTTTGTGCCAGGCACCTATTATGCCCAGGCCCAGCAATTAGGTTGCACAACATCTACTCTATCACGCGTTTCTTTAAGTCCCGATTGTTGCACCGAAGAAAAAATTACCATCCCCAATGCCTTTAGTCCTAATGAAGATGGACAGAACGACCTGTACCTTATCAGAGATGAAGATGCTAATATTATAGAATCCTTGGACTTGCAAATTTTTAACCGTTGGGGACAAAAAGTGTTTGAGACTAAGGATAAAGCCAAAGGGTGGGACGGATATTTTCAAGGAAAACTACTTAATACTGCGGTTTTTGATTATCATTTAACCATTGGGTGCATCGGTGGAGAAAAGACCTTTTTTAAGAAAGGAGACATCACTTTAGTTCGATGAGAAAAGGGGTATTCATATTTTTTTTATTTCCCGCTTTACTTTGGGCACAAGACATTCATTTTACGCAATGGATGCATAACGCTCTTTTCACGAACCCTGCCCAAAGTGGTTTTTTTGAGGGGACTTATCGCATCCATGCCCAACAACGTTCGCAGTGGGCCAGTGTTAGCAGGCCCTATACAACTACTTCTTTAGGCATGGACATGCTGGTTAAAAACATCGGTTTAGGAGGGCAACTGCTTTTGGATAAGGCAGGCACCTCACGCCTTAGAAATACTCAGTTTACTGTTTCAGGAGCTTATGAAATGGCTGGTTGGAGAGGTGGGTTACAGTTGGGTTTTGTTAATAGAGGCATTGATTATTCTGATTTGCAATTTCCTGATCAAACCGAATCCATCCCCTCTGAAAGTAAAAGTTATGTTGACCTCGGTTTAGGGGTGTTGAAAAGCCTGCAACTGACTCAAGATAAAGTAGTACAGCTAGGGTTAGCTATGCATCATTTGAATAGGCCCAACACCTCCTTCAGCAACTTTAAAGATCCTTTGCCAATGCGCCATCAGGTACAAGCCCAAATGCAATGGGAACTGTCGGAATATTGGGAATTGCTTCCAAGCCTTCGCTACCAACAACAAAGTAGTAGCAGAGAAATGCAATGGGGTACACACGTAGCTTTGGATCTTAGTGACTATTATCAAAAAGAGATTGAATGGATGGGTGGAGCTCTTTTTCGTTGGGGCGATGCAGCCAGCATATTGTTGGGTGCCCAAATAGAAAACTCACGCATTGCCTTTACGTACGACTGGAATCTTTCTGACCTAGTTCCAGCTAGTAATGGCTTGGGGGCTTGGGAGATTTCTTTTACTCACATTCTAAAACAACAAATTCCTAAAAGACCGGCTTATAAAGTCTGTCCTGTTTACCTATGATGCGTTTTTTTTACATACTGTTTTTTAGCATGTTTTTTGTAACTGTCAAGGCCCAAAAAACAGCTGTGCTATTGAGAGAAGCCAATTTTTATTTTTCGCAAGAGGATTATTATGCAGCAGCACACTTTTATGAAGAGGCTTTTCAAAAAGATAGCAGCAATGTGCAGCTATGGTGGCAAATGGCACAAACCTATCGCTTCACCTATCAGTACAACTTAGCAGCTCAGTTTTATGCCAAAGTTTTACAAGCGGATCAGTCCAATAGTTATCCAGAAGTACAGCTTTGGCAAGGGATGATGCTAAAACAAACAGAGGTCTATGAAGAAGCCATTGTTGTTTTACGTGCTTACCTAGATGCACAGCTTAATCCTTCGGATTTTTACTACCGCAAAGCCCTGATGGAGCTAAAAGGAGCCTACTTGGCTTTAGAGTTGCCAAATACTGAAACTACGGTGCGACACCTCGATCAAAAGATCAACTCTAAAGTATCTGATTTTGCTCCTTTTGCGTTGGGTGATACCTTGCTTTACTTTGCCTCTTTAGAAAAAGGAGACGGAACAGAAACAGAACAGTTGTTAGGGCATCATGCCAAGATTTTTCAATCAAAAAATGAAAAAATGGCTAAGGTCTTAAGGATCTTTAATGCGACAGATTTTCATGTGGGTAATATCAGTTTTAACCCCACAGCAGATGCGGTCTTTTTTACCAAGTGTAAGCAAGAAAAAGAGGGTATGAGGTGCCGTGTGTTTACGGCACAAAAAACGCATAACTTATGGCAGGATGCCGTTCTTATGTCTGATGAAATAAATTTTCCAAATAGCAACAATACCCATCCTCAGTGGGCTTTCTGGCAAGGGCAAGAAGGCTTATTTTTTAGCTCTGATAGAGCAGGAGGCTATGGTGGTATGGATCTATGGTTTGCGCCCCTTCAAGGCCCTGCTGTAAACTTAGGCAGTACGCTAAATACTGATGGAAATGAGATCACTCCTTTTTATCATTCGGTAGAGAAAAAGTTATATTTCAGTTCTGATTTTCATCCAGGAATTGGCGGTTTTGATATTTTTCAGACCAGTTGGGATAGCCTTTGGGGAATCGTAGAAAATGTAGGACACCCTTTAAACAGCCCCCATAACGATTTGTATTACAATAGCCGCATCGATGATCCGCTCAAAGGCTACTTAAGCTCTAACAGAAAAGGTTCTTTGTTTGTAACTAAAGAAAGCTGTTGTAATGACTTATATGCTTTTGAAAAAAGCCAAGAATGCGCTTGCGAACGCATAGATAGCTTGAGGCGTCAAATACAGCTAAACCTACCTATCAGCCTGTATTTCCATAACGACCAACCCAACCCTAATAGCAGGGATACTACTTCGGAGGTCAACTATGCCGTTGCCTATAAAGAATATTATCAGCTGAAAGCTACTTATCAGCAGCGTTTTTCTCAGGTATTGACAGGAAACCTAAAAAGCCAAGCCGAAAATGAAATGCAAGGCTTTTTTGAGTTAACGATTCAGCAAGGCTTTACTCAATTGGAGTTGTTTGCAAGCCAACTAAAGATGGCTATGCAGCTTGAGGCTACGGTAGAAATTAGGTTAAAAGGCTATACCAGTCCTTTAACTGATACAGCATACAACATGGCCTTGGCCAAACGCAGAATTAGTAGTGTACAAAATTACTTAAGGACCTATCAGAATGGCATTCTTGCACCCTACTTAAAAAGTGGACAGCTAACAATTAAAGAGTTGCCTTTTGGTGAAACACAGGTACAAAAAGGGGTAAGTGATAACCCCAACGATCGCAGGCAATCGGTTTATAGCATTGCTGCGGCTCGTGAAAGACGCATTGAAATACAATCTATTTCCGTTGAATTATAGTTAACAAATCTGTTTAAAAATCCGATAACCGTTTTCTGTTGTAGCTTTATTATTGACTACTTTAGACTCAGATTTTATGCTTATGAAACCCACACTTTTAATCTTAGCTGCCGGAATGGGTAGCCGCTACGGAGGCCTTAAACAAATTGATGGCATTGGCCCTAATGAGGAGCCCATCATCGAATATTCTATTTACGATGCCATTAACTCTGGCTTTGGTAAAATTGTATTTGTGATCCGTCGGGAGTTTGACGAAGCTTTTCGCTCTCGTTTTGATCGCTTTTCTGATCGTATTAAAATCGAATATGCCTATCAAGAAGTGAACGTGCCTTTAGAAGGAGTGGAGATTGTAGAGCGTAGTAAGCCTTGGGGAACCTCTCATGCAGTATTGGTGGCCAAAGACTTGATCTCAGAGCCTTTTGCGGTAATCAATGCCGATGATTATTACGGTGCTGGTTCCTTTAAGTTAATGGCTGATTTTCTTCTTAAAGAATGTTCTCCCAAGCTTATGTCTATGGTAGGTTACACCTTAAATAACACTTTATCGGAACACGGAACAGTGAACCGTGGTGTATGTTCGGTTGATCAAGACAACAATCTGATAGAAGTAATTGAGCGTGTAAAGATTGCTCAGCAAGGAGACAAAGTACAGTATAATATTGGCAGTGATGAGCCTAGCGGAGAATTAGCTGCTGAGGCCAGTGTATCCATGAATTACTGGGGTTTTCATCCATCTATTTTTCAAGAAATAGAAAAAGGCTTACACGTCTTTATGCGTGCCAATGCTAGCAAACCCACTGCAGAATACTACATCCCAAATATTATTACAGACATGATTGTTGCCAACAAGATGAAGGTACGGGTAATCCCTACCAACGATAATTGGTTTGGTGTAACCTATAAAGAGGACAAACCCATGGCTGTAGCAGCCATCAATCAATACATTAAGCAAGGGGTATATCCTGTTCCTCTTTGGAGTTAACAGATTATTGTAGATATTCACTTGACAGACGTGGAATAAGTCATTTGTATATTTTTGATGCTTGCTTAGCATTATATCTTGACCTATTTGGCTTCATCAATAGAATTGAAAAACTGTTGCATACTAATTTCGTGAATTTCTAAAATTTTCAAAAGCGATTTAATAGTAAAGTTAGTTCCCTTTTCCATTCGCCAATACTGCGCCCTTGGTAAATCGTGTGCCCAAGCAAAAGCATCATAGCCAGAAAATCCAGCTTCTTTTCTTAGTTCTCTAAGCTTTTTTCCAATCAAGCGTACCTGAATGCCTGCACTACGGCTTCTTCTAGAAAGAGAAAAGATTTAGTTCTACCTCTATATTGCGGGTTCTACCCAGTCGCCATGCGATCGTATAAGATCGATGAGTGCATCTACGGCTTCTGCTTCCGGAATGTTTCTTTGTACTACTTCTTTCTCTTTATAGAGGGTAATTTTTCCTACACCAGTACCTACATATCCGTAGTCGGCATCAGCCATTTCTCCGGGTCCGTTTACAATGCATCCCATAATGCCAATTTTCACTCCTTTTAAGTGGTTGGTTTTTGCGCGTATCTTGGCGGTTGTTTCTTGTAGGTCAAAGAGGGTTCTTCCGCATGAAGGGCAAGAGATATATTCTGTTTTGGAGATACGGGTTCTACTAGCTTGTAGTATGCCAAAGGCTGTTTGATTTACTTGCTGATCGCTGCCGCAATTTTCGGCCGCAATAAAAATTCCATCGCCCAGTCCGTCTATTAACAATGCACCCATATCTGTTGCGGAGTGTAGCTGAAGTTGTTGGGGGGTTAAATTACCATAGGCCCTTCCAATTATTACGCCTACCTCACATTGGTTATTCATTAGCTCTGCCAGCAAACGCCTCTGCTCTGCCATGCCGTGTTTATTCCAGCTATCAATCACTAAAACAACGGTTTTATCTGCTTTTATTTTTTGGATAAAACCTTCTGTAAGGTCGGGCAAACAGACGTACACCATGTTTAGGGTTTCGGAAAGCTCTACCCCTTCTAGATAGGATTTAGCCTGGATAAAGGGATATACCCGTTCTTGGTGCCTCTGCTTTAGCCAGCTTTGGTGGTTGTAAATAATCCCCAGTGTACCAGGAATTTCAAAGTCAATAATGGTATCTCCTGTAAAGACATAATCGCAGGCCATATCACTCACATTCCATTTATCTAAGGGGACAGAGTAGTTGTAGCCCAAAGCATAGAATGAGGCCGGTGTAATTTTTTCTTTTAAACAAAAATCAGCCATCACTACCGGCACGTTTTTTCCGCCTATATTTAAGATCGTACGGCTGCTACGCTTATTGTATTGAAAAGGATCAATAGGGTAGTGCTCAATGGCTTTGATGTTTTGGTGAGCGGCTCTGTTTTCGTAACGAGCTACTAATTCTTGGGCTACTGGAATTTCAAATTCGGGTTCTTCTGTTAGGGAGACACGCACGGTGTCACCAATGCCATCTTCCAAGAGCGTACCGATACCTACTGCCGATTTGATGCGTCCGTCTTCCCCTTCGCCAGCCTCTGTAACGCCTAGGTGTAGAGGATAATTCATACCTGCTTCCTGCATTTTAGCGATGAGCAAACGATAGGCTTGTACCATTACTTGGGTATTACTGGCTTTCATAGAAAGCACAATTTCATGGTAATCTTCATCTTGGCAGATGCGCAAAAATTCCAGAGCTGATTCTACCATTCCGTGCGGAGTATCTCCATATCGACTTAATATCCGATCGGATAAAGATCCGTGATTGGTGCCTATGCGCATGGCGGTGCCGTATTCTTTGCAGATGCGAACCAATGGCACAAAACGTTCTTTAATGCGTTCTAGTTCTGCTTGATAGGTATCGTCGGTATAATCGATGTGCTCAAAGCGTTTTTTGTCGGCATAGTTGCCAGGGTTAACGCGTACTTTTTCTACAATGCGTGCGGCTATCTCAGCCGCATTGGGCGTAAAATGTATATCGGCTACTAAAGGTGTATCGTAACCTCTTTTTCGTAATTCGTTTTTGATATTTTGCAGGTTTTCTGCCTCTTTTTTACTGGGGGCAGTGATGCGTACAATTTCACAACCGGCATCTATCATACGAATGGATTGTTCTACTGTGGCATGGGTATCCATGGTGTCGGTCGTAGTCATGGACTGTAAACGAATGGGGTTGTTGCCCCCCACGCCTACAGAACCAATCATTACTTGGCGTGTTTTAATACGCTCGTATTTTGTTAAGCTATTGCAATATTTTTTCTGCATGGTTCAAAAATACCAAAAAAGGCGGGTGTTTAGCCCGCCTTTTGGTTTATCTGTTTAAGATGATTTTTTTAGTATGTATCGTTTCACCCAGCCTTAACTTAATGAGGTAAACTCCATTGGGCAAATGGGAAAGATCTAATTCCTTTTGTGAAGTGTCTTCAATAAGCTGTTCTTGCCAAACCGCTTCGCCTAAAATTGTGAAAATTTGCGCATCCACAACCTCAGTAGAAGGAATGTCTATTTTAAGCTTTCCGGTGGTGGGGTTCGGAAAAATTTGAAATAGGCTTTGTGTTTTTTCCTGAACGCTACTTACTCCACCGCCCACAGTAAATTGATGGATAATTTTGGAACCGAAATCGGCATTAAAGTATTGGAAAATAACGGGTGGAAAAACGCCTTGAAATTTGACCGATCCTGTTCCCGTAGTGGCGTTACTCCACCAAAAGTCTAGTCCGTCATTTCCGTTGTCGTTAAGCTCAAAAAGGTAACAACCATCGTCTAAGTTAATCGTATCAATGTTGTATTGATTACTATTTAAGCCAAAACGCCAGAACAATGCATTTCCATTCATATCATAGATAGTCCAGGAGTTTTCATTGCCAAAGTTATTGGCATCTATCACTACTTTAAACTCATTTGGGTAATCAGGTACTAACTCGAAGGTGCTGCTTAAAAAATCATTCTCCTCTTGCTGATCAGTTCCACCATTAGGGTTGCTAATTCGCACATTAAACACATTCTCAGTACCATTAAAAACGAAAGAAGGAAGTGTTACTTCTTCAGATTGCAAGTAGGCTAAATTTCCTGTCCAGGCATATGTTTCTGTTGTTCCGCCTTCCATTTCGTACTCAATATCTAGTGTGGTAAGGGTAGTGCTTCCCAAGTTCTTAATTACAATTTTAGGATTTCCACAAACAGGATTAAAACGACCGTGAATGTCTTTAGTAGAAGGTGAAACGATGTCCAGCACTTCAGCATTTAAGCTAAAATTGGCCGCTTCGAACTGAAAGAATTGCAAAGCACAAGAGTAAGAAGCGCCATTAGTAGGGTTGAAAGCGGTAAAGTCCATGTCAAAAGTTGCTGGACTTCCAGGGGTGATAGATGGTGTTAAATCATGGTAAAAAATTGGAATTGCTTCTCCTGGACACCAGTTAGCACGGTCAAAAATCCAAGTACCTCCTTGCGGATAAATGGCATTTAACCCACAATCATCTTTCCACATTTCATTAGAGCCCACGGTGTTTCCGTCTATGTTCAGGTAGTAAAAAATGCCTGGTGTAAATTCACCGTCTTGTCCGTGCCCACTAGGAGTAAACCTAAATTCAAATTCTTCGGCATCGCTCATCGTAGCAACGGTTTTAGCCGGCATCTGATTGGTTTCAAAATCTGATGAAGAAGAATAGGAATAGGAAGCCGCACCTGTTTTGTAGATATTGCTTACTTTCAATACATTTCTTGCGGGCACTCCTTCAATAAATTCAAAATCAGTAGTTACGCTAAAGCCACTTGACCAACCCGAATAGAAAGCATCGATTTCTACCGAGTCTTTAAGCAGGTAAGCAAAGTCTGTAATATCGTAAGAAAATACATGGTTCCAGCTTGGATTATATCCGTTTGATCCAGGTGCTTGCATGTAGGTGCCATATGGTGTGATGGCCCTTCCTAGCTCATACTCTTCAATAACCTCAAACACATTGTAGGTAGTAGTAAAGCTGGTATAAATGGTATTGTCTGCTGCCACCCAGTTAGAGTCAATAACTGCCCCCATACTATCGTATTGATAGTTGTAGTAGTTAGCACCAAAAAAATAGCTTGTGTCTGTTGCTAAAAAGGGATCATTGGGGTCGTTAAAATCAACTACAATTAGGGTGTCGTTGTAAATAGTGTCGACACTCAAGCTATCAAATATAACTATGTAGGTAGGGCTTAAAGAATAGGTTAAAGAATCGACGGTATAGCCTCCTACAGTAAAAGAGGGAGCTAATACTTGTGTAGAATCATACATTCCAGTACGGTGTCTTAACAAAATATGCGTTGTGTAATCCCAGCCGCTGCATCCTGTGGACGCACAGCCCATGGTATAATGCAACATTACTTTTCGGTAGGTATCGTTTCCGTCTGGGAAAACGCCCCAGTTTTTATAATGTCCATTCCAAGTCATATCAACCTGATCGTGAACACGAATCATGGTAGTATCTTCGGCGAAAGAGGTTAAGCTAATTGCCGATAGTAAGAGAATACAAAAAAGTCGCATTGTTTTCTGATTTAAGTCTTAATTATAGGATGATGAGTTTTACCTAACAATGTTAAATGTGCCTGATTGAGTAGCGTCTTTTGTCTGCACTTTATAGAGGTACATTCCTTCAGCAAAATCTTTTAAAGAAACACGCTCTTGTTCAGTAAATGCTGATTCATACACTATTTTTCCATCTACACTTAAAATTTGAAGGGTAGAGGCTTCCTTCACAGAGATAATGATGTAATCTTGAGCAGGGTTAGGGTAAACCGAGGTATTCAACAATTCTTCTTCTTGTAAATCGCTAACCATTGGAGTTGTTGTCAGAAAATCGGCATTGTCAATAGCTCCGTTTCCATCTGTGTAGAGGGTTACTAAAGGCAGCCCAGCTACGTTAGCGTTATCAGTCCAAAAATCGTAAGTAGGCTCTCCACCTGTTACGCTACTGGTTTGGTACAAAGTCCAGTCGTTATTTACGGTAATCATCCCTTTCATGCCCATTCCAGCATGCGGTGTACAGACGTAATAGTAGGTTCCTGGGTCTGTAAAGACATGAAAATCATCAAATAGATATTCAAATCCACCATTTGAAGTTGTCCCGTTAGCTAGGTAAGTAGCTTCATCTACTTCTGTTGCATTATGGTATCCTAATCCTGTAAAAAACACGGTGTCTAACACATTAATTGTTAGCATATCTGGATCAAAAGTGTTTCCAACAGTTTGTACTTGATGGCTAACAGGTGCACCTTTTGTCCAAATAGAGTCTACGGAAGAACCATCGTTCATTAGTCTTAACACATCAAAAGTTCCTAGTGGAGTAATTGCGGTTCCAAATGCATCCACAATGGTGGTATTGGTCGTATCTTTTTTGTAACGAATAAGGTCAATTCCAGGTATTGGAAAAATATCGTTTTCAACAATTGTATCAATTGATAAGGAGGAAGAAAAAGTTGATAAGTATTGCATAGGAAAATTGGCCAGTGTTTGTCCAATTGGGAATGAACCTGTGGGATCTGTGATTTCTGTGAAATAAAGCCCTGAATTGGAAACCGAAAAATGTATGCATTCGTCGGATGTTGTATTTACAGAAAGGGTAGTGCTGGGATCTGTGCTGGGGTAGTTCGCATCCGCAGGCAACACAAAATAAAGAGTATCTGTTTCGTTTGCTATTAAATCGGTAAAGTCCCAATTTTGAGCAGTTGCACTAGCTGTACCAGCATTGATGGTGCTAGCTGGCATATAGTCAAAAGCAATGTAACGTGTTTGGCCTGGAGCAGCAACACTATTCATGTCAACAGTAATTTGAGCAAATGTAAACGTACTTAGGCTCATTAATAGGAATAAAATTTTTGATTTCATAATACTGATTTTAGATTATCAAATATATGAAATTACTGAATGCTACAGATTTCGTTTTTTTTAAGCTTACTTATTCAAAGGATTGCAAGTCGTATAATTTGAAATAAGCTCCCTTTTGGGCTAGTAGATTGGTATGCGTCCCTGACTCTATAACTTGTCCTTTTTTTAGGACAACAATGGTATCGGCATATTGAACGGTAGATAGGCGATGCGCTATGACCAATGAGGTTCGGTTTTTCATCAGTTGGTTAAGAGCATCTTGCACTAGTTTTTCAGATTCGGTATCTAATGCTGAAGTAGCCTCGTCTAAAATGAGAATATCTGGATTTTTGAGAATGGCTCTTGCGATACTAAGTCGTTGTTTTTGTCCGCCAGAAAGTTTGTTTCCTCCTTCTCCTACCATGCTGTCGTACTGATGGTCCATCTGCATGATAAACTCATGGGCATTGGCTGTTTTTGCAGCTGCGATAACTTCCGTAGCTGTTGCTGTTGGTTTGCCTAAGGCGATATTGTTAAATACCGTGTCATTAAATAAAATTGCATCTTGTGATACGATACCCATCATAGCCCGCAAATCGGCTATTTTGTACTCTTTTATGTTGATAGAGTCAATTAGAATCGCTCCTTTTTCAATGTCATAAAAACGTGCTAACAAATCAGCCATGGTTGATTTTCCGCTTCCCGACTGCCCAACCAAGGCTATTGTTTGCCCTTTCTTAATATTCAGTTCGATGGCGCTAAGTACTTCTTGCTCTTCATAACTAAATGATACATTTTTGAACTGTATGTTTTCGTTTAAGAATGCTTTTCCTTTTGGTTGGGTGGGATCTTGTATTGGGTTTTCTTCATCTAATATTTCACATACTCTTTTGGCGGAAGCACTTCCTTTTTGGATATGATAAAAAGCGGAGGTAAAGGATTTTGCAGGTGGAATGATTTGAGAAAAGATAACAATGTATCCAATAAACGCTTCTGGAGAGAGCAAACGATCAGTGTCTAAGACCAATTGTCCTCCAAACCACATAACACAGATCAAAACTAGAGTACTTAAAAACTCACTCATGGGAGAAGAAAGGTCTTTTTTTCGAAGTAAGCGTGTCATGATATTGCTGTATCGTTGGCTGCTTTTTTCAAAATGCTTTTGGGTATTTTCTTCTGCATGAAAAGCTTTAATAATCCGTAAACCGCTAATGTTTTCTTCAATATTGGAAAGTAGGTCTCCCATTTGACGCTGCCCCTTGTCAGAAGTCCTTCTCAAGCTTTTTCCTATTCGGGCGATTAAATAACCAGTTATTGGAAAAAGAATAATCACAAAAAGAGTTAGCTGAGGGCTTATTGCTACCAGCGTTAACAAGTAAATAAGGATGTTTAAAGGATCCTTAAAAATCATTTCTAGGGAGCTCATGATGGACCATTCTATTTCTACTAGGTCAGCAGTCATTCTTGAAATGATGTCCCCTTTCCTTTTTTCGGTGTAATAGCCTATGGGCAACATCAACACTTTATTATGTAAAGTGTTGCGAATGTCTTGAACTACACCGTTACGTATAGGAGATAAAAAATAAAGGGCAAGGTATCTGAAAAGGTTTCGGAAAAAGAATGAAACAAACACCAATATGCAAATAAATAGAAGTGCTTCTACTTCTCCTTTTTGGTCTATAACAAGCGTTATTTGATGGTAAAAATTTTGTGTGATCGATTGCGTATTCAAGGCAAGTTCGGGAGCTTCATATACTTTTTCCTGCGTTCCAAAAAGCAGTCCTAAAAAAGGAATAACCATGGTTAATGAAACCAAAGAAAAAACAACAGTTAAAATATTGAAAAAAACATTTGCAAGCCCGTAAAGCCAATAAGGCTTTGCAAATTTTAGAATACGGAAAAACTCCTTCATAAGTGCAAATGTATTTAATTTGACGTTTGCAAATTCAAAAAAATTATCTTTGCTACATGGAAAGCACCCGTCAAAAAAAGATTTCTCGCCAACTACAAAAGGATTTATCAGAAATTTTTCAATTAGAAGGGAAATCTCTTCTGGGTACTTCTTTCGTTTCTGTAACGGTGGTGCGTATTTCTTCAGATTTGTCAGTAGCGCGTGTTTATCTTTCTGTCTTTGGGGTAGAGGACAAAGAGTCCTTGCTATCGCAGATTGAAATAAAATCTGCTTTTATACGAAAGAAATTGGCCTTAAGGGTTAGGAATCAGATGCGAAAAGTACCTTCTTTAAAATTTTTTCTAGACGATTCCGTTGATTATGCTCAAAACATTGATGCACTTCTAAAATAACAGGCTTGAATGTTCCTTTTTACATAGCCAAGCGCTACCTTTTTGCAAAACGTTCTCGTAGTGTTGTACACATCATATCGTATGTATCTATGCTTGGTGTAGCTGTAGGTACTGCCTCTTTAATTATAGTTTTATCGGTATTTAATGGTTTCGAAAATCTAGTCCTTTCACTATACAATGCTTTTGATCCTGCCATTAAAATTACCGCTGCTGAGGGCAAAGTGTTTGAGGCAGACTCAGCTAAATTGGTGCTGGATGAACGTGCCTTGTTGTACTCAGAAATTTTAGAAGAAAAAGTCCTCTTAAAATACAAAAACAAAGAATACATAGCAACCCTGAAAGGGGTAGATGAACAGTTTAAAAAAATCAATAATGTTGACAGTATGCTACTTACGGGCACCTACTTTGACGGCTATGCATCGGAAAAGACTGCTATTTTAGGTCAAGGCGTTGCTTATCATCTTTCAATAGGTGTTGGGGACATCATGAATCCTTTACAGTTGTTTGTTCCTAAAAGAGAAAAAAAACACCTCTTAAATGCATCAGATGCCTTTTCTCAAAGTAGCTTAATTCCTGTTGGTATCTTTGGCATACAAGCCGATTTTGATGCTACCTATGTCATCACCTCACTTAACAATGTGCAAAAGATACTTGAAAGATCAAATGTGCTTAGTGCTTTAGAAGTGCATTGCAAGGATAGTGAAATGGAAGCTTTGCAAGAGGAATTGCAAACTGCTCTAGGAAGTACCTACATCGTACAAAATCGTTATCAGCAACATGCTTTTTTATATCAAATATTAAACTCCGAAAAGATGGCGGTTTTTTTAATACTCACTTTTATCTTAATCATTGCTACTTTTAACATCATTGGCTCATTAAGCATGCTGATTATCGATAAGAAAAAAGACATCCGAGTACTTTCATTCATGGGTTTAAACAACAGTCAATTACAACAGTTGTTTTGGATGGAAGGTCTGCTAACAACACTTGTTGGAGCAATAGTAGGTTTGTTTATTGGCTTGATTTTTTGTTGGGCGCAGATAAAGTGGGGTTTTATAACGATGGGCGCAGGTTCTTTCGTAATTGATCAGTATCCTGTATCCATTCAAAGTAAAGATGTGGCCATCGTGACACTTATCGTTTTATCTATTGGTGCAGTTGCAGCTTGGATTCCGGCCTTACAGTTGAAAAAAAACCTATAAGTGACTATTAATTGTTTTAGAGGAAGTAGCACAAAGCCGATTAATTTCTTCAATCTCTTGTTTAGACAAGTCGCGCCATTTACCTACAGGAAGATCTAGCTGTACATTCATTATACGCACACGTTTCAGCTTTTTTACACGGTAGTCCAAAAACTCACACATGCGCCTAATTTGCCGGTTCAACCCTTGAGTAAGGATAATTTTAAATGTGAATTTAGAAATCTGTTCTACCTTACATTTGCGAGTAACGGTCTCTAAAATAGGAACGCCGTTTCGCATTTGTTCTACAAATTTTTTTGTTATTGGGCGATTAACGGTAACTATGTATTCTTTTTCATGATTGTTACGAGCACGTAAAATCTTGTTTACAATGTCACCATCATTGGTCAGAAAAATAAGTCCTTCACTAGGTTTATCTAAGCGACCAATAGGAAATATGCGTTTAGGATAGCCGATATAGTCAATAATATTGTCTTTTTCTACTCGTGTATCCGTAGTACAAACAATGCCTACAGGCTTGTTAAAAGCCAAGTAAACAGCTTTTTCAGTACTTTTTGTGATGCGCTCTCCATCAACACAAACCTCATCTCCAGCTATTATTTTAGTGCCCATTTCGGGAACGATTCCATTAATGGTAACACGTCTTTCTTCAATCAATTTATCAGCTGCTCTTCTAGAACAAAAGCCCGCTTCGCTTAAAAACTTATTGATGCGTGTTTCTTTCATTAGGCAAATTCATAGTTTCCAAAAGAGTGTTCAATCTCATTTAATGTATCAAAAATCTCGTGTGGATCATTAGCAGTAACAAGACGCATACGGTATTCTTTAAAATTAGGGATGTGCTTAAAATAATTAGTATAATGCCTTCTTGTTTCTACCACTCCTAATACCTGTCCCTTCCATTTTAAGGAAAAATCCAAATGTTCTCTACACAAGTCTAAACGTTCTTTCATAGTAGGTTTGGCCAAATGCTCCCCTGTGTTCAAAAAATGTTTGATTTCATTAAAAATCCAAGGATACCCTATGGATGCTCTACCAATCATGATCCCGTCTACCCCATAGGTGTCTTTCTTGTGCTTTGCAGTTTCCGGACTGTCAACATCACCGTTTCCAAAAACGGGTATGTGCATGCGCGAATTTTCTTTTATAGCAGCAATTAGGCTCCAATCAGCCTCTCCCTTATACATTTGTTTTCTGGTACGACCGTGCACGCTTATGGCTTGTATCCCTACATCTTGCAATCGTTCAGCTACTTCTACAATGTGTTTGGAACTTTCATCCCAACCCAAACGTGTTTTAACCGTTACGGGTAGGTTGGTAGCTTCTACAATTTCTTTGGTCATGCTAACCATTTTGGGAATGTCTTTGAGAATTCCTGATCCAGCACCCTTGCAGGTCACTTTTTTTACGGGACACCCATAGTTGATGTCAATAAAGTCGGGTTGTGCTTTTTCACAAATGGCAGCTGATTGACGCATCGACTGGATATCGTGACCAAAAATTTGAATGGCTATGGGTCGTTCGTATTCAAAAATATCTAGTTTCTGAACACTTTTTGCCGCATCACGAATCAGGCCTTCTGAAGAGATGAATTCCGTAAACATTACATCCGCACCGTGTTTTTTACACAAGGCTCTAAAAGGAGGATCGCTCACGTCCTCCATTGGCGCTAATAATAACGGAAAATCTCCCAGGTCTATATTTCCTATCTTTACACTCACAATTAGGGTTACAAAATTAACGAATAAATAAAGAATGAAAGGGATTTGGCAATCAGCAACCACTCAAATGCAAGTGTTTTATCTTTTGTTATTAATTATTTTTTCGTTTGTGGTATTTTCATTGATCGGAATGACGGCTATTTTAGTTGGGGGCACCCCCAATATGATTGATCTACATCAAGGAAGCACAATGGGTGTGTTAAAATGGATACAAGCTTGTTCGGCCATAGGTCTTTTTGTAGTACCTCCTTTATTGTTTACTTATTTTACCAATACAAAATTAGCTTGGGGAGGTTTTAATAGGCAGCAGTTGTTATTGGTGGTAGCCATCATGTTGTTCTCGATGCCTCTAGTAAATGCCTTGGCAATATGGAATGAAGCATTGCATTTACCCTCTTTTTTGCAACCCTTAGAAAATTGGATGCGCCAAGCAGAATCGGATGCTATGCGAATGACCCAAGCATTTTTGGTAATGAATACTCCATTAGACCTTCTGATCAACTTACTTATTATTGCTGTTATTCCCGCCCTGGGCGAGGAGTTGTTGTTTCGCGGCCTCATTCAAAAATTAGTTTATAAATGGAAGTCAAATATACACCTCAGTGTTTGGCTCACCGCTTTTTTATTTAGTGCTGTTCACATGCAGTTTTTAGGCTTTTTTCCACGTATGTTATTGGGAGCATTGCTGGGCTATATGCTAGTTTGGACGGGCTCTTTATGGCTACCCATCATCGCTCATTTTACCAACAATGCCTTAGCTGTCTTAATGACATACTTTTCAGGATTAGAGCCGCTTCAGTCCACTTTAGAAAATTCGGAGTTTGGCCTTGAACTTGTAGTAAGTGTCGTTGGTACTCTTTTACTGCTATACATCTTCAAAGAACTTTCGGATAAAAAAGGCACAAAAAAACCGCTACATTAGGAAGCGGTTTTTTTATCATTTAATTAAAAATAACCTACTCTTGGATGACACGCTTACGTGTAGAGTAGTTTATTTTTAATGCATTGGCTTTTCTTAGTTCTTGCTTTACATCAGTTACTACGCCCATGCGTGTGTCTTTGTCTGCTTTAATAGAAGTTGTCATAAATGGGACCTCTTTTTCATCTCTAGCAGCACGCTCAGAAGTAATAAATTGGGCAATATCATCGACAGTTGCAAAAGCATCGTTAAGTTGAATACGTGCCTTTGTTCCGTAGGTGGCTTGCATGCGTTCTACGGGAGCTCCAATATAAATGTAGCTCACCAAAGATTTTTTTTCCAACTTTTTTATTTCTGTTGCATCGGGCATGCTTTGTTTTACCATAATGGTTGTTTCTCGCATGACGGTTGTTACCATGAAAAAGAAAAGTAACATAAATACAATATCAGGCAGCGATGCTGTAGAAATGCCTGGCGTTTCTTTGCCGTTATTTTTTCTAAACTTTGACATAATTATTCTCCTCCTATATTTTTAGGTTCAGCTTCAGAGATTTTTTGAGGGTATTCTTTTCGAATCTCTTTTTGTTTGTCTTTACTTAGCTCATTAAACTTCATCCCAAAATCGTTCAGCGACTTGGCATCTCTCAATTCATGATAGGCTGCAGCTAGTTCGTTTTGAACTTGGATGTACATGTCATAAGAAGTACCTCTATCGTTTTGTAAAGAGATAATCGCTTTTTGTGGGTTGTCAGAAGATTCTGGATCTCGGCCATTGTTATTGATGAACGTTCTTGCTCCATCTCTCAATTGCGAGATGTCCATAAACTCCCCTTCTACCAGTAACTGATCATTAGAGTTAACTAAAACAACATAAATATTCTTTGCTAGAATTTGAGAATCTTCTTGCTGTATTTCTTCTTCAGGCATGGGGGGTAGCTTTCTCGCTAATCCAGTGTCCACGTCCATCGTAGTTGTTACAAGGAAGAAAATCAAGAGCAAGAATGCAATGTCGGCCATAGAGCCTGCATTAATCTCAGAAGCACCTTTTGCTCGTCTTGCCATACCTATTTTTTAAATAATTTGCCTAGCTCTGCATACAATACAGCACCTATTGCTCCTAAAGCTAAAAAGTAGAATGCGATTAAACCCATGCCTACTCTTTTGGTAGAAGATTCAGTCATACCGAATTTTTCAGAACCAGGAAACTCCATAATTTCGCCAGAAGCAAGGATGAAGGAGATAACAATAACGGCTATCAAACCACCAATAGCCTTTAATGCTCCTTTGGCTTTTTCTGGATTTTTAGCTAAAAACATTATCGGAAAAGCGATGGCAGCCAATGCCCCACCCGCTACCATAATGTAGGTCAGCCATAAACCAGCGTTTATTAAGAAATCTGACATAGTGATTATTTATTTTTTACTAAGATGTCAATCAATGAGATTGAAGCATCTTCCATGTTATTTACAATGCTATCAATTTTAGCTACCAAATAGTTGTAGAATGTTTGTAGGATAATGGCTACAATTAGACCAAATACTGTTGTTAAAAGTGCTACTTTAATACCTCCTGCTACTAGTGATGGAGAGATGTCTCCTGCTGCTTCAATAGCGTCAAAAGCACCAATCATACCGATTACGGTACCCATGAAACCAAGCATTGGTGCCAAGGCAATAAACAAAGAAATCCAAGATAATCCTCTTTCTAATAATCCCATTTGTACGGATCCATAAGCTACTACAGATTTTTCAACTACGTCAATGCCTTCGCTAGAACGATCCAAACCTTGGTAGAAGATACTTGCAATAGGGCCAGCCGTATTGCGACAAACATCTTTAGCAGAATCAATGCCTCCAGACTTCAAAGCACCTTCTACGTCTGATAGTAATTTTTCGGTGTTTGTAGTCGCTTTGTTTAAGTAAATAATACGCTCAATACAAAGTGCTAAACCAAGGATAAGACAGATTAAAACGATACCCATAAAGGAAGGACCTCCTTCAATGAATTTTTGCTTAATTACCTGATGGAATGATTGACTTTCTTCAACAGCCTCTTCTGTAGCTGTTTCTTCCATTGTTTCTGCTGTAGTATTAGCAGTTTCAACTTGCTCTGTTGCAGTGGTATCTCCATCTGCAAACACTACATTGCTTGCGCCGAAGGTGATGATTCCTATTAACGCTATTAATGCAAATAACTTTTTCATTTTTGTTTCTGTTTAGTTTTTGAATTCAAAATTACAATACAGGCAAATTTACACAATTATATAACTTACCCAAGTGGATTCTTTTCTAATGCCTAAAAAGTGTGGGCAAGCCGTTGTGATTTAGTATTTTATAAGGTTTTTAAAAATGCTTCTGCTAGCGTAATGTGATTTTGTTTTTTAGAATCTTCCATTCTATTTACGCTATACGCCAGCATGGATGTCCTCGGATTTTTCAAGAAAAAACCTTGATGTTTGATCACAAACCTCCAAAATAGGGCATCCCATACTTCACACCATTGCCCTGATTTGTAGTTACTCATCTTTTTTATGTAGTTGGAGCCGCCGATATAAGGTTTGGTGGCAAAAGTACCGCCATCTGCAAATAAGCACATTCCATAAACATTAGGCACCATTACCCAATCATAGGAATCAATAAAAAGTTCCATAAACCATTTGTAAACATCCATGGGGTCAAACTCGCATAAGAGCATAAAGTTCCCCAACACCATTAGTCGTTCTATGTGATGACAGTAACCCGTTTTGAGGATGGTTTTAATGGTATTGTCTATTGGTTCAATGCCCGTGGTACCATCGTAAAAGCTTGCAGGTATTTTTCGCTTGAAATTCCAAAAATTTTTCGTTCTCGAGTAACCTCCCTTACAAAGGTACATGCCACGAATAAACTCCCTCCATCCGATAATTTGTCGAACAAAGCCTTCTGTGGAATTAATTGGAATGTTATTTTTTTCTGCATAGCTTAGGGCTTTATTTACTACTTCTAGTGGCTGCAAAAGGCCTACGTTCATCAGCGGAGATAACAAGCTATGATTGAGGGTTGAAGACTCTTTTAAGATGGCATCTTCATAAATGCCAAACTCTGAAAACCGTTGTGTTAAAAATTGCTCAAGATAAGTCTGTGCTTCCTCAAAAGAAATGGGGTAGTGCTTAATCGGATTAAGTTCGCCAGGGTTTTCTTGAAAATTTTCTTTTACGTAAAGCAGAGCTTCCTGCCACACTTTGCAAGTTTTGGGCAAGCGTATCTGTGGAGGTGTTTTACCCTTGGGGTATTTTTTTCTGTTTTCTGCATCAAATGTCCATTTTCCGCCCACCGGTTTTTGATCTTCATCTAGCAAAATATGTAGCCTCTTTCGTTGTTGCTTATAAAAGGTAGTTTGAAAAAAAGATTTTTTTTCGGCTCTAAAAAAAGAAGATAAATCTTTCTTACTATTAATGAATAGTTTGTTTTCGAAGACCTTTAGTTCAATATCCTTACTGATGCCTTGAATTCTTTTCATCAGCCAATCATCTGTTGGATCAATTAGGTGAATTTGACCAATTTTTTTTTCACGGATTTCTTGATCAAAATTTCGAATATCAGACAAGGGATTACTGGCCTCGATGTAGTGTACTTTTTTCCCTATTCCTTTTAAGTAGTTTTCATAGGTTTTCATACTGGCCCTATGAAAAGCAATTTTTTGTTTGTGAAAGGGATACTGTGAAAAAAATAAATATTCTTCTAACAGGTAAATTTCGTGATCATTATCTACTAATTCACTTTGGATAAAAAGTTGATGCGGAAAAATTAAATTAACTGCTTTCATTTTATTTTTTAGTTCGTTTGCAACGCTCGCTGCAATATTTGACTTTTTCCCAGTCCCGCTTCCATTTTTTTCTCCAATTAAAAGGCCGGCTGCATACGATACAAACTTTTGATGGCAAGTGGCTTTTAGACATCAAACTCGGGAATTTCGTGGGTACGTACGTAAGGATAGCTGGCTAATTTTTCAAGCTTGTAGTAGCTGTTAAGCCCAGCAATGCCAACGGCTTGGTATTGTGCTAAGTTTATTTGGCCCAATTCATTGACGGATTTGTCAGGAACATCAACCAGTGCAATTTCTCCGATGATAAAAAGACAACCATTGGGCAACTCCATGCTTTCTAAGTGTTTCATTCCAATTTTAATGGCGCTATCACCAACAAATGGGGCATAAAAACCATCTTTGAATTCACGTTCTAATTTCATCCGATCAAATTCCGATTCTTCTTTGGGAAGTTTTGCTGAGGTATAATGGGCTTTTTTAATAAAGCTTTTAGAGATGTGATTAATGGTATAAAAACCCGTTTCTTGGATGTTAGAATAGGTGTCTTTTCTAGCATTGGTTTGAGGTCGCATTACCAGCCCTAGCTGAGCAGGGTTTGAACCCAGGTGAACTAAAGAAGAAAATATGGCTACATTATCAAACCCATCTGACGAACGGCTAGCAACCAAATTAGCTGGTTTTATACCCGTAATGGAATTGATTAAATTAAGTCGGTACTTTCGGTCTAATTTTTGAATGTCATTTTTTGTTAGCAGCATGTTTGTTTCTGGTATGTAATTGAATAATTCGTTTGCTTTCGTCTTTAACTAATTTGCTTTTTCGATGTCCCCAGAGCTTTTTACGGGCTTTTTTACCCGCTTCCATCAAGTCAACTTGAGGTGAGGGGTAATCGATGTTGATCCCTAAAAATGCCTTGTCTATCGAGGTCATTTTCCAGGGTTCATGTATAAAATTATCAGGCACCTCTTTTAATTCCTGTACCCATGTCCTAATAAATATTCCCTTCGGATCATGATCCTTCGATTGCTTTACAGGGTTGTACATACGCACGGTGTTGATGCCAGTGGTACCTGCTTGCATCTGAAACTGTGGGTAATGAATTCCTGGCTCGTAATCTAAAAATAGTTGAGCCAAATGATATACTCCATTTTTCCAATTACAATCGAAGTGATGACAAAAAACGGAAACCAGCATGGCCCGCATGCGAAAGTTAATCCATCCAGTTTTTTGTAAGCAGCGCATGCAGGCGTCTACCAAGGGATAACCTGTTATTCCTTTTTTCCAAGCTTCCATAAGTTGTAGGTTATCGCTGTAGGACAAACTTTCGTAGCCTCTGTTAATGCACCTTGTTTCATAATCACACTCCACTTCAAACTTTTGAATAAAATGGCAGTGCCATTTTAAGCGCGTTAGTATGCCATTAAAACTTCTTTTGTGATGGGGGTAATTTGCGTGGCTTTTAATGTGCTGAAAGGCTTGTTTAATACTTATGTTTCCCCAAGATAAATAGGGAGATATCCTGCCGCAAGATTTTCTACTTTCCAAGGGTTTAGAAATGAAATAGCTATAGTCTTTCCCACGTGATTTTGTGAAAGATTGAAGGTACGCATATGCATATTGTTCTCCCGCCTTTTGAAAAGTTTCTGGATAGTCTATTAACTCTTTAAGTAGTATGTTATTTATTGGATATGGGGTATGTAATTGCTTAATTTTTGAATTAGAAAAGCTGTTTTTTATAATGGGTTGATATACTGTTTCATACCATTTTTTATCCCACATTTTTCGATCCTGAATGCCTCTTATTATACCATCTCTTTGGTACTGTTTCCATTCAATATTGTTTTGCTTAAAATGAGTTTCAACGGATTTGTCAATATTCCAGCTGGTGCGTGTGCCTGACTCTTGGTATGAAAAAACATTTTTGACAGAAAAATTTTCAGATAAGTATTGAAAAACACTCAGTGATTCTTCATGAAAGATCAATACTTTTCGATTGTATCTTTTCAGGGTTTTATTTACATCAAGGATGGAGTGATAAACGAACTGATGATGCCGCAAAGAGCTATCCGGTTGATTCATTTTTTTTGGATCATAAATATAAATACAGAGGTAGTCTAAGGAACTGTTTTCAGCCTGTTGTAATGGATGATGGTCTTGTGTTCGTAAATCCCTTTTGAACCAAACGATATTGATTTTTTCTTTTACCACTGAATTTCTTTTTTGCACTTTTTCCAGAAAGAAAAAAATGATTTATGATAACCCTTTACCGAACAGAGCCAATCTCTGTTTTCCTCAGTTCCTTGGTAGTGTTGATTGAGTGGGTGTTCTTTATAGATTAAGGATTCATGTCCAATTTTTTGTTGCAAGCTTTTAAAATCTCCTACAAAAATTTTAATGTTTTGGATGTTTTTAGAAAGAGCAATGCTAAAATCCAGGCATTTTTTGGAAATAGGAAATTTTTCAAAAAGCCAAGGCTCTAGTAAGTAAACACGTTGTAGCTCCTCCTCACCGTGCCAATAAGGATCTAAGTTGTAGTAGTTATAAACCAGTGTAGTTTGTTTGCTATCAATTTCATCAGAGGTAATTCCCTCTAGTGAGCATTGCAGATTGGCTGTAGTGTGTTTCTTTAATACTTCAGGGATTTCCATCTGATCAAAGCTTTCATAACTTCTATCCAGAAATGTTTTTCGTTGAGCACTTTCAAAAAAGGCATTGATATTTGACTGATTAGCATAATATTTTTTGTTAGCATTGCTTCCTGCTACCCATTGCCAACTTAGCATGTTGCTGGCCAAATCACCATCTAATAAATGATAGTACATCCAGCGGGCCGACTTGCTCCAATGACACTGCCCTACATTGCAACAAATAGCAGCTACATACATGCGCATGTGGTTGTGCATATAGCCTGTTTTTATCAATTCGTTAATCCCTTCATCGATTGCTTCAATACCAGTTTGGGCATTTATAACTGCTTGTGGTATTTGCTGTGACACCACATTTTCTTGCTCTCTTTTAAGATCAGAAAAAATACCCTCTCCTTTTGCAATCCATACTTCTTGCCAATAATCTCTCCACGCTAATTCTTGGATGAATTTTTCTGCTTTTTGCCAAGAAACACCAGTTGACTTTAGGTGAGTATAGATTTTTTTGGTGGAAAGCACTCCTCTAGAAATATAGGGTCCTAGCCGGCTTACTGCCCCATTTTTATAATTGCGGCTTGCAGCATATTTAGCCGCTTTAATATGGCGCATCATCCATTCAATCTCTGAAAGCTGGGTGCTAAAACTCATCGCTTGCTTATTTTGTTATTCGAAATGGATTTTTGTCTGCTGCATTTAAACCGCTCTATGTCCTTGCTTCTTTTTTTACTGTGTTTGCTGCTTACCCCGCTTTGTACACGCTTTCGCCAGAGTTTAAAGGAACGCTCTTTTAAAGTGGTACGCATCAGTTTAATTACCTCCGCTTCAGACAAGCCAAACTGGTAAGTGATGGCTTCGAATGGGGTTCGATCTTCCCAAGCCATTTCAATAACTCTGTCCGCTTGACGTGGGGTTAATGCTTCTATTTTATCCATTTTTTTAGTTGCTTACTTCTGCTTTTATGCTGCTTATGTTTGAATGTTAAAAATAAACTGTATAAAAATAATATTAAAAAGCTATACAAAAATAACAAACTATTGTTGAAAGAGGAGGGTTTTTCTAAAAATTAGGGTCTTTTGATGCCTTTTAGTAGGAGTGTTTACCTAGGTCTTCCAATAACATAAATGCTGCTTGTTCACCCGAAAGAATGGCGGCGTTTAAAGAACTGTTAGCGGTATGGTCTCCCGCCACATAGACCCCTTCCTTTGGCTTGCTATTCTCTTTAGTAGGGGAGTATTGTAGATTCTGCAAGTTGGGTAAGGCGTTTTTAATATCGTAAAGATGAAGAAACTGAAGGTTTTCAATACCACAGAGCAACTTAAGCTCTTCCTTTACCTTTTGGATAAGTGCCTTCTGGCTAAGTTGGTGTTTCCGCACTACTGTAACCGATAATAACTCCTCCTTTTTGGATTCTGCCATTTCAATACTGCTGTGGTAAAAAAGGTTGTTTATAAAGCCATCAGGCTGACTGATTAAGCCAATAAAGCTTTGTTCAATAATGCGGTTGGGACTAGTAAAATACAAAGTCTGACAACTTTTCCATTTTAGTTGTTTCCCCTTTGTTGGTTCAATCAACTGTTTGGCATCTGTGGCGATGAGGGTGTAGTCGCTGTTCAACACTTCTCCGTTTTCTAATTGAATGCTCTTTTTATTTACTGTTTTTACTGAAGTATGAAAACGAAAGCTTGTTTGTTGTAATTTTTCTTTTAGCTGTAGGGGAATAGCCTCTATTCCTCCTTTGGGGATAAAGGCATTTCCTTCTGCAAACATTTTAAAAACAAAACGGAACATGCGGCTAGAAGTAATCAATTGGTTCTCTAAAAAGATGCCGCTAAAAAAGGGTTTAAAGAACTCCTTAATTAACTGATTCGAGAAACCTAATTTTTGAAGCATCTCTAGTGTGCTTTCTTCCTTTTCTTGAAAAATACTACTGAGCGATTTATTTTTTAAGCGAAAAGTGAGTTTCGCTATTTTTAATAAGTCCGATGGTTTTGCTATGCCCGACATAATACTTGGAAACAATAAGGATGGATCGCGCAAAGGATCGCCAAAGAGTTGCGCTTTATTGTTTTTAAAGATACAGGCTCCAGCCTTAAGTTCTTGTAGATGTAGCTGCTCATAATCGAGGTATTTTTGGGCAGCAGGGTAGGCCGACAGCAGTACTTGAAAACCGCGGTCTAACTGGTAGCCTTTTATAATATCCGTTTTTAGCCTACCACCCACTCTGTCCGATTGTTCCAAAACAATGGGGCAATGGCCTTTTTCCTCTAGCACCATAGCGGCAATTAGTCCGCTGATGCCTGCGCCAATAATGTATATGTTGGGTTTTGCCACGTGGATACTCTTTCAATTAGATGTAAAATTATAATTAATTACAGACATAGGGTTCACAAAAAATTACCGCTCCTATACTTGCCTGTTTTAAAGCGCTATGTTCGAAAGGCTTTCTTTTCTTACTTGTTCTTTGCCTTGATGCAACGAACCAAACATCAAGACTGATTTCATTTAGAACAAGGGTTTTCAACTCTTCAAATAAAAAACAGGAATCACTCAAAAGAGTCATTCCTGTTTTTATTGCGGTGAGGAAGGGATTCGAACCCCCGAAACAGTTTCCCGTTTACACGCTTTCCAAGCGTGCGCCTTAAGCCACTCGGCCACCTCACCGGGCCTGCAAAAATAGGAAATGAAAATGAGTTAGGATAGCTCTCCTCGTAGAGAAATGCTTAGTTGTTTTTTTAGCTGATGATGAGGTATTTTTTGTCCTAATAAAAACATCATTTTGGTAAGGGCTGCTTCGCTGGTCATGTCTTTGCCACTAACTACACCCATTGCTTCTAGCTTTGAACTGGTTTCGTAAAACCCTTGACTTACCGATCCTGATAAACACTGGCTGATGTTGAGGATGATTTTTCCGCTCTCTATGGCCTCACTAATGGCATTTAAAAAAGTAGTATGAGTAGGGGCATTGCCCGATCCGTATGTTTCCAATATAATCCCTTTGCTGCTTGACCCTAAAATAGCTTGGACTATTTCTAATGAGATGCCAGGATATAATTTTAAGAGTGCAACAGAAGTGTCCATACTTTTATGTGCAAGGAAGGCTTGCGGGACTTTAGCTGGGCTATTGTTGTGGTAATGAATATGAACTCCAGCTTGTGCCAAATAAGGATAGTTGGGCGAGTCAAACGCCTCAAAATGTTCGGCTTTTACCTTTACAGTACGGTTGCCTCTTAGTAGTTTATATTCAAAATAAACTGCTACTTCACTTACTTGACCACTGGCTGCTATTTCGATGGCTGTAATGAGATTTTCTTTAGCATCAGTACGGCGAATTCCAATGGGTAATTGAGAACCAGTTAAGATGACAGGCTTGCTTAGGTTTTCTAACAAAAAACTGAGGGCTGAAGCGGTGTAAGCCATCGTGTCCGATCCGTGCAAGATCACAAAGCCATGGTACTTTTTATAATTTTTTTCGATGATTTCGGCCAGATCCACCCAGTTATCGGGATGCATATTGGAGGAGTCTATCGGATTTTTAAAAGCAAGGCTCTGCAAGGTAATATCAATAGAATTTAACTCGGGCACTTCCTTTATAAATCGCTCAAAATCGAAAGGGACAAGGGAATTATCCGTTCCTTTTTGCATGCCAATGGTTCCGCCAGTATAGATCAGTAGTATCGATTTTTCTACACTCATATCCCGAATAGTTCTTTTGCGTTTTGAGTAGTGATGGTCGCCACCTCTTCGAGGCTCAGTCGGTAGATTTCTGCTAGTTTTTGGGCAATTAAAAGCAAGTAACTGCTTTCATTTCTTTTACCTCTGTGTGGGGTGGGTGCTAAGTAAGGGCTATCGGTTTCTAATAAAAGTTGTTGCAACGGAATGCCCTTAAGCGTTTGGTCAAGTCCGCTATTTTTGAAGGTTACTACACCTCCAATTCCCAACTTAAAGCCTCCATAAGACAGGATGTGGTGGGCTTGTTTCTCTGTTCCTGTAAAACAATGAAAAACACCTGTTAGGTTTTCGTCATTTAATTCATCCACAAGACAAAGTACCTCATCGAAGCAATCTCTTACATGAATGGCAATGGGTAGTTTGTATTTTTTAGCCAAAGCTATTTGTTGACGAAAAGCCTCTTCTTGAATTTTTTGAGTGCTTTTGTCCCAATGCAAGTCCATGCCTATTTCTCCGATGGCAATAAATTGCTCTTTTTGTAACCATCGCTCTACAATTTCAAGTTCTTCTTGATAATTGGCTTTTACATCACAGGGATGTAAGCCAATCATTGGGAAACAGTTTTGTGGGAACTGCTGACATAGCTCCATCATAGAGGAAATGGTGGAGCTATCAATATTTGGAAGGAGCATTTGCTGGACTCCTTCTTTTATAGCTCTCTGTACGCATTCGCTACGATCATGTTCAAATTGCTTAGCAAATAAGTGTGTATGAGTGTCTATCAGATGCATGCCGGCAAAATTAGGATAAATTCTTTAGCTTTGAGCGGATGTCTAAACCCTTAAAAATACTGCTCCTTCGTTTCAGTTCAATGGGCGATATTGTATTGACCACCCCGGTTATTCGATGCTTAAAAAAACAGCTGAATGCGGAGGTACACCTGCTAACACAAAAGCGTTTTTTCTGTTTGCTTGAAAATAACCCTCATTTACATCACTTACATGCCATTGAGGAGGGCTTGGATAACTTAAAAACAGAGGGTTTTGACTTGCTTATTGATTTACACCATAACTTACGAAGTGCAACTGTAAAAAAAGCGCTGGGAGTCCCTTCTAAAAGCTATCATAAGCTCAACTTTCAAAAGTGGTTGTTAACAACCTTTAAAATTAATCGCTTGCCTAAACAGCACATAGTAGATCGTTATTTAGAAACGGTATCTCACTTGGGGGTGAAAAATGATTGTGCAGGTTTGGATTTTTTTATCAGTCCTTCTCTTCAATTACCAGCTAACTTCATTTTACCAAAAAAGTATGTGGCTTTGGTCATCGGCGGGCAACATGCCACCAAACTATTGCCTCTACATAAACTGCAGGAGGTTTGCCAACGAATTACAGATCCCATCGTATTAGTGGGTGGGCCCGAAGATGAGCCCCAGGGCGCTGTCATTGCAAAAACACATTCGCATGTGTTGAATAGTTGTGGCGTCTTAACCATTCAACAGTCGGCTTATGTTTTGCAACATTCTGAGAGGGTAATTACACACGATACTGGAATGATGCACATTGCCGCAGCACTTCAAAAAAGGATTGTATCTATCTGGGGAAATACGGTTCCAGAGTTTGGAATGTACCCCTACGTGGCGAATGATCAGTATCAGATTTTAGAGGTAAAGAATTTGAGTTGCCGACCTTGCTCAAAGATTGGGTACAAAAAATGCCCCAAAGGGCATTTCAAATGCATGAACGAGATTGATTTGTCTTTACTCTCCAGCAAATAATGCTTTTAATTCAGTGGCCTCATTGGGCTGCATTCTACCCGCTAAAATAAGGCTGAGTTGTCGCCTTCTTAAAGCACCCTCAAATCGTAGTTTTTCTTCTTCTGTTTCTGGTGTAATTGAAGGTACTTCTATAGGATTTCCTAATTGATCAACTGCTACAAAAGTATAAATGGCTTCATTGCATTTTACACGCCCTTTACTTTTCATGTTTTCCATCCATACATCTACAAATACTTCCATAGAAGATTTAAAAGCACGCGATACTTTTGCTTCCATAGTGACAATACTGCCTCTTGGAATGGCTTGATTGAATGATACATTATTGACAGAGGCAGTCACGACAATTCTTCCGCAATGGCGATGTGCCGCTATCGCTGTAGCAATGTCCATCCAGTGTAATAAACGACCCCCCATGAGGTTGTCAAGATTATTGGTGTCGTTAGGAAGTACCATCTCGGTAAGCGTAGCAAAACTTTCTTTGGGCGTTTTTGAAGCCATATTTTTTACATTGATAGGAGCCAAGCAGAAGCGTTGGTCCTCTTGATTTGTTGAAGTGAATTTAGGGCTTCCTGTGAGTTGACGAACCCATCATAGCAAACTCTGTGTAAACCGTTTTTACTTTTTCCGATTACCCGTGCATTCTCAAAATTCCAGCGTTTGAGTTTGCGAACTAATTTATTGGCATTTCTTTCGGTGCTAAAAGCTCCTGCAATGATAAAATGGGTAGGAGTGTTTTCGGAAACAATTTTTTCCGCAGCTAATTTTTCTTCGAAAGAAAGCTTGATCCCACTTTCTATCTGATGACTAGCAGTATGAATGACGTAATCAAAAGAAGCCTCGGCCGCTGTGTTGTTAACAAGGCTCGTAGTTGTTTTAGCAAAAGGGTTAAGGTTAGCAACCGCAGTTTTTAGTTCTTGTTGCTGAGTAATGCCGATAAAAGAAATCATTACCAAGGGTGCTAATACTGCTGCTACTTTCAGCCATGCTTTTTTATTGCTAGGTAAATGTTCTTTATCAAGGTGCTTTATTTTAGCTTCGATTCGTTCTTGAACACCCTGCCTAATGATGACCGGCGATTGAATGGTGCTCATTCCGTAGCTAGAAAGTAAATGATTAGTTGTTAAGTCTTGAACAAACAAAAGCGTTTGATCACTAGATTGTATAATGGTTCCTACACCTTCGATAACCACTTTTTTGTGTAAAAGAATTTTATCTTTTAAATCATTTACATAAGCATGTATTTCTTTCTGAGCATTTTTAAAACTAATGCCTTCACAAGAAGCTAATTCGTTCACTAACAGCCCATCATTGTTCTGCAAACTTTTGTTAAAAACAATGTGCTTTTTTGGTGGATGCATTAGGTTGACAACAGGGTCTATTTTTGCCGACTGATAATTGGCAACAAAGCCACCAAAGTCAGGAATAA